>NZ_CP018155.1:2690000-3019213 GCF_001889045.1 Tenacibaculum todarodis | reverse complement strand
AATTAGATTCGGAGTTAGCTAATGTAAAAGCACGTAAAAACCTCCAAGAAACCGCCTTCTTTTTCCGCAGTTACAAACAGATAAAAAAGGAAACGTGAGTTTTAAATTTACAGCTCCAGAAGCATTAACACGTTGGAAATTGCAATTGTTAGCACATACAAAAACATTGCAATCGGCAACTAAAACATTAAAAGCAGTAACGCAAAAAGAGTTAATGGTTGTACCAAATGCACCTCGTTTTTTACGTGAAGGAGATAAAATTATCTTCAGTTCTAAAATCAGTAATTTAACAGAAAAATATTAAATGGTTTTGCGCAATTACAACTTACCAATGCAATTACTGGCGCAGAAATTAATACCGCTTTAAACAATTTAGAGAAAAACAAAAACTTTACAGTAGATAAAAACGGAAACACAAATGTTTCTTGGACATTATCAATTCCTGAAAACATTGGAGCAGTTCAATATAAAGTAATTGCAAAAGCTGGCGATTTTTCCGATGGAGAACAAAATGCATTGCCTGTTTTAACAAACAGAATGCTGGTTACAGAAAACGTTACCAATGTGGATTCGTTCAAATCAGACAAAAACATTTACGTTAGATAAGTTGAAGAATAACAGTTCATCAACATTAAGTAACCATAAATTAACGTTTGGAGATGACGTCTAATCCAGCTTGGTACGCAATACAAGCGTTACCGTATTTAATGGAATATCCATATGAATGTGCAGAGCAAACTTTCTCTAGATATTACGCAAATACGTTGGCTACGCATGTTGCAAATTCGAATCAGAAAATTCAAGAAGTTTTTACTCAATGGAAAATCTTCGGATGCTTTATTAAGTAATTTAGAGAAGAATCAAGAATTAAAATCGTTAATCATTCAAGAAACGCCTTGGTTGCGTGATTCGCAATCGGAAACGGAACAAAAGAAACGAATTGCGTTGTTGTTCGATTTATCGAAAATGAAGGATGAGCAATCAAAATCTATTAAGAAGTTACAAGAAATTCAGATGAATTCTGGTGGTTTCCCTTGGTTTAAAGGCGGAAGATATCCGAGTGCTTTTTATTACAAACTACATTGCTTCTGGTTTTGGGGCATTTACAAAAATTAGGTGTAACAGATTTAGACAAAGACACACAACAAATGCTTGATAAAGCTGTTCAATTTTTGGATGAAGAAATTGTTGAAAAATATGACGATTTATTAAAAAGAGCTGCAAAAATTAAAGCTAAAAACGGTCAGAAAAAGTATGAGGAATTCTTAAAACAAAATCATCTAAGTTATTTCGCTTTACAATATTTATACATGCGTAGTTTTTATATTGATAAACAATTCAACAAGAAAACCAGAGAAGCTGTTGATTATTATACACAACAATCTGCAACTTATTGGAACGATTACAACTTGTACGCAAAGGGCAAATTGCATTGATTCAGTTTAGAACTGGAGAAAAATCTATTGCCAATAAAATTGTAAAATCGCTAGAAGAAAATAGTATTACTTCTGATGAATTAGGAATGTATTGGAAAGAAAACACTGCTGGTTATTACTATTATCAAGCACCTGTAGAAACACAAGCATTGATGATTGAAACGTTTTCTGAAGTTGGTGTCATTCCGAATGAGCCTGAAAGTGCGAAGAGGAATCTGAATAATATCGATAATCTAAAAATCTGGCTGCTAAAGAATAAGCAAACAAATAGTTGGAAAACTACCAAAGCAACATCTGAAGCTGTATATGCATTATTATTAAACGGAAGCGATTGGATTTCTATAACTGATATGGTTGATATTAATTTAGGTGATATAAAAATTGAACCTTCAAAAATGAAAGACATTGCAATAGAAGCTGGAACTGGTTATTTTAAAACGTCGTGGAATGCACAAGAAATTACACCAAAAATGGCAGATGTAACAATTGCTAAAAAAGGAAATGGAATTGCTTGGGGCGGTTTGTATTGGCAATATTTTGAAGATTTAGACAAAAATAACCTCAGCTGAAACTCCTTTAAAATTGAAGAAAAAACTATTCTTAAAAGTAAATTCAGATACAGGAAAAGAATTACAAGAAATTAAAGAGAATACCGAATTAAATATAGGTGATTTAATTACTGTTCGCATAGAACTACGTGTAGATAGAGCAATAGAATTTATTCATATGAAAGACATGCGAGCTTCTGGAGTAGAACCTATAAATGTTTTATCCCAATATAAATGGCAAGATGGTTTGGGATATTATGAAAGTACAAAAGATGCGGCAACAAATTTCTTTTTTGATCGTTTACCTAAAGGAGTCTATGTTTTTGAATACGATGTTCGTGTAAATAATGCTGGTAACTTTAGCAACGGAATTACAACAATACAAAGCATGTATGCTCCAGAATTTAGTAGTAATAGTGAAGGAATTAGAATTAATGTAAAATAGCGTTGTATATTTGCAACCTCATATTAAAAATACAATTATGAAAAAAATACTTTTAAGTTTAGGATTAATTATCGCAGGAGCTTTTTCTGCAAATGCACAAGATATTTCTGAAAACGCAATCGGTTTACGCTTTAGTGGTGGAAACGGAGTTGGTGGAGAAATTACCTACCAAAGAGCATTAGGAGAAAACAATCGTTTAGAAATTGATTTAGGTTTGGCTAATGAATTTACAAATTTTAAAGCAACTGGTTTATACCAATGGGTTTGGAATTTAGAAGACAAGTTTAACTGGTACGCTGGTGCTGGTGGTGGAATAGTTTCAGCTGGAGGAACTGGAATTTATGCTGCAGGTGTTGTTGGTATTGAATATGATTTTGATACTCCAATATTACTTTCTGTAGATTACAGACCAGAAATTGGAATTTCTGGAGGTTTAAGCGGTTTAAATTCTGATGTTGCACTTTCTGTAAAATATCAGTTTTAAGAAAACTCTTATTACAATATAAAAAAATCCTCTAAATTAACTTTTAGAGGATTTTCTTTTTTTACTTGCTTTTGCTAACGGATTAAAGTCTAATGCTAGTTGCAACCAATAATGTAAATCGTCTTCCAAATCTATGGCTTCATCACTTAAATAAACAAATCCTTTCATTTTTTTTCCTGTAAAGTCCATTGGTTTACAACCTTCCTTTAATATAGATTTTTCAAAAATATCAGGATTAATTCTAGCCATGATTTGGTCTTTCATTACTCCAACACACATTTTATTGTCTATCATAAAAACAAATCCGCCAAACATTTTTTTAGCATTAAAATGAATACTTTTTTCTCTAAAAAACTGAGCTACTCTATCAACTAAAAACTCATTATAGGCCATTATTTTTTCTTTTTTGGAGGGAATTCAGAAAACACTTTTGGTAGTAAAGATTGATAATGTTTAGTTCTTTCTTCTGGTGCTGCTTTTACTTTTAATAAACTTTCTGAAATAGATTGCCAGAATAGTTGATCTTCTTTTGCAGAAACAAAATCTATTGTTAATTGCTGTAACCTTTTTTCTGCACCAAGTGAAATACCGGTTGAAACACCAATTCCAAATCCGCCATTTCCTCCTCCAATTCCAACTCCTACATTATTGTCTTCTTCTTTTTCTAATTCTTTAGATGAATAATTAATATAAAAATCTGGTGTTTCTGATAATTTTAAACCTTGTTTATTAAGTGTATTTTCTATAGTTGATTCTATTCTTTTTATATCAAAATCGTTTAATCCTTTTCCTGCATCACTAAAAAAATTAAAGGTTTTATATGTTGTAAAATCTTCTTGTGTATCATAATCATATACAATTTTTGGTGATGAACAGGCTACAACTAAGAATAGTAAAAGGTATTTTAAATGTTTCATTTTTTTCTTTTTTTATTGATTGCTCGGTTTTGCGTTAGGGATTGTAATGACATCCTTTTTTTGTTTTTCTCAAAAAAAGATATAATGGAAAGCCCGCTCGAACGCCCAAATATAAAGCAAAAATTATTCCATAAAAATAAAAAAAGTCTTGCAATTTCTTACAAGACTTTTAGGTTCAGTTAGTTGTTTATTATTGAACCGCCTCCAAAGCGTCTATGTTTCCATAGCCATATTTAGAGTGTTTACTTGGATAAAAATCTGCAGATTGCTTCATTTTATTTAATACTTGTGTGCGCGACCAAGTTGGGTGTTTTGCCCAAACCAACGCTGCAATACCTGCTGTTGTTGCCGTTGCCACAGAAGAACCGCCTACATAATCTGCTTGACCGTTATAATAACTTAAAACTGGCACTTTATTACTTGTACCATTTGTACGTTGCATTTGTACCGTAAAATCTATTTTAGAACCTGTATGACAAACATCACATTTACTGTATTGACCTTCTTTTACACCTGTTACAGCTACCGTTTCGCTCATACTTGCTGGAAAAATTACTCCGTACCAAGTTGTAAAACTTGTTGATGTTCCGCCTGCTGCAATTATCATTTTCCCTTTACCATACGCATATCTTACGGCATCTTTTACTTTACCAATACTAAATGGAGAACCTATTGACATAGAAATTACTTTTACATCGCTACGTTTTCCTAAAGCTGTTAAAGCTTCTGAAACTCCTCTTTTTTCGTGATAATCGTTAATTATTACATTTTCTACTGCTCTATAAGAAACTAAATTTGCATTGTAAGCTACACCAACTGGTAAATTGTTATTATTTCTTGGCGCAGTTGCTACTGATGCCATGCTTGTCCCATGACCACATTTATCGTGCACACCGTCGTAATTATTAGACCAAGACCACCAAGAATCTACAAAGGTTCCATATTTTTGAACAAATCTTCCTGAAGAATCTCCATCGTTAAAATCTTGGTTCATTAAGCTTTGTTGAGGAGATAATCCTGAATCTACTACAGCTACAGTTACACCTGCTCCTGTACTATGATTCCATGCTGCAGGAATGTTATGTGCATCAAAAGACCAAGGAACTCTTGATCCTGGGGCTATAGTTCTATAATCTGCTGAAGATAAAGTTGAAGACTCATAACCGCAACCAGAACCAGATGAAGAACTAGAAGAACGAGCTTGTACTTCTTGCTCATTAAAATAATCATATCCTGTTGGTTCTATGTATCTAACTCTTCCTTGTTTTAATAATTTTTCTACAGTTGCAAAGTTTTTAATTTGAATATCAAATACATTTATATCTTCATGTGAAAATATTTCTGCTTCACTCCTAGCTTTTGTATTACTTAGCTCTTCCGTTTTGTAAATAACATTTAGAATATCATCTTTTACATCTTTTGAAGATGATGATTTAGCAAATTCATCAGAAGAATAACCATAACCAATTGTTAGAATTCCATCACCTAATTTAACAGCACTATAAATAGTTTTTGCATCGGCTTTTGACCAATCGAAATCTCCTGTAGTTTGAAGTGAATTATCTATAATTTTATTGATATCAGCTCTTGAAAGTAGTTCTTGATTATCTATTGTTTGTTGTTCTAGAATTTCATCATTAGAACATGAAGCAATAAGTAATAGTAAAGTTAATGCGTAAAGTAGTTTTTTCATAATTGAGGGTTTTAAATTAAAATCTCACGAATATAATAAAAATATTGTGAAAATTTTAACAATTTAAAAAATAACCAATACTAAAAATGCGAATTACGCAATTACTCTTTTATTACTACTCTTGTTGGTGTGTCTTTTCCGTTAATAATACTTTCAGTTCCTTTTGCAACTGCCTGTATAGTTTGGGTAACCACAGTCATGTTTAAAGTTGCTGCTTCGTCAGATACTTTATGATAATCTTTATCTACATCAATTGGTGTTGTAGAAAATGTATGAGATGGAACTCCTAAGCGCGCTAAAGAAGCATTGTCTGATCTAAAAAATAAATTAAATTTTTTATATGGATCTGGAAATAATTGATAACCTGTTCCTTCTAAGTTTTTCTGAATTATTTTACCAAAATCAGAACGTTCAAAACCTGTTAACCATGCAGTATTTGGCCCAAAACTTGGTGTTTTACCAATCATTTCTAAATTAATTCCAGCAACAAATTTAGAAGCATCAATTCCTTTTCCAAATTCTGTAGAACCAATTAAGCCCATTTCTTCACCTGTAAAAGCCGCAAAAACAATTGTCCTTTCGTTTCCAACGCTTTTAAAATATTCGGCTAACACTAAAACTCCTGCTACACCAGAAGCATCATCATTTGCTCCATTAAAAATTAAATCTCCTTCACCATCTTTTTTCATTCCTAAGTGATCGTAATGTGCAGAAACTATTACAATTTCTTCCTTTTTACTTTTACCTTCTAAAACACCTATAATATTACTACTCGTAATATCTTCTCCTGTTCTTCTATTTTTAAATGTAAATGTTTGACGATAATCTGCCAAGTCTTTAAACGTTTTTAAACCAATACGTTTAAACTCATTTTCTATATAAACTGCTGCTTTTTCTATTCCTGGAGTTCCTGTTCCTCTTCCTTCCATATCATCAGAAGCTAAAGTATACAAGTGTTTTCTTACCGTTACACTATCTATTGTAGCTTGTGCTTTTTCTACAACGTTAGATTTCTTTTGACTGGTTACACTTTTAGTTTCTTTACAAGAAATAAAAACTACTAAGGCACTTAAAATTAATGTGATTTTTTTCATTTTGAATACATTTTTAAAAGGTTAAAGATAGCTAATTAAAATACGTGTTTTTGAAGATTTTCACCTCAACAATAAAACAACTTTTTTCTTAACATTAAAGCATTAAAATTTACAAAAAAAATAATAAAATTTAACATAGTCAATGTTAACATTATAGCTATCTTTGCGCCTCGAAAATTTTTTTAAATAAAATAATTATGAAAAAAATAGTATTATTATTAGTTGTAGTATTCTGTACAATGACAGAAGCTAACGCACAAGAATTTAATCAATGGTCTATAGATTTAGGTGTTGGTGTACACAAACCAGTTTTCCCATTGTCTTCTGGATATGGAACTGATACTCCAGATTTTTGGCAAGCAAATATTGGTGGAAGATACATGATTAACGAAAAATTTGGTTTACGTGTAGATTTCGGATTTAATCAATTTTCTGAAGCTGACGGAGGAAAGCCTTTTGACACTGATTATTATAGAGGAACTATAGAAGGTGTTGTTAATGCAGGTGAAATCTTAGGATTTAGAGACTGGACGCAAAGAATTAACTTATTAATTCATGGTGGTGTTGGTTTATCTGACCTTAAAGCTTACCAACCTAATGCTCCAAAGGACAGAATGATAAATGTTGTTTTTGGTGTAACTCCACAAGTTAAATTAACAGATCGTGTTGCTTTATTCTTAGACGCTTCTGTTGTTGGTCATTTATACCAAAATATATCTTTTGATGGAAATGGAAGAACTTCTCGTAATGGTTTTAATGGTGGTTTATTTAATGCTTCAGTAGGTCTTAACATCTACTTAGGTAAAGAAAAAACTCATGCAGATTGGTATGTTGAATCTAACGAACCTACTGTTGAAGAAACTAACGAGTTAACGGCTTTAGAAAATCGTTTAAAAACTGCTGAAGCTAAAATTGCTAAATTAACAGGTGTTAAAAGCGATTATAACAAAGCTGCTTTAGTTACTGAATTAGATAATAGATATTCTAAAAAAGGAAAAACTACTGTTGCTCCTAAAGTAGATTTTATTAAAGAATTATTAAACAAAGGGTATGAAAATGTATATTTTGACTTTGGTAAAAGTACTATCCAAAAATATTCTTTAGAAGCTGTTAACTATGTAGCTAAATACTTAACTGAAAACCCTTCTACTAAAGTTGAATTAACTGGTTATGCAGATGAGTTAGGTAGCACAAATAGCAACCAATCTTTATCAACAAAAAGAGCAAAAAAAGTATACGATGTATTAGTTGCAGCGGGTATTTCTTCAAATAGATTATCATACAATGGTAAAGGTGAAGATACTTCTGTAAACAAGAACTCAGAAGAAGCTAGACAATTAGTAAGAAGAGTATCTTTTACAATTAAATAATTATTATAGCATAAAATTCTTATAATTTAGCCGCATTCATTTAATTGAATGCGGTTTTTTTTATGCTTTTTTTAAAAATTGATTTTAATATCAATTTAATAGAGCTAATTAAAATTTGTATTTTTGCATAAAATATTTACAATGAATTTATCTTTAGTTCCAAATATAAAACACACAGATTCTAATAATTTTTTTTTACTTGCTGGTCCTTGTGCCATAGAAAGTGAAGATATGGCAATGCGTATTGCTGAAAAAGTAATTTCTATTACAGATAAATTAGAGATTCCTTATATTTTTAAAGGAAGTTTTAAAAAAGCTAATAGAAGTAGAATTGATAGTTTTACCGGAATTGGAGATGAAAAAGCCTTAAAAATTTTACGTAAAGTTTCTGAGACTTTTAACGTGCCAACAGTTACCGATATTCATGAAGTGTCTGATGCTGCTTTAGCTGCTCAATATGTAGATGTTTTACAAATTCCTGCTTTTTTAGTTCGGCAAACCGATTTAGTAGTTGCGGCTGCAAAAACTGGTAAGGTTGTTAATTTAAAGAAAGGACAATTTATGAGTCCAGCTGCCATGCAACACGCGGTTCAAAAAGTAAAAGATAGTGGCTCTGATAAAGCTTGGATAACCGATAGAGGAACTATGTTTGGTTACCAAGATATGATTGTTGATTTTAGAGGAATTCCTGAAATGAGAGAATTTGCTCCTACAATTTTAGATGTTACACATTCTTTACAACAACCAAATCAAACAAGCGGTGTTACAGGTGGAAGACCAGACATGATTGAAACTATTGCACGTGCTGGAGTTGTAAATAACGTAGATGGTTTGTTTATTGAAACGCATTTTGACCCTGCAAACGCAAAATCTGACGGAGCAAACATGTTAGATTTAAACTACTTAGAGAAATTATTAACTAATTTGGTTGCTATTAGGAAAACTGTGAATAATTTATAGGCACAATTTTTGCTCAACAAAGTTGTTATATAATTTCAAATATGAAACAACTTTTCTTTTTCTTTTTTCTGATTACAATTTCTACTGCTGATGCACAATATTTTAGTACCGTTGATGCAAAAGTAAAAAGTTACCCTAAATTTATTTCTGCTGAAAAATTAGCCGACTTAATTTCAGAAGATTTTAATTCAGACACAGAAAAAGTAAGAGCTACTTATATTTGGTTAACACAAAACATCCGTTATGATTTAGCCGAATATTACAGCCCGACTAAAACCAGCTACTCATTTAGTTATTCTTCGGAAGAGGAAAAGCAGCAAAAAATAACAACGTTAAATAATCAAATTGTTTCTGAAACACTTTCTTCTAAAAAAGCTGTTTGCGAAGGTTACGCAAGAGTTTTCGCTAAAATCTGTACACTTCTTAAAATAGAAAATGAATTTATAAAAGGTTATATAAGAAACTCACCTCAAGAAATAGGAATACCTATTTTTAACGCAAATCATGCTTGGAATGCAGTAAAAATTAATGATGAATGGCGCTATTTTGATGCAACTTGGGGAGCTGGACACGAAGAAAACGGAAAATGGAAACGTAGTTTTACGAATTACTTTTTTGATATTCCGACGGAAAAATTATTCTTTACTCATTTCCCTGAACAAACTATTTGGCAATTGAGAGTAAAAAGATTAAGTAAAACAGCATTTTACAAGCAACCTATATATAATCACAAGTTTTTGAACACTAACTTAACTTTAGTTTTCCCAACAAGTGGAGTTATTAAGAAAAACAAAGAAGGTTATATTGAATTTCAGATTAAAAATTTAAAGAGTACTCAAAAAGTATTTGTTGGTTTTAAAGGTAGTAGATACTCTCAAAAACCAAAAATAAATTTTAAAGAGTCAACTGGTTTTATTAAAATAATTCCTCCTAAATCAAGCAAAGAAGCTTATTTAATTATTGACGGTAATGTAGTTTTGGAGTTTTTAATTCAGTAAAAACTATCTTTTATAAAACCCTTTGTGGCTGTGTAAGCTAACTTCTTTTAATACTTTTAAAAGAAGCTCATTATCAACATCTTCAATTGAAGTATAACGTAACGATTTTACAACAGTTCTACCTTCTGAGACCATAACATCTGAATATTCTTCTAGAATATTTTTAGCCCAAAAACCAACATCTACAAATCCTTTTTTGAGAGAAGCATTTATATAACATAATTGATGTCCATTTAAATAATAGACTGGTATTTTCCATTTAAATTTTAACTCAACTTCTGGAAAGTTTGTTTCTATTACAATTTGCAAATGCAATAAAATAGATTTAAAAGGTTCTGGGCGTGTTAAGATATATTCTTCAGCGGGTTTCATTATGCTCTTACTTTTCTAAGAATATCTTCTAATCCGTTTAGTTTTAATTCATAAACAAAACCCATCATTTTCCCGAGTTTCCCTTTTGGAAAACCATGGTTTTTATACCAAACAATATATGCTTCTGGAACGTCTGACAAATACACACCTTTGTATTTACCGTAAGGCATTTTCATTTTGGCTGTATCTATTAAAAATTGTTTGTCTTGAAGCATGAATTATTCTTTTCCGTCTACATAATCTTGTAAATAACTATATCTTTCTGAAAGTTTTCCTCCCGAAGTTGTCATTTTTGCGCGAGCTAAAATTCCGTCTTTATCTTTATTGTAAAATGCTGCTATTACATGTTTTAAAAACATCTCTCCAAAACCTTCACTTGCGTCTTTTGGTAATTCACATGGTAAATTATCTACTGCCATTACTGTAATTGCATTTTCATCTTTAAAAGTTGTTTCGGTTTCTGTTTGTGGATTATAACCATAAAAAGGATCTGCAATTGTTGAAGCTCTTAATGTTGAAGCTACTGGGCCATCTACATCACAAGAAATATCGGCTACATATTTTATATTAAAATCGGTATGTTTTGCATCTTCTCTAGTGAATAAATATGGTGCATCATTTCCGTAAAAATGACCTGCAATAAAATAATCTGTTTCTTTTGCGTACGGCATAAAATTACTTTCGTAACCTGTTGGGTCTTTGTAAAAAGCAAACTTCTCTCCTACTTTACCGTCTTTACGTTTTGCGTATTCCATAACATCTGCCATGCAATAAACTGGTTCTGTAAATTTTGAAGTTAAATACAAAGCATCTGAAACTTGCTTAATACCTAAATGATCTAAAATTTCTTTTGCACCATAAGCAACTTTTCCTGTACCGGTTAGCAAGATTTTTAAATTTGGAAGTGTAATTTTATCTAGTTCGGCTTTTACAGCATCTAAATCTGGTAAGTTTTCTACTTTTGGTAAGCTGAAGGTGTTTTCTCTTAAACCTATTGCTCTAAATCCGTTATAAGCACCTACTAAACCTGCATAACGTCCAAAACCGATTAAACGTGCTCCGTTTTCTTTTGTAATGGTTTCGTGATCAAACAGCTCTATATTTTTGTCTAACATCGCTTTTAACAACTTTCTATTATAAGGTTGTTTTTTTATGGTGTGACTGAAGAAAAAATATTTCTTATTAGGTATTAAATTTTCTAACGGAACTTCTTTTACACCTAACAAAACATCGCAATTTGTAACATCTTCTGTTACTGTAAATCCTGCTTTTTTATATTGTTCGTCTGAAAAAATACGGATATCTGAACTTTCTACCACAATTTCTGCTTCTGGAAATTGTTGTTGCATTTCTTGTAATTTTTCTGGTGAAAATACTACGCGTCTATCTGGTGGATTTTTACGTTCTTTTATAATTCCGAATTTCATACTGTCTGTTTGTTTTTGAAGTGTGGCGAATTTACTGTTTTTTATAGGTTTGTACAAACGTGTTTTGTTATCTTTGTTGCCCGCAAATAAGTTGCGTTAGGGATTGAACGGTTTGTTTGAGCTCGTTGAGGCACGAAACAGCGAGTAGTGAAAGCCCGCTCGAACGCCCAAAAAAACAGGCACAACTTTTGCTTTCTTTGACATATTGGGGACGACTGGTTTTGACAGCAAGACCAGGGATAACGTAAGCATACCGAGGACTGAAATGATGCTCGTAAAACTTATTTCAACAATTTAAACGGCGAGAATAACTACGCTTTAGCTGCTTAATCCGAATCATAGTAGGATTGGCCTAGGCACACAAGGTGTGCAAGCTTTATGTCCACGAACAGCCTTGGTTTATGGCGTTTCACTTTTGGGCATCGTAAAAATAAACATAGAAAACTTGACGCTTTGGCAGGTTTTTGAAACTAAAGAAGATAAGCTAATAACAGATTGTTCTTAATCAGTTTTTAGACGAAAATTAAGAAAGAACTAAGTATGTAGAAAGCTTTTGAACTGCTTGTTTGGACCCGAGTTCGATTCTCGGCGTCTCCACTTTTAACCCTGTAAATAGCTTATTTACAGGGTTTTATTTTTTAAGGTGTCAATTTAGGTGTACAAAATGTTTTTATCTACAGGCTAAATTACCTCACCTTTAAACAATTCAATATAGACAAAATTTGAATTAAAAATCACACTAATTCTTACAAAAGAAGAATTTTCTCAAAAAGCTATAAAACATACTTTAAAAAAAATTATAAACTTCATTACCTCTTAAAATGCTAATTATTATACCAATCATAAATACCGCCTCTTGATTTAAATTTATAAAAATCATAATTCATTGTTTTTAAAGCTTCTTGAATACCAACTTCTAAAATTGGTTTACTGTAATTATGTATCCCTTGTGCATTATCAAAAAAACGTCCTGCAGGATCTACCATAACATAACTTCCTTTTATCTCTTCATTTGATTCTGGAACAATAGCTTTTAAGTCTTTATGTGTATTAAAAAAATAATTATACTCCTTTGTTGTAATTTTAAATTCTTCAATTTTATTATCATTTTGTCCAACTATTGGCAATACTTGTAGTACTTTCCAACGTTGTGGGTTAGCGTATTCAATAAAATCGGTTAGATCATCTTTATAGTTTACCTTATTAACCACCGTATTAATCTTTAAACCATAGCCATACTTTTTAATAGTATCCACTAAATCATAATAATACGCTTTGCTTAATGGTTTTTTCCCTGTAATTGCTCTACCTATTTTAATATTGCTTTCATCCTCTAAACTATCTACACTTAGAGCAATCCAATCTAAATACGGTTTGTTATCTATTAAAAACTCGTCAGTTAACTTACTACCATTAGTTACTAGCATAGTAGTCATACCTAATTGTTTTGCTGTTTTAATTAAATTCGGCAACCATTTACAAAGCAAAGGTTCTCCTCCTGCGAAGGTTATTTTTTCAAACCCTGCTGCTGCTATTTTTTTGACAACCTCTAAAGCCTCAACTTCTGGCAAATGCCCTTTTGGTAAGATTGTCTGTTTTACGTCTTGAAATGTTGCAAAGCAAAATTTACAACGCATATTACATGGTTCCCATAAATGGAAATTAACACTTGGAATAAAATTATAATTCATAATAATAGAGTTAAGATTAGGCCTTAAAACCTCTCTAAATTATGTTTTCCTAAATTTATTTTTCTATTCGATTTATTAACTCCGCTAAAGATGAAAAATACATTTTTTGCAACTGTAATAATTCTTGATAATTTACACGTCGAACATTTTGTTCCTCTACACCTATTTTTTCCATAGCAGTAGTTACATACCACAACTTTATTTTTCTTTTTTCACCCTTATTAACAATATGCTCATGAGCTTTCTTTAGTTGGCTAATTGCTTTTCTATCTTGAGGAACTTGAGAAGCTAATTGTCTTAAATCTGTTTTTTGAGAGGTACGTTTTAATTGCATTAAAACAATGTATTCATTATCTTCTAGAATAACATCTGCATCTCCATTAGAATCTCCATTACACTCTTGCCAATTAGTTTCTGATTTCCACACACCATCATTTCTAGTTAAATTATTATGCAATATTTTCTCAATAATATTGCCTTCATTGGGTTTATAATTTTTCAATATACTTTCTGTAATTGCATATAAACCTGTAAATGCACTAATTATACTGATAGGAGAAATAACCAATTGCCCTAGTTTTATAAAAGGTTTTTGCCATAATGATAAGAACAAATTAAAAGGATCAAATGTTTTACTACTCCACTTAAAAGAAAAATCATTAGTTAAACAATTCATTTGCTTAATTGTTATAGAATCACCAAACCTATCAGACATATCACTTAGCGAAACAATATTATAAGCAAAAATCGGCTCCATAATCTTTTTAGTTTGAAGTAATCTGTAATTAACAGCTTCTTGGTAGGTCATTTGAAAAGAAAAATCCTTTAACGCGAAAAGTGGTTTTTCAATTCGTTCATATACATTTCTAGCATGAGTATTTAAAAATGAAATAACATTCTTAATTTTTGGTCTTCCCTCTGGCATGTCTTTATCTAACAACCCCAAATCTTTAACCGCTAATTCAATCCCAAATCTTTTGGCCTTAGTATTTCTATTTTCTTCCTTTGCATGATTATTAGCATATTCTATTTTACCTTCACTTTCTAAGACAGAAAAATATTCATCACCACGACTGTAGTAATAATTCTCATTTAAAATATATCGTTCTCCATCTTTTTCCCATTTTTTATTATATTCTTCATTTTCAATAAAGTAAAACTCACCTAAACTCATTTCC
The DNA here is from genome assembly GCF_001889045.1 of Tenacibaculum todarodis. Lineage (NCBI taxonomy): Bacteria > Pseudomonadati > Bacteroidota > Flavobacteriia > Flavobacteriales > Flavobacteriaceae > Tenacibaculum > Tenacibaculum todarodis. The sequence continues at coordinate 3,004,600 of NZ_CP018155.1, read as the reverse complement.
TTCATTTCTAACCCATCCTCGAGAGCGTATCTTATAATATTCTCCCTTACTTGTATGTATTTATTTCCTAAATCGAATAAGCACTCTTGCCTATTACTATTTAAAAATGAGTAATATTTTTTAAAAATATCATCTTTCTCTGGAGTAATGGAGAAATCTAAAATATTTAAATGCTGTATATAAGCAATTAGAACGCTTAAAACTTCACCTGCATATTGCATATCTAATTGACTTTTAGTTTCAAAAAAACGCTTTTCAAATGCAACAATCAGATTTATTAATATATCTAAACCTGAACTCTTATTATTTTCAAAATATTGAATAACTGGATTCCAATAATCATTGTGTTGTTGGTACCAAAATTGCCAATAGCTCAACTCTACTTTTAAGTTTTGGGGGAGGAATTTTAAATTCTCTAAAAAGATTAACCGTTCTAAGTCTAAAAAACTAAAAGATTTTTTTACACCGTTCAAGTAAACTTCAGATACATTATTTAGCAACAAACCCTCAAATGATTCTGCAAACCAACGTTTTGAGAAATAGTACTCAATTAATAAATTAGAATTGGGTTTATTAATCCAGTTAGGGTTAAGTAGAATAAGAAAGTCTGAGAAAAATTCTTTAGAAAGAACAATTCCTTTCTTATTTTTTGTTATCCATAGATAAAACTCTTCTATAGGCAACTCCCAAGCAATAGTATATGCTTTATGCTTATCACCCTTTTCCCAGGCAATTTTAGCATTTTTTTTAATAATATGATTCATTATAAAACAATTTAAAGTTATCGCTTAAACGATGTTGTTTAAAAATGAATTACATCAAAGATATATAAAAAAAACATTAGTTTTAAAATTAATTAATTCCTTTTTAATTCATCCAATGTTTTACCATCTTTATTTTTCCATTTAGTCCAACCATTTGCATTTCTACCTAATAATGCCGCAGCAGCTGCACTTGGTGAATTAAAGATATAATCTTGTTGAAATATTAAATGCTCACTACTTAAGGTAACTATATTCTCATTCAATAGTTTTTTTCTTAGAACATCTACCCATTTACCTGCGCCATCTGTAATCCTATTTGTAGCCATACTATCTTTATAAACTAAAAATCCGTCGTCAATTAATTCTCCTTTTCCAGAGGAATTTTTACCTGTGCAATAAAAGAGTTCTTTAGGGCTTTTCGCTTTTCGTTTCTCTTCAAAGATTGGATATCCTAAAGTTGCTAATAATATTTTGGCTGTATCAAAATTATCTAACAAATCATACTCTCTACTTTCGCTTATAGAAGGCTTTTTAGAACCCGTATCGTTATCTGTAATATACCTACCAATTTCTTTTGCTTTAGCTAAACAATAATGCTCTAAGTACTTCCCATCTGTTTTCGTGTACTCATCTGTTTTTGTTGTTATGATGACACAATGTGTCCAAAAGTCTTTTTTACGGTTATGCGATTGTATACGTGTAAAACAATCTTCGCCTTCTCCAATATACACTATAGGTTTTGCACCATCTTCGGTACTACCAAACAAAAAATACACGCCTGTAAAATGTACCATGTCTCGTTTGACTACTTCTTGCATTTTATTTCTTGGAAATAAAATAGCTTTTACTAATCTATTGGTTATTTCTGCTTCACGTATACTTGTTGGCGAACCGTCTGGTAAAAATATTTGTATGGTTTGTGGTCTAGTCATATTTGTTTTTTATTATTCCGAGTTCATCAGCTATATCTCTAGTAAGTTTAGATAGAGGTCTATTTTCATCTTTAACCAAATCAAACTCTTTCCCAAAAGCTAATAAATAGGCATCTTCAAAATTATTTAGTAATTTAGGATAGCTATTTTGTAAGTCTTTTAAATAAGAATCTGAAAAAACTCGACGTTTATTAATAATGTCATTTAGCTCCTGTGAATGAATCGAGTATTGTTCTTTTAATCTAAATAGCTTAATATTTTTTTTAGCTTTTTTATTATGCTCATCAGTTCCAAGAAAAAGAAAATCGACGACAGGTTTTCCTTTACCAATTATATCTTTATAATTATTCGGAAGAAATGTGAATACAGTATTATTATCAAAACCTTCTTTATATGGATATATGTTATTTTCTATTGAGGTTTCTTTTGCTTTTTTTGCATTTCTATTACAAATCACACAACATGGAATTAAGTTGAAAAAAGAAAAGCGCAAATAAGGATAAGTAGATTTTGGCATAAAGTGATCAAAATCTCCTCTAACAAATTTTTTACTATCATCGCCTACCGTTGTAATGTATGTTCTATTACAATAAACACAGGTATTTACATCAATCTCTATTGCTGTTTGATAAGCTTTCCAAGAATATTGTGCTTCATAAAATAAGACTGAATTTAGAGCTTTCTTGAATGGAGTATATTTTTTATTTATTGTTTGATAATTATTTTCACATAAATCGTGTAATTCATCTTTAAATTTAATAATCAAATCATCTAAAGACAAAGTAATTAAATCTTTAATTTCTTTTTCAAGGAAGTCACCAAAAGGTTTGTTTGTTTTATCTGTAACAAAAGTATTTAATACTGCTTTATTGTCTTCAATTTTTAATTCAATTTTATCTTTAATCCTTTTATAAAAAAGATTACTTAGACTCTCTAAATCACGATTTTCCGATTTTAAACTAATCATAGGTAATTAATTTAGGTTTTCTAATTTACTTAGGTAATACTTTTTCAATCCCTCTTTATCATTCTTTTCGGTTGCAAGAAAATACATTTGAAGCAATTTGTCTTTAACAAGTGAATCACCAATTAATTCAATAAATGCTTGACCTCCCAAAGCTTCTAATTCTTTAATAGATCTTTTTAATAGTCGTGGTTTTTCATCGTTTCTATTCTTAATTGTGTCATTTAGTTTTTTTATAAATTGATTAATTTTTTCTTTAGAAAACTCACCTACAGTAGTTCTCATAAAAAAACTGTGATTTAATAATTCATGAATATTAGCCCCAAATGTTTTTTCAGACTCTTTAAATGAATCTGGTTCTCCTGCATTTAATCTTAGGATATTACTTGAAGGTATGTCGGACAATATAAAGGGAGAGTGTGTGAAAAATATAAAATTAATTGAATCTATTTTTTCGATACTTAATGTTTCTAGCATTTTTAGTAAATTAGAAATAAATTTTCTTTGAAAATCTGGATGAAAATATAATTCAATTTCATCTAATAAAATATTGACGTAAGGATAGTTTTTTTTAAAATCTGAACTTGAATAATGTACTGAATTGATATTATTTAAGTGATATGAAATAGTTTGAAGAGTATTGGATAATTGTTGTTCACCTGAACTTAAAAATTTATAATCGTAAATATTATTTCCTGCTACTTTTAATATCGGCTTAACAAAAGCACTCGGAATTACTTCTAATTTATCATTTAGTTTTTTACCATTTAATATTAATGAGTTATTAATTATTGTTTTTATTTTTTTCCACTTAATATTAAAACTGTAGTTTGACATTTTGTCTACGTCATTAGTTTTTATTCTATTAAAGGTATCAATAAATTTATAATAGTCGTCTTTTACAGAGTAAAGAGCCTGTATTAACTTTAAAGTTATATGACTCCTGTCTTTATTTATTTTTTTTATTGCATTCCTTATATCGCTTAAAAGAAAAATATTAAAGCCTTGGTCTTTGTCAATTTTTATAAAAAGATCATATTCTAAAGGATTACTTAAGCATATTTTAAAAAATTTATTAATAACATATTTTACTAACTGAAATTTTACTTCACTATAATTAACCGTTTTCTCAAGATTTTCATAATACTTAATTATATTAGGTTCATATTTTTTATCTCTTTGCAGACTTTCTCTCAATTCTTCTGATTCGTAAATATTCATTTCATAGCCAATCATTTCTTTGGCTATAAGGTTAAATAATTTTAAAAAACCAATTTCTTCTTTTTTTTCACACTCTTCCATGATATCCCAAAATGGATATGCTTTGTAATTATTAATTACTATTTTATCATTTTTCGCAAAATCCATAACAAACTCAATTTCACTAATCCTTTTATCATTAACAATTATTGGATTATCGTCTTTTAATAGTGAAAGGTTAAGTAAAGTTCTAGATTGAGATAAATGAAGTTCAGAGTTAACATTAATAATCCCCTCATTCCTATATGGGTTAATTACCAGAGGTGTTTGGTATCCGTCGTTTTTATGAAACAAAGATCTGTACCACGCATTCCCATCACTATTTAAACCATACATAGAATAATTTAAAGCAATAGAATAAAAGAAGTCTGAAAAATCAATTAATTCTTCCCTCCAACTACCACTTATTAAAGAATAGAATTGATCCTCATTACGGTCTATTTTAGATTTAAAAATTCCTTTTTTAGTTTCATAATAAATCTCGCAGTTAAAACCGTAAAAGTCTATCATTTCATTTCCTGAAGAAGTATCAATAATATTATGCTTTATAGATAGGACATATAAAAAAAAATAAAAAAGATCTAACAAACTACTTTTTCCACTTCCATTCTTACCCACTACTGCAGATATGTTGATTTTTAAATCATTTTCTCTTTTATCATTATCTTTTACAAAATAAAAATTATCAGGTATATTTGAATTAAAAGTTATATTTATAACCTTTTTAGTAATATCATTACCTTGATAATGAAATTTGTAATCTTGATAAAAAGAATATAATTTATCTTCTTTTAACACTTTTCTGTATGCTGGGAGACATCCTTTCAAGGGTCGTATCGCTAGCAACTTAAATCCACTCATATCTCAATAATTTAATTCTTTATTAAAAAAACTATGCATTAACTGCTCAATATCTTCTTAGTTTTTTTTACTTCTTTATTTCATTTACCAATTTATTCCAAGATTTCTTAGTTTGCTTCTTAATTTTATTTTTTGTCATAGTTTTTGCAGCTTTATTTGAATATGACAAAAAATTACCCCAATCATAACTTTCAGATTTCTCAAAGCCTTTAATTGATTCATTCCAAAGCCATTTTCTTTTTCTATCTGCACCTTTATATGAGAATTTTTTTAATATTCTCCCTTTAAAAATTTGCCCTTTATTTTTACCTTTTTTAGCGTAATGTTTAGAACGTTTTACAGTTTTTTTCATTTTCCTATAAAAAGCCGACACACTTGCTGAACGTAATAAAGTTGTTTCTCCATCAAACTCAAAACCTAAATAAATAAGGTTTTTATTCTCATTTATGCCACCCTTAAATTGTTGACCACAACTAAGACCTCCTTTTTTTCTAGTAAAATGAAATATTTGGGTTTTAGATTCTTGGATTTCTAATTTCACTTTTTTAATTTCAGACATTACGAGGTTAATAATTTCATCCTTTTTAGTTAAAGGACAAACAACAACCATGTCATCTGAATATCTCCTGTAAGTTCCTTCTTCTTTAATAAAATTATTTATTATTCTATCAAAATTTAAAAGATAAGCGTTCGCTAATACAGAACTTATAGGCGAACCTTGTGGAATACCGAATTTTTTAGGTAAACCTTTATTTTTACCTTTTTGTATTAGTTTGGTGTTTCTTACTAATTTATTCTTTTTTTTATAGAACTCTTTTTTTGTACAAAAGGAAACAGCATCCTGATTTTTTAAAAATTTAATTTTAGAAACTTTATTTCTCTTTTTTGGCAATAATCTACCATTAGAATCTCTTTTTTGAATAAAAATCTTATTCTGAAATTCTTTAAATAAATCAACAATATCTACATAAGCAAACCTTGTAATGTTTTTATAGACATTAAAATGATCTGGCGGTAATTTTTGTAATTTTTTTTCTTCAGTTTGTAGTAATTGCAACCAAACATCACGTAGAATTTTATGGTCTAACTCATCAAAAAAACCTTTAATATCTAAAGCTATTGCAATAAACTCTTTATCAGGATAATTTCTTATGTAATTAAATGTATCATTGGCAAAATCTATATTGCATTTATTGGGACCTTCTAGATTTTCAGGATTTATAGGAATAGACCTATATGCAAGAACTACTTCGTCTAAATAATATTCTTTAATTTTATCTTCATAGTTTTTAGACAAAATTTCAGAATAATACCCGTAAATTAAAGAATCTAAATGAGAGGCATAGTACAACTCTCTATTTTTAACTGATGATTTCCTTAGAGCTTTTTTTGTTTTAGTATCTGTAATTATTTTTCCAGTATCTTCTGAATATTGCTTTCTAAATTTTCTTTTTTTAGAAGTTTTATGAATAAAAGGTAAGAAAGCATGTTTTTGTATTTCATCTGGATTGGTTACATATTCCTCTATCCAAAGATATCTATCCTTAGATTTTAAGGGAAAGCCTATATGAGGATACCGTTTTAATTTAAACCAATCTTTTTTTTTCTTTTCCATTATATAAAAGTGAGCAGAGAAGCCAACTACGAAGCATTGCTTTTAGAGTTTAATAAACTCCCGAAAAATGCATGCTCTTTCGGTTGTAAACCTAAGTTTACAACCGCCCCAATTCAAGTTGGGCGATAAATAATTACTGTATATTTGCATATAATAACAAAGTTGCCAATGATATTAAATAACTTCAACAGAACTATTAGGGTATTTCCAGACATCTTATTGATGTTTCTGGAGGTAATACAAGACTTATTAGAAATTAATCCAACAATCTCTTGCATTTGTAAAATACCTTCTTCTTAACAGCTTTTAATGTTAAGCTTATAATTTGCTATTCACACAACAAATTACACCTTGAAACGCATTCTTCAGCACTTCTCTAACTCACTAGATTTTTATTTTTTATAATTAATTTATTTCTTAATTTTCAATTATCTAAACTACCTCTTTTTCCCCTTCAAAAACCTCCCTTAAAACACTCTGCATTAACTGCGCACTATGTTCTTGGCTTTGTTGTACTTCTTGGGCTAAGCTATCACATAAACCCATTAAAGCATTTACTTTTTCTACAATGGCTTTTTGTTCTTCTAGTGGTGGAATAGGCATTACTATTTTTTCAATACTATCTTTTCCAATATTAGGTTGAGCATTTTGATTTATCTTTTCTCTTACCAAACTTTGAAATAGTTCTGATTCTAATATTACATTAAGAAAATCTAGAGTTATTACTCTTTCATCAGCAAAGAAATTTCCAACGCGATAGTTTTGTACTAGTATTCCATAATCTTTGTCAACTCTCGTTACTTTACCTAAAGTTCCTCCAGTCAAAGCCATTAAAAGATGTCCTTTAAAAATTAAGTCATTTTCAAACTCAGCTTTACGATTTGGATCTATATAGTTACATTTTGAAAAATCTAAAGTACCATCAGATTTACATTGACCGATTTTGATAACAGGTATACCTTCTTCTACAAAGTCATAATTTCTAAATTGATGTCCATGCCTAAGCTTAGCAACATCAATAAACTTAGCCCATTCCCAACTAGAATTCAATTTAAATGGAATTTCTTCTTCCTTTACAGTCTGTAATTTCTTTTCGGTTTTAATACGTTCTAAACTAATTGATGCATCCTCCGTATCTGGATGATTAGCGCGCCAATCTGCTGTTAATTTACCTTGAACGGCTAATTGCAAAACCGTTTCTCTTAACTTTTTAATGTTGGTAATTTCATTAAAGAAGCTTTTAAAATGGTCTTGTAAAAAAGTCCATTCTTGGTTGGCATTATTTGTAGTGAGTTGGTTTAAAGCAGACGTTACAAAGTCTTCTTTTAAATTAATACGTTCAGCCGTTAATTGCTCTAATTGTGCTACTTCTTTAAATAGCGTTTCTACTACGTTTACGATTTCTTTTTGTTCTTCTAGTGGTGGAATGGGCATAACAAATTGCCTAACTTGGTTAACATTCAAATTACCTTGAGAAACTCCTTTACCATAAATATTATCTAATACTTTTTTAATTCCATCTTTTGAAGAAAGCCAATATAGCATATACTTTGAATCAATACCTTTCATAGGTTTTATTAATGTCAAACTCACATAAAAAGCAAAGTCAATGTCTTGGTCAATTACACAAGCCTCTCCTATACCAGCTCCTACTCTTGTTAATAATAAATCTCCTTTCTCAGGTTTTGAGTTTTTTATTATTTTTTGATATGTTTCTTCTGAAACAAATTTATGTTTTTCAGGTTTAAATGTAAATGGTTTTACATTTTTAGCAGAAAGAAATATTCTTCCTGTTTCCGTATATTTAGGTGTACTTGCCATCCCACAAGTTACAACAGAACTAATATCTCTTATATAGTTAAAATCCCATCTTAAAGGAACTTTTTTAGTAAGGTTTCTTTTGTTAATTTCAGAATAGGGTTTTTCATTTCTTATTTTCTTATCCTTAACAAGTTGCTTCTTTTCTTCTTTAATTCTCTTTAATAATTCCGAAGCAGGTTCAACATCAGGATTTTCTTCTCTCCAATTCGCAGTCAGTTTTCCTTGAATTGCCAATTGTAAAATCAATCCTTTTAGCTCTTGGGCGTTCTTTGGTCTAACCGTAAGTTCTTTAAAATGTTGTAGTAGTTTCATATGTAATTATGAGATTGCTTCTATTGATGAGATTGCCACGTCGTGCCTCCTCGCAATGACAGTCTATTTTAAAGCTTCAGTTAATACGTTTATTATTTCGTCTTGTATGTTAGAAATCTTCGTTTCAGTAGTTCTAAATTTTTCTAATATTACTTCTGGTTTTTCTAACGTATCTACTTCTTGGTGTGGGTTTTTTATATCTAAATTGTAATTACGCTTTTTAATATCTTCAATAGATACTTTCCAAGCATATTCATTTTCAACACGTTTATTCCACCACTTTTTTTCTACATCAAACTCTTTAATGTTAATGGGTTTACTCTTGTTATAGCTTTTTGCTCCTTTTGGGTATTGGTGTTCGTAATACCAAACTTCTTTGGTAGGTGTGCCTTTTTCAAAAAACAATAAATTGGTTTTAATACTTGTATATGGGTTAAAAACTCCATTTGGTAAACGCACAATAGTATGCAAGTTACATTTGTCTAACAACTCTTCTTTTAGGCGTGTTTTCATGCCTTCGCCAAACAATGTACCATCTGGTAAAACAATAGCACAACGTCCGTTATTTTTTAAGAGCTTAATAATTAAGGCTAAAAATAAATCGGCTGTTTCTTTGGTTCTAAACTTTTTAGGGAAGTTGGTTTCGGTACCATCTTCTTCTACACCACCAAAAGGTGGATTAGACAAAATAATGTCTAGCTTGTCTTTTGCGCCCCAATCTGCATAGGGTTTGCTTAGTAAATTATCTCTACGAACTGCTGGTAAATCAAAACCATGCAGCATTAAATTAGTGGTACATAATAAATGCGGTAAGGGTTTTTTTTCGATACCACGAATAGATTGTTGTAAAACCGCTCTGTCTTTGTGGTCTTTTACTTGACTTCGCATAGCATCAATACTACAAGTTAAAAAACCACCTGTACCACAGGCTGGATCTAAAATACTTTCGCCCAATTGCGGATTAATCATATCTACCATAAATTGCGTTACCGCTCTTGGTGTGTAATATTCACCAGAAGAACCTGCTGATTGTAAGTCTTTTAAAATGGTTTCGTAAATATCATTAAACAAATGACTTTCGGTAGAATTGTTAAAGTCTATTTCATTAATTACATTGATAACTTGACGAAAAAGTGTTCCGTTTTTCATAAAGTTATACGTATCATCAAATACCGAGCGTATAATTTTTGCTTGTGGACTAATTGTAATATCTAAATCTTTTAAAACAGGAAATAATTCGGTTTCAATAAATTCCATTAATTCATCACCAGTCTTTCCTTCATCATCTGCTGCCCAATTTTGCCATTTTAAATGTTCTGGAATTGGTGATTCGTAATCGTCAATAGTAATTTCCCATTCTTCTTCTTTATCGGAAAATATTTTCATAAACAGCATCCACACCATTTGCGAGATACGTTGCGCATCTCCATCTACTCCTGTGTCTTTACGCATGATATCGCGTATGCCTTTTATGTTGGTTGTTATGTTACTCATTAAGCTATTCTTTCAAATCTTTGATTAATATATTGTGCAACCTCAGTAATATCAATTTCCTGTGATGCATTTCCACTTCTTACATAGAACTTTTTACTTCTGTTACCATTTTTATCTGAAACCTCAGTATATAAAGGTCTTAACCCTTGTTTAATATCTACAACACAAATCTCGATATCATTTACTTCTGGAAAAGTAATAGTAAGATTGTTTGTAGCAAATTCAATTCCGTAGGCATTATTTACCAGGTTTCTAAGGTGTAATTCAAACTCATCTTTAGTACCACTACTAAGTGTTTTGTAATCATTCTCTAAGCCAATTACCTCTAGATCATCTGTAACACCCATAACAAGTGTTCCTCCTTGCCCATTAGAAAAAGCTGCTAATGTTTTAAGAACAACTGCTTCAAGTTTTTTATTTACCTTGTTTTCTCTCATATCATAGCGTAAAGTAGTTTTAAATTCTACTTGACTATTTTCACCAGACATTATCATTTCAACAATGTCCATATCTAAGGATTCGTAATTTGTTTCTGTAATATTATTTAAAAATTCATTTAATTCTTTAGCTAATAAAATTCTTCTCTTCTCTAAGAAAAGTTCAAAATTTTCCATTTTCCAAAGTTCTGTATCAACAGGAATGCATTGCTTTTCTAATGCATTTGGAAAATGTTCTAAAGTATCTGTTAGGTAGCCTTCTGCTAAGTGGTTACTTTTCTTTCTATTAGCAAGTTGCGTTAATATTGCTCTATTGGTAATTTCTTGGGCAAGACTATATTTAACTCTGTTATTTCTATTATAACCTTCAAGTTTTAATAAGGAATAAGGAAAAATATGATCCCATTCTAGTTCATATTTTTTACCCATATTTTTACGAATATTTATTCCAGTAGTAAAACAAATTGCTCCTTTGCTCTTAAAATAGAAATTCATCAATCCCCAAAGCGCATGACTGATACCAACACCTATAAATTCATCTTTACTTATTTCTAAGGGACGCTCTGCTGCTATAATACTCAGCAATTTATCAAAGGGGTTTTCATCTTTTACAATAACACCAATATCCTTATCTAATTTTTGTTGCAATTGGCTAATATAGCGTTGTCTAATTTGTGAATAATAAAACCACTTTACTACCTTTTTTATTTCTATTTGCGATAGTTTTTGTCCTCCTTTGTTATATGCATATACAATAATTGGTATAAATGCGTAAACAGAGTTTACTTCTTTTGTATGATCAATATATGCTTGGCTTTTCATTACATTAAAAACGTAATCTAATACATCTTCATCTAATCTTTTCCAAGCTGCTTGAATGGCGTCTTTATTATCTTGACTATGTAGTTTATCAAGTTTAGAACCCATGTTATGTAAGATTCCTAATAAAACATAGACTATAAAATCTAATTTAAATACGTATCCATTCTTTTCTAATTCAACTAGTTTTTTCTTAAATAAATCTCTAGCTTCAGGCCAATAACCAGATATTTGAGCAAGAGCTAGTTCTGCATCTGTAAGATTAACACCACTTGCATTCACAATGTAAAAAATATCAATAGCTTCTTTTAAAGAAGCTTTTGGAGGAATAATTTGCTCTTGAAAATCTCTATCTTTAATTTTTTCAATTGCTCTAAAATTATCATCTATTCTGTCCGATTTATCTCTATCTACTCTCTCTCCTTCTAGTTTTTGTTCTAATTGATGAATAACATCACGATATCTAATTTTAGCTTGAAAAATATCTGTAATGTTAACCCATAAAGGATCATTCTGCATTATTTTTACTTTGTAATATTCAAGAGCTAAAGTCTCAACATTTACATATAAATTTCTAATATCTACAAGTATTTCATGCGCTTTATAATAAGGTGGGATATTTCCTGTCATTAACATATATAATGTAGTAATACGTTGCTGTCCATCTAAGATCAACTTAACAGCTCCTTGACGAGAATCATATTTATGCTCACCTTTTAATTCTGGAGGATAGTTTGTTTCCCAAGTTAGCATAGTCCCAGTTGGATAATCTTGAATTAAAGATGAAACTAAATCTTTTGCATGTTGTCGTTTCCAAACATATTCTCTTTGAAATGCTGGAACAAATAATTGTTTCTCGTCTATTTTATCTAAAATCTGTGATATTTTCATTTTTAGGCTGTAATATTATAAATTTCATTTTCCAAATCTTTAATAGCTTGTTCAAAATCTTTTTTCTTACCAAAAGCTCTTACCAATTCTACAGGTGAACCCATTTCTGTTAATGGTTTTACTTTTAAAACAGAACCTTGTTCAATCGAAACAATGCCTTCTTTTTCGTATTTATCTAGTAAACTATTCAAAACCTTTTGTGCAGTTTTGCTGTATTTAGTAAAGTAATTACGTTTTCGGACATTATTAGCACGTTCTTTTCTTGTTAAAGCAGGTTGATCGAAGGCAATGTGGCAAATTAAATCAAACGCATCTAAATCTAAACCAACATCTTCACGAAGTGCCTCTAACAATACACCATGTTCAGCTAGTTCTTTTATTAACTCTTCTTTCTTTTCAGTATCATTCCATTTTTGGATAAATTCATCTAAAGAAGTATACTCTTTTGTTATGTTTTTCCTAGAATAATCTTTTAAAGATTCTGTGATAAGTTTTCCATCCTTTCCATAATACTGTACACGCTCATTAACAACTGATACAGGTATTTGATTAACATAGTACTTTTTCACTTCCTCCTCACCACCAATAGTTATGTCTGGAGTTGTTGGTTTAAAATCATCTGGATCATATGATTCTCCATTTTCCTCAGGAGGAGTTTCATCTTCATCTGGTGGCACAACTGGTTGATGTGGTTCTGGTTCATAAATTTGTACTGGATCTCCATCAAAATCAGGTCTAGCAAATATATTGGTTGCTTTTCTGAAATCCATAATGGTAAAGAACACTTTACCTTCTGCCTCTCTAATACGTGTACCACGACCAATAATTTGTTTAAATTCTGTTACTGACTGAATGTTGGATTCTAAAACAATAAACTTTACCATTTTAGTATCAATACCTGTGGTTAACATTTTTGATGTTGTTGCAATGACAGGAAAACGCTCTTCAACATCTGTAAAGTTATCTAGCTCTTGTTTTCCAATTTCATCATCACCAGTTATTTTTACACAATAATTCCAATGTTTAGCAACAAGGTCTGCATTTTCATTAATAAGAGCTTGTCGCATTCTGTTTGCATGGTCAATATCTGTACAAAACACAATAGTTTTTGCATAACGATCTGTTGCTTTAAGGTATTCAGTGATTTTTTTTGCTACAATCTGAGTGCGTTCATCAATAGCTAAAGTTCTGTCGTAATCTTTTAAATTATAAATACGGTCTTCAACTTCGTTTCCGTATTTATCAATTAATCCAGCTGTTGGCCGCCAACCATCGTCAACACTTGTAGTAATTCTCACCACTTTATAAGGTGCTAAGAAACCATCATCTATACCTTGTTTTAGAGAATACGTATAAACTGGCTCTCCAAAGTATTCCATATTAGAAACATCTTTAGTTTCTTTAGGAGTTGCTGTTAACCCTATTTGTGTTGCTGAATTAAAATATGTTAAGACATCACGCCATGCTGATGCTTCAGAAGCGCTTCCACGATGACACTCGTCGATAACTATTAAGTCGAAAAAATCTGGACTAAACTCTTTATAAGCATTTTTATCTTCATCATTACTTGTTAATCCTTGATACAATGCAAAGTAAATTTGGTAGGATTTATCAATCTTTCGGTTTTTTATAATATGCATAATATCATTTCCGAAAGGAGAGAAATCACCATTTTTAGTTTGCGTTAATAATGCATTTCTATCTGCAAGAAATAAAATACGTTTTTTAACTCCTGTTTTCCATAAACGCCAAATTATGTTGAACGCAGTATAGGTTTTACCTGTTCCTGTTGCCATAACAAGGATAATTTTATCTTGTCCTTTAGCAACTGCTTCCAATGTTCTGTTAACCGCATTTTGTTGGTAATATCTTGGCGTCATTCCACTATCATCTGCATAATAGTCTTTCTCGACTATTTCTTGAGCTTGTGGCGTTTCAATATTATTGTACTTTAAATACTTTTTCCATAATGTTTCTGGTGATGGAAAACTATCTAAAGTAAGTTCTTGTTCTAAATTTCCAGACGGATTTGTTTTATCATGAAAAACAAAAGAGTCTCCATTTGAAGTGAATACAAATGGAATTTGTAAAATTTCTGAGTACTCTAAAGCCTGTTGCATACCATGTCCAACTGCTTTTTTATTGTCTTTTGCTTCAATAATAGCAATAGGAATGTTGGACTTGTAATACAGAATATAATCTGCTCTTTTTCTTTTTCCTCTAGTATATAGTTTGCCTTGAACAATAATCCTACCATCTGTAAAAGAAACTTCCTCTCTTACTTGTGTACGCATATTCCAACCCGATTTTTCAATTGCGGGGTTTATAAATTTTGTGCAAATATCTCTTTCAGATAGGTCTTTCTTATTCATAGCTCATAAATGTAAGAAAATGGATTGATATACAATTATAGAAATTTATAATTTTCGAATAAACTCAAAACAAAATTTAACCAATACTATAAATGTGAGTATTGCAATTATACAATACTTTAAAAAAAGCCAGATACTAACAAAAAAATCAAATGATAGCTTTAAAAAATCAAATAAAAAATTCAGCAATACCCAGTATTGTAGAATCGCAATGCTTTTAGCAATAGTAAAAATAACAAGTATTGCAATGTTTTTTTTTTTATTTTTGACTAGTAGTTTTTACATTAAAAACTGTTCGAAGTAAAAATTTCTGTGTTTCTGTATCTGACAATTTTTTTTTCACTTTAGACTTTTTTTTTACAATTAAATTACCTTTTAACATATTAAGCAGTTTCTTTTGCTCTTCTCTTGGTAGAACTTTTGCTATTTCAAAAACGATATTTGCATCCATAGTTTAAATTATTAAATTTCATAAAAAAACAACAAAATTGCTTTAAACAATTGTATAATTTCTTTCTATAAAATAACACCAATTTTAGAATTTCTTTTTTTCAACAACAAAATTGTTTAAACTCAATTCTAACAACTCTCCAAAATTAGTCTAATATAATAACAATCGGAACATTGTTGCTTTGTTGACTTCAACTCTTAAGCCCAACAACAATAACTATTAAAGAAAGTAACAGCCATTCAACAAAGCATCAACAAGTTTATTTAACTCTTCTGTTGATGCTCTGTTGAACAACTGTTATAGCCTTAAAGGACTAATAATACACACTTTAAATGCTTTCATCAACAATCAACAACTTCATTGATGAAATCTTCTTTTTTAAACTCATAGTATCTTCCTTTTTTAGTTTCATAATCTACTATTGTTTTTTGAGCTGTATTTAATGAAAAAAAATATTTCTTATAGCTTCCATTAACAGACACTATTCCATAGTCTTTTTTTATAGTACTAGACACTTTTTTACTAATTGGCCGAACATTTCTACGTTGAAGTTTTTCAAGTAAATCTGAAGCAGTGTATTTTAAAACATCAACTTCAAATTGAATAAAATCGTCTAATAAAATTTCTTTTATTTCTTGACTTAAATAAGTTTTATTCCCTTTGACTACTTTATCTAAAGCAGGTGTGTAAATTTGCTGTTTTGTAAACCACATTCTTGTTTTTCTTTCAGTTTTAATTTTTCGTTTATTTAAAAAATATAAAAACTGCGGAATTTCTAGTTTGAGTTTTTTAAGCATATCAACATCTTCCTCTTTTAAGGAATTTACTTTAATAACCCAGTAACGAATCTCATTGCTATCTATTTGGATAAAGTTCTCCTCATTATTTGAACATAAAATAAACTTCCCAAAGAAATTAGATTCAACTTTATCTTTACCTTTAGATTCTATTTTATAAGAATTAGCTGTAGAAAGATTTTTAATTCGCTCACTATCTTCTCTCCTATCTAGTAACACTTCATCAATAGCAATTATAAGTTTAGATGCCCAATCACTATTAAATCGACTTCTAAAATCTTCATTTTTATTAATTGTCATGTTACCCTGAAAAAGCAACTTTAACCAGTTTAGAAATGATGTTTTGCCTGTATTTCGAAAATCGCTAACTAAACACAAAATTGGTAATATTTGAATTGGTTGTTGCCAAAGTATCGTTAAATAATCTAACCCTAACTCATATTGAACTCCAAAAATATGTTTTAAAAACTCTTCTGTTTTTTTAAACTCTCCATTCTTTAGTTGATGATTTATTTCTTCATATTCATTATAGAAAAGGTTGATTTCCTTTTTATAATTTAAATGATCTGGCATGGTAACAAAACCATCATACTTTTTTATAGATTCTAAAAAAGCCTTTCCGTTATCTGTAATTATTTCTCCTTTTGTCCACTTTATTAAAGTTTTTACAAAATCTCCGCTCAATAATGGAACATTACATATCTTATAGTAATCTGTTCCAATTCTTAAAAACTCCATAATTACGACCTAGGTTTAATATTATAAATTAAAAAAGCTCTATTTTCTCCATCTTTCCAGTTTAATTGAATATTAATACCTGTAAGGTTTTTATCCATAGAATAAAGTCTATCTATTTCTTCTTGTAAAAAAAACCACTCAAATCTTGGATTAGAGCTAATAATGATTTTTAATTTTTCTATTTCAGAAATAAAATAAGTTAGAAACCTTAAAAGAATAACATCTGTAATTCGATCTATTTTTAGCCTTTCAATTTCAGTTAACATTCTTTCGATAATAACAAGTCCATTCTTAATGAACTTGTTATTTTGTGCGTTATAATCTTTCATACTACCTTCTGTATTTTAAAGATTTAACTTCTTTTAGATTGTTTTCTAAACTCTCTAAATTAATTACAATTCTTCTACCAATTTTGGACGCATCTATAAGTCCTTTTTTAATGTAGTTTGCAATTGTTTGCTCAGTAACATTTAACCTTATTGCAGCTTCTTTTATTGTTACATTCTTTTTTTGCGGATTTAATTTACTCTTAATTAATTCCTGTAATGGATTGATTCTTTTTGATACCGCTGTATCAATCATTCCAGAAAGCTCTTCTGGTGTTGTTATTATTATGCTTCTCATTTTATGAAAGTTTTAATTATTAATATTTAAAACACATCATATTCAGTAATTACTAATATCCATGGATTGAATATTTATGTTTTATTACTGCAAAGGTTGGTTGTTTAATAGTAAAATGAAAGGATGAATTGATGGTTTAATGGAATGGAAGTAGCACTTGAAAAAATCGTAAAACAATGTATACAAACACATTAACTTTGCTTCGACAGTGTTTTTTAGAATAAATTTGATGGGAATTATAATGAGTTTTTATAATTATTTAAAGCTTTTTTAAAATGAGGGATATTCTTTAACCGAATAATTTTATTTTGAATTTCGTCAATGAATTTTGCTTTTTCCCTTGATGTTTTAGTTGACTGATCAATACCTATATTAAAATAATTAAATTTAGTATAATTTGTACCTACATTATATAAATCACTTTCGACCAAACACTCAGAACATAAGGCTAAAACCCTAAAATACTCTCTACTTAAATTATATAATCCAGAATTATTCATTTTATGTAATAGTACATGTAAAAGAATCATTTTTTCATTTTGTGTAAGACCAAATGAAGACTCCTTTTTTAACTTTTCTTTCTTATCAAAACCTTTAAAAGCATGTATTTCTCTCTTGTTACTTATAAAAAGAAATGCCTCATCCATTTTTTTGGATTTGAATTTTTTATTTATCTCGTCTCTATTATTAAAGATATAATTGAAATAATCACGTATTGACTCCCTTTTAGCGAAATAAACTATATAATCAGAATAACTAGTTATTTCACAATTCTCTTTATTTTTATCAAAAACTTCTTTTTTTATTTCATCATTTACAATAGAAATAGTGATATCATAATTATAATTAGCTCTTTGATGCTGAAGGTATTCATGACTTGTTTGAAATATATCACAGTTAAAACCTACTTTTTCTTGAAAAGACCTAATTTCACTAATTAAAGGTTCAGCTACTCTTCTCTCAGCTTTTTTAAATGAATTATTAGTTTCGTAATAATCTTTAAACTCAGTAATTGCTGTTTTAATTATTCTTTCAATATTTTCATTGTATATCTGTACAAATTTTTCTCCGTAATTCATTCTTTTAAAATTTTAATAGCATTTACTCTTATTTAGGTATATTTAAATCAAAAGTTTCATCTACCGCATCTTTTACATCTTCATTAGAAACTTGATAATATTGATTTAAGGTTTTCATGTCAGTATGACCAGAAATTTCTGCAATCAACTTATCGCTTTTACCTTTTCTTTTCATCATAGTGATGAAGGTTCTTCGAGCTGTATGACTAGAAATCCTCCTGTAAAAAGGCATATCTAATCTTATTACCTCCTTACCTCTTGTTGTTGTTTTTTCAACCTCATAAGTATACCCCGCTTTTTTAAAAACTTCTTTAATATAATCGTTATGCTTTTGATTAGCTATTAAAGGTAAACTATAATCGTATTTATCTAAAATATATAACGCAATACCACTTAAAGGAATTTCTCTACTCTTTTTACCAGAACCTTTTTCCTCCTTAAGCAATAAAGTTTTTCCATCTATATTATTTTTAGACACAAATTTCAATTCACCAAATCTCATACCTGTTACACAAGAAAAAATAAAAACATCTTTCACTCGCTCTAACTTTTTAGAAGGCATTTCGGTTTTGAGTAACTTTTCTAAATCCTCTTTCTTAAGTGCTATTTGATTTGTAATTACTTTAGGTTTCTTTTTAAAGTTTATAAAATCCGCTTTGTAGGTGTGTCCGTTTTTTAGAGCCCAAAACAAAAACGTTTTAACCAAACCTACATTCCTAGAATAAGTATTATTAATATGACCTCTTTCCACCATACAGTAATCTGTAAACTCAGTATAAAACTTTTGAGTTATTGAATTAAAAGTAATTTTGTATTTCCTACTTTCTTCAAACTCTTCTAAAATGGTTCTTATATTCTTATACCTTTTTACAGTAGCTTTAGACCACTCTTGATTTTTTTGTTTAAAAAGCATAAATTCTTCATAAGCTTCATAAAATTTATTCTTACCAACCGCAACTCTTTTAAATTCTTTATCAAATTCTTGCCTAACTTTTTCTATCGTTAAATCCTGATTCGTGTTTTTAAAAATTTCAGTAACCCGAATAAACAAACTCGCATACCTATCTATTTGTCTTTTTATGGTTCTATGAGTTTCTGCTTTAGAAGTTCTACCTGTTAAATTTTTTGGTTGTCTATTTTCAAAATCCCATTCTTTTGGATGAATAGTTTCCCCTGTAGAGTAAACAAATCTTTTCCCTTCATTTTTAAAATAAGCTTTTAAGTATATTAAAGTAGCTCCATCTTTGTTCTTATCCTTAAGATTGAATGTAGTTGTCATTATAAAACGGGTGTCAATTTAGGTGTCAGTAAAGGTACTATTTAATAGATAAATCACCATAAAATGAAGATGAACATTTTCAATAAATCAATGTTTACAGTAGATACAGCAAGTGATAAGCTATAACAAAGAAAATAGGTGCAATTCTCGGCGTCTCCACAATTTAAAACCTCAACTAATTTATTATTAATTAGTTGAGGTTTTTTTATTATAAATTTAGTCAGCATTTAGACAGCTATCTTAAATAAACACTACTTTAACTTAATAGGAACTTTTAACAATTCACTCTTTTTGTAATAAACTTTCCCACCTATAGAATGAGCCTGAATTAAACCTTTCTTTTTCCAATTATACACAGTTTGTCTTTTAACCTTCAAAATAATCGCAGTTTGCTCTATTGTAAGAAATTCATCGTTTTTTTCTGAAGCAATATTTTCCTTCTCAATCAATTCTACTCTACTGCCTTTTTCAATTTCACTTCTCTTTTTAAGCAACTTAAGAATACGTTTTGTGTTCTTTTTAAAAATTTCTAAATTTTCAGAAACTCCAACATCAGAACTCTTTATTAAAAATTCCAACATAACATTTCTAACAATCTCTATTACGCTAATATCATCGTAATCAAAAATCGAATGTACAGAATTAGGACAAAAAACATCAAGTTGATTGTCTTCAAAAGTTTTTACTATATGTTGTAAATAAGCACTTAACCTAATATTTAAGTTTTTATTCTTCACTTTTCTTGTCTTTTCTGACAAAAAAATTTCGTTATCTGATCCATATTTTTTTTCACTTAAAGTAAAAAGATAAGACAAACCTAAAGCATTACACCAATCATAAAGCAACTCACAATACACATGGCTGAAAAACACAGGGTAAATAGTTTCAGATTTTCTAAATCTATCTAAATCGACATAAACAGGAAACCAATCTCCTAAATCATGTTCGTAAAAAGTAAATTTATTTGATTTGTAAACTAAAGCGTTTATTGCACTGATTTTTTTTGATAACTTCATAAGCAAGTTTCTATATTTATTCAAAAATAAACAAAAGAATAGTTTTGATTAGCTATTTTACTTGGAATCCTTATCGATCCTTCTATCGGATTAATAATGTTTGTAATATTTTCAATATGGAATTTTATTGTAACTTGGAGAAACACAAGTGTATTTATAGCAATTTTAGCTGTATTATTCCAACCAGCGGCTCTTTACTTCGCTTTCGCAGCATTAAATAGGTTATCTAAAGCATTAAACGATTAAAATCATTACCTTATATATTGTCAAGAATCATAAAATTAACATCCATTTTATAAGTCTTTATTTTTAGGTTTTAACCTTATAATAGAACAATAAAAACAAGATTATGGATCACAGAGATTATTCAAACGAGTTAATTTCAAGAATGATTAGCGACGGATGTCAGCTGGTATTTATCTGGATGAGAAAAAGAAGAAACGTTTTGGATTAAAAAAGTTAGCAAGTTAGAAATGTAAATTTCTAACTTGCTATTTTCTTTGTAAATGTTATTTAATCAAAAAACAAACCGACCCTGATCAGGGTCGGTTTGCTTAATTTGATAAAACGATTTAGTTTAACTCGCTTTTTTATGTTTTAAAGATTTTACATAAATAATGTATTCCTTTATGTTTACATCATAAATTTTAATATTATAATTTGCAACGGTTTTACTTTTAGAACTATTTGCATAATAATCTCTTTTAAAAGTATTTAAATTATAGATTCCTTTATTATAAGTTTTCACAGGAATACTACCATCCCTCATTTTAAATCTTTCATTTTTAAATGCATAATCACATAAAAACTTACAAGTTGCTTTATGTTCAAAGTCAGCATAAATAATATTACCATTTGAATCGCGGATTACGTATACAGGTTTAGTGGCCCTTGAAGGATTATTATCTAAAAAGTTTATCATTTTCCTACCAGACGCTGTTCGAATTTTTACTTTTTTAGCTTTAGTAAATGTATCCGTGTGTTTAAGCAAAGAGTCATATACATCAGTAATTTTAAATTTGATAAGATCTGGACTAAATTTATCGTCGAGTGATTCTAACTTAAAATCTTTCTCACATAAAAATGTTTTTTCTATAAAAGGTAGTGTTTTGTAATCAAGTATACTTTTAGACGTAAGATATTCAGAGGTTTTAAAAGCAGACAGCAAACATCTATCTAGTTCATTTAAATCTTTCTTAAGTGCGTTAAGTAACTCTGGTACTTCAGCCAGTTTATTCCTTTTTGGGTCATTTAGTACCCCTTCGATATACTCTGAAACCGCTTGAACATCACTTTTATTTAGCTTAACTTTTAACGAATTATAAATATTCTCTAAATGAGCATGAGTGGATCTTAAAGCTGGATTCATACGATTATTTAACCTTTTTATAATCTTAGTAATAAAATTTTCAAATTCAATATTAGTATCTGATAAGTCGGAATATTCTGGAATTGACGAACCCGTATCTATAAATTCCATTCTAGAAAGTAACTTATCACTTCTTAATATTCTAGGAATTATAATTCTCTCATGAGATCTTACTTCTCCGTTTTTACTCTTTCTCAGCGGTCTGTATATTGCTAATTTATTTAATTGTTCTTCTAAATCTTCTAGATCTTCGCACCTAATCAGTTCTTCATCAGAATAGGATTCTTTTAGAAGATTTTTAGTTAGTATGGATTTATCATTATCAATCATGTAACCAATTTTGTCAAACTGCTGTTTTGCCCACATATTTTTCAACTGCGAGACCACTTCGTTGTTGATAAAAGTAAAAGAAATATTTGTAGATGCTACTTCTTTTACAACCCCTATATTCTTTTGTGATAAGTAATCTAAAGCTCTCAAGTAGTTTATACCTTTTAAATATTTATCTTTTGTAAGATAGGAAAAAGGAGTCACGTAATTTGCAATACTTTTTAGATAACTCGGTGTTTTAAAAGGTGCAAAATCTGCATTCTCATTGGTAAGAAACCTTAAAATTTCAATTGCTTTTTCTGTTCCATACCAATAGGAAAGTTTTAAATGGAAGTAAATTAATTTATCGATTGCTCTTTCATGAGAAACATGAAAATCACCTTCAACGACGTATTTATCATTTATTAAATTAATAACTTTAAAATTACCTACATAATTACTTAAAGGATCTGTTATCATTCCTGAAGCTTTTACTAATATTCTTTTCGATGGGTCTAACTGACCATCTAAATAATTTAGAGCCTTGTCATCATCTAAGAAATTTTTAATTACTTTATTCTCTAAAGGAATATGCTCTTTAGAAATATCTTTTAAAGGTTCGGAATCATCTATATGTTTAATTATAGATAAAATACCAGCATCTTTAGCCATATGATGATATCCATCCATCGAATAAAACCAATCTTCATATAAGCTGGTTTTAGTTTCAATGCTATTTATTATAGCATTTTCATCTTTACTTTGTTGCATTCTTTTTTCAATCATTTCTTTTGTTACTGTATTTGGATTTTTTCTAACTTCTTCCAAATAATAAATCTGTTCTTTTTGCACTGTTTCTTCTACGAAATTTACTGTTAGATTTTTATTAGCAGACAATAAATGGTAGTTATATCTATTGATCCCTAAAATGACATTTCCAGCATTTCTCAAGTCAAAATTTTTCGATGTATTATTTAAGTCAGGCTTAAAAATTTTGGGTAGAAACACTGTGCATTTACATAATCTGTTTCTAAAGCGGTTTATAGTTTGGATAGCATCCAGTGAACTCACCTTTTTATGAATATTCCCCAAATCAATCACCACTCCATACTTCTGAGTTGAGGTTTTTCCTATAGAAACCTCATCTTTAGAAATATTATCCAAATAAATATTAATTCCATTCATAAAATAAGTAGTCGTAAGCACGATGTCGTAATCACCGAATTTTCCTGACAGAATATTCTCTGTACACTCCCCTTTTGAACCAGAATAGAATAATCCAATTTTTATTTTTGAAGAAATCTTAGTTAGAAGTTCCCTTCTATAATCATCCATTTTCTCTTTATTATTAAAAATTTGCACAACTTTTCTGTTCTCCTTAAGATATTTCTTAATTTGAGTAATTACGGTTTCATCTCTACTTTTTGCATTAGTTGTATCTAAATGTGTTAAATACATTTTAGGAGTAACTTTGTACTTTTTGTCTATTTTTATTACTTGAAATAAATTCCCAATAGCTTGTTCTTCCATTAATTCTGGAATCACTAAAGCTTCAACATTAGGCGTTCCAGTCATAAAAATAATCTTGGTTTTCGAATTTCTTTTCTTCGCTATAAATTCGATCAAATAATTAATCAGCTTAGCTATTGTTTCAGCTCTATAATTCAATCCATTGGATAGCATGTGACATTCATCAATGACAACATAATCGAGTGTAGCCATATCTTCATGAGATATGTTTAATAGCTGATTATAAGTGGTTAAAATTGCTAATTCGTTATTTTTTGGAATATAAGCTCCTTGTAATGTTTTCAAATATTTCAATCTTATGACCTCCTTATCTGATTTTTTGAAGCTTTTAAGTGTTTCCTCAATAGTTGAGTTTACATATAATTGCATTTTATTTTCTGTTTGATCATCATTGTGCCAAGCCTCAGAAGCTATTGAGTCTCCGATGCTTTTAAATGGCATTCCAACGGCAATCCTTCCAGGCATTTTGTATTTTAAATTACCTGTAATACTGTTTTTACCAGTCATTAATGTTCAGAATGAGTCGTTACTTCATTCCCGAAAGAATATTTACAAAATATCTTTCTGCTTATAGTTTCCTATAAGATCGGACTATATCTTCACCTGTTCTAGGCAACATCCACTTCCACCAGACTTCTGGTGTACTCCCTTTCGAGATAGTCTCTGAACTTTCTAATTCTTAACAGCGATCCCAGTGTGGGGACCACGCTGTTATTATATATTAATAACTGCATTCCCCAGTTGGGTCTTGCTACAGTTTATTGAATTAGTTTAGCTGCTGATTGGCAACTTAGCGTAAGTTTTTTATTGTTCACTTACGTACCTTCAATCAATTTTAAATTGATTGTGGCTTTAGCTTTCCAGCAATTAAAATGTTTTATTACTCAAGATTCCCATCTTGAGACGGCACTTAATTTACCGCACTGGCTTCGTAAAAAGAAAATTTTCTTGTCATAATATTTATTTTGAAATAATTTATGCATCACATCTTTATCTAAATACTCATTTGGACCTAATGATATTTCTGGAGCAATGTTATCGAATTTTTCTATTAAAGGTAATCTAGATCTATCCTTATCTAAATATCTTGTTATATCATCTAAGAATTCAGAAAGATTTTCTTTACCATTATCAAGGTTTTTATTACGAATGTAAGTTTCGTAATAATCGTTTATTATTTTGAAATCAGATAAATTTTTAGAATTCACTCCAAAGTTTTCAGAAATGAAGTCATTAACAATTGGTAATTTTCTTACTCGTGCATAGAAAGGTGCAGGCGTTAAAGATTTAAGTAAACTCGTTTCATAATCATCCATAGATCTTATTGACCAACGGTAATCATTATGATCTTCATCTAATTTATTAGAATCTGCTGGAATTAGTCTTTTTATTTGTTCTATTGCTAAATCTCCAAACACACCAAACAGAACCCAACTCATCTTTTGAAGAGAATCGTAATTGTTGAATTCTGTTGAAACCCACTCTTCGATACGTGAATCTTTATGGATTTGCTCTTCTATAAAATCTACTACTTTTATAAATTTCTCGGTTTCTAGTTCTAAATTAAAATTATAAGATTCCTTTTTCAGCAATAGATTGTAAGCTTCTTCTGGAGATGCAATATTTTGATCCTTCATAACTTTATCTACCTCAACTTGTCGCTTAGAAATTTTTTTCTGGAGTTCTTCACGCTTTAGTTTTCTTTCGTTCTCAACTATTTCAAAATAAGTAGAAACTTTAGAAGCCTTATATTTAAAATCGGTAGATTTATTGTTGATAAAAGGAATATATGTCAAACGCTGACAATCGTTCGTTGCTAAATCTATTCTTTCTTTAAGTTCTGGAAATTTGTTTTCCAATTCCTTTCTTGCTCCTTCATACCAAACTTTATGATGCTTTGAAACTACCTTCTTATCTTCGGAACCAAAGTCTCTTTGAAAATCAGAATTTGAAGTATCTACTTGACAAAACATCTTGAATCCTTTACCTCTTGGAGATATAAAGGCCATGTATGGTTTTACGTTTTTAGTACCTTTCCATACTTTATTCATCCACTTAGTAGCTTCATTTTTATCTTTGAATTTATCAAAATCAAAACAAAATCTACCTGTATGCTTGAATATCATTCTATCTGAGTCTCTAGTGTTAGTTTTTAGCGATATCATAATCGCAGGTAAAAATGGTTTTACTGCTGAAAGATTCCTTCCTGAAGCTTCAAGTAACTTTTTGATGTTTGAGTTTGGGTTAGTCATCTCATTGATGATTTCTTTTTCTGTAATTTCTTCTGCTCTTTCTTTACTGTTTTTTCCAAATGACCTTGTACTAGCGTCCCATTGGTTTGAGTAACTTAAGAAGTTATACAGAAAATGATTTGGAGTAAATGTTTTTAGATTGTTAAGTTCATAGAGTTCATATCTATGTTTTACGTTAAATTTTGCACAGTAATCAACGGTACTAAATTCCTTGTTACGTTTAGGAAATTCTCCTACGAATTTACCTAGTAAATCTTGGGTTTCTTCATCTAATTTTTGATATTCTGAAGATGCAACTAACTGATGGTAAACCTGCGGACGGGTTGTGTGTGTTGAAAAATAATAATAGCTATTATTCATTTTTAAATTTAAGATTTGATACCTTTTTTATGTGATCCCAAGCTGGGGAAGCATGCTTTAATATATAATTAGAAGCTAGTTTCCTCAACTGGTCCACATCAGAAATCCATAAAATCGTATTTATGGATCTATTTTGTATTTATTTAGGTATTTACTATAAGGTCAAGGGGGTTTAAGTCGCTGTTGGGCTTTTTAGTGTTAAAAATTGAGACTGAATTAGTCTTCACTTTTATGCTTTTTGGTAGCTTAAACTCTCTATGCAATATATTTGTTAGTTCTTCTTTTTTAATTGCATCAAATTTCAGAAAACATAAAGAGCTTATTTCTTCCGTAACACCCTTATTAGAAATAATATTATGTCAAAATTAACAAAGAAAAACTTTTTGGAAAATCACAGTACATTTCCAAATTTTCACAAGCAATTACTGAAACAAGGCAATGTAGAATGGACATTAATAAAAAAATATCCACAAGATTATTACTCAGCAAACAGCGGATCTGTTCCTGGGATGATTTATTATAAAGACACAGTAGCTTTCGCTAAAAAATATCATTTATCGATATTACAAATTTTAGATGAATTTGAATACGATTGTGGTAAATTAGTAAACAGACCTAGTCCACAAGATGAAACCAACTATTTTAATTGGTTATCCTGGTTTGCTTGGGAGAATATGATGAGCGAAATTATTTCTTTTTTAGAAATGGAAAATTAATTATGAATTAGATACACAAAAATTGTGTATCTAATTTTCTTCTAAATAATTCATAGCTTTTTCTATTTTGATTACTTAAATAAAACTTACCGAAGAGCTATTATAAATCTAACAATAAAAAAATACGTCAAACAAACATCAATTAGTAAACTACTTACCACCTTCTTTCAACAAGTAATAAGCCTTTACCTTCATTAAAATTAATACATTTATATTAGTGAAATAGTTAAAAAAATAAATAACTGTTAAAAAAAGGGGTTTTTAACCGTGATTATATTAATGAAAATATCATAACTTTAAAAAAAAATCTTTGAAAAAATACTTCTTCTATACCGACCCAACTAAAGTTAAAAACCAAACGCTAGATCAAGCTTTTGGACCAGCTGGTTCTGCAGGAGGTAAAGACAAATACAGAATTACCAATCTTCATATTAAAAAGGCAAATACTAAACCTCCTGTAATTGCAGTTTGCGATGGAATGATATGTGTACAAGAAGATGGTCCTACTACCTACAGTATTATACTAAAACCAAACTACCAACCTCCTTTTGATTTTCCTTTTATTAAATACTTTATATATAAAGGCGTTAAAAAAGATTCTATTGTAAATGGAACCTCAATAGATTTTAGCAAAAAAACGGATACCCCTTTTATTGAAGATATTTATAATTCTTGGAAACCAGAACTTACTAATACCAGCCCTATAACTAATTCTAAAGATGTATTAGGTTTAGCTTATGATGCTTCTGTTTCTCATACAATTGATAGCAATCCAACTTTTATCTTTAAAGACGACCAACCTATAGACAACTTTTTTTATTATCCAAATGAAAATTTTCAACTGCCAAGCGTAAAAGCAGGTGACAAAATTGGAGAGTTTGCAACCGAATTTGGTTTTGAAATAGTGTTAGAACGCCTAGGCTACGAACCAAAAATTGAATTAGCTCGTACTTTTAAAAATTTCATAGAAGTAGACACTATAACAGACCCGTTAAATGATAATAATACATGGCAAGTAGATGACGCAGACTACTTTTTACATTGGCACGCCAAGGAAGAATGCCTCAACTATATAGACCCTTGTGCTTTTTATGGTAGTTTTTGTAGATCAAAAGTTTTTTATATGAGTGGTGCTAATAAAACCAAATTGAATACACCGCAGGAAATATATAATGATGTTCTTGATAAATTTAAAAATAAAAATAAAGTTTATCTCAATATCAAGGAGGATAGTGGTTTTTCATTTAATTTTTTTAGAAAATATAGCCCCAATATTCGATTTAGCCTTGACGAAAATGCGAATTTATCACAAAATTCGTTCAATTTTTACGGTTCAGGTTGGCCAATATTTATAATTAACAATGATAGTATACCGCCATCTTATTACAAAAAATCGATTAAAGCGAGAGTTAGTCTGCCTATTGGTGAAAATACTAATCCCTTGGTTTATATGTCTTCGGGCTATGTAAAGAGCTTCAAAAAAAAGAAAGCAAAACATAGATTTCAACTACACGTTACAACAACAGGACAAACTAATCTAAAAGAAGTGAATTTTTTAATTCCTTTATCCTTATTAGATGAAGTAATTTCCATTTATGTAGGTTTAAAATATTTTGAACGATATAACGCAAATAAAGACCATTCTAATTCGACAAAATTATTACCTAATATAATTTACAATATAGATAATCTTTATCGTCCTCACTCTTTAAACCTTCGCCCAATTCGTAATAATGTTTCAGTCAAAGCTATTGTTTATCGCGAAGAAGTTCTTGTTAGTTATAGTACTGTTAATGGAGATGAATTATTTGTTGGAAATCCAGGTATTGCAGAAGATGCAAACAATATCTATTTTTTCATCACTCCAACTTTTGATTTAACAATTCATAAGAAGCAGTTCTTCTATAGACTTACTAATTTTTATGTTTCTGAAAATAAATCAATCATCACTGAACTGATTGATAGGGTAATCTATTCAAATAATACTAAAACAACTATAGATAAAAGAAAATATGCTTTCGAAGGTAGGCTCTATGATACTATTGAAGCTAAATCTGATTTTTTTAATTCTAATCTTGCATTTAGAAGTAAATTATTGGGTAGTGTAATAGCAATATCAAAAAGCGAATATAATAATCTGATTTCTATACCTTCTGAGTTCTTTAGTTTTTTAAATGTGAAATTATCAGTAAAAAATAGAAACATAACAAAAACCTCTTTAGGTATTACCAAAGCAGAGATAAATAGTTATAGAAAAATACAATTACGAGATATAAATTCAACTCAAATCACCTTAATAAAAAAGAATTGATATGGAGATTTTAATTAGTACAAATGCTAATACAAGTAATACTAAGAATATCACTTCTGCAGGAGTTAAAAATCATTTAGAACTAATTGAAACAGTTGGATATTATTATGAAACTATATCTGAAGAGAAAATTGGGCCTTTTCAAAACGGCCTTTTATTTGATGACTTAGTTGAAGTTAAGTTTGCATCTGTTTTTCAAACAAAATATGCTAATCACTTCAGATTTTTGATTTTTGATGAAATAGAGACTTTACAATTTAGGACTGGTAGTGACTCTACTCATATTGTCTTCGGAAATAGCGATGATTATTTCATTATTAATGATAGTATAATTAAAGTTTTTGATTTTGAAAAATTTAAAATTAGTAATAGTTTAAATGATAAAGACGTTTTTCCTGTTTTATATTTTAAAGTTAGGGGAGATGGTGTACAACATATTATCGACATTAAACATAATGACTTCAAATATTTAGTATTCTATAGATATCAGCATTATATATTTCATTTAATGGCTTTATCAGAAATGGCTGAAGTCATAAAGCCAAATTCAGCTTCAAAATTATCCGTACCTAATACAGTCTCTAGGTACTTAAACGAAACTATTTTAGAAAAAATTGATGATTTAATTGATAAGATTGTCAATAAGTATCATCCTGCTTTTAAGCAACAAGAAAAAGGATTAATAGATTTTAACAAGAAAACAACTTCAATAATTTCTATTCTTGCGACTACGATATTTTCAATTGCTATTATCCCACTTGGTGCAGTTGCTTCATTAAGTGCGGTAACTGTAAAAATAATTGGTGAAATTGGAAAACCTGTAATTAAGCTTTCAATAAAATCATTATCAAATACTGGTGATAGATTTAACCTGTATGATATACGTACAGAAATTTATAACCATTATGATATATTGAAAGACAATTATAATGAGTTAAAAAAATTTTTACTTAACAAAAATGAATCCAATGCTGGTTATAATTTTCATCAATATAATATTCTTTATGAAAAGTTATTTCATCAACAAAATAATGTTTTTGGCGCATTATCTAGTGTAATAGAAATTGATGATATTAATTACAAAGAGCATTTAAAAAATATTCTTAAATATTTTGTCACTAGCACTATGTTTCCCTCAAAAAGTACTAATACATTTTCAAATTTAGAGGATAAAAATGATTTCAAACTTAAAACCCAGAAACAAAACCTTCTCCCGCCAAATAATAACCTTAGAGATTTTAGTTCCTATTATTATGCACGAGAGGATACAAGTTCTTATATGACCTATCCTTCCCCAGGCGCATCTGGAGGAGGAGGACTAAAAACAAATTATTTAGTTGACTATTATTATTTTGAATGGAAGTTTAAATCTTGGGGGGCATATTTGAATGTTGATGAACAATTTTTAATCGATACGATATTTGAATTTAGCAGTACACCTGTTACTAATTCAGCTCATCTGGAATTAGACAAAGAAACTTTATATAAAAAATGGTATTCTCATTTAAAATAAATTAATAAATATGCCAACAACACCAACAACATACCATCCAAAACTTTCTACTCTCATAGACGCAAGTGCTATCCCAGAAGATTTAAAAGCAGTTGAGCAATTTGTTCAAGGTGGCATTAACTTTCTTTTAGGAGATTTACGCTATACCAATTATATAGTAGAGCATTCACCAGATGGAGATACTGCTTTTTATAGTTTAACATTATTAGGTAAAGAGTTAGACTTACCTTTATTGGGTACAGGTATGCATTTGGTGTTTTTTCATGGTAAAACTACTGGCTATTCTAACTTTCCAATTGCTATGGATTGGCGTTGGCCTATTAAACGTTATATCAATGAGTTTGAAACTAAAGGTTTTTCTTATGCTCCAGATGCTTTTTTAGACATTCTACTATCTATGGCAGATATAGAAAGCGAACAAGAAGTTGTTGAAGAAATTATTAATGTATTTTTAAACGGTGGTACTTCTCCATATGACAATGCTATAGATGAAGTAAAAGCTAATTTTCAAAGCATACATGATAATTGGACTGGCGGAGCAAATATTAAAGCAGAATTGTCTAATATTATCACACAAATTGGAAACATAAAAACAGCTGTAGGGAATCTTTTAGATGATTATTCACTCATTGAAATTGCACAGAATTATAAAACAATTACAGGAAATCAAGATTTTACTGATATCAAAACAGCGGTTGATACTGCAAAAACTTCTTTTGATATCATAAAAGATACAGCAGATATAGATGTTGATATCTACAAAATATTTATTAAAGCGGCTTTAAAAGATGCTGGAGATTTAGATCAAAAATTCGATAAACTTTTTGAACTTTTCCAAACTTGGTTGGGTAATATTACTAAAGAAGATGTAGAGTATTTACTAATACCACAATTTGGTTTCGAATTAACCGAAATTAAAATGGCATTGCAGTTTCCAAGAAAATGGTTAGTGCCCGTAAAACAAATTACACAAGTAGGAGGATTATTATGGGTAGAAGACGAAACACCTATTCCAGGAACCTCACCAGTAGAATATAAACGTGCAGCAATTGAGTTTACAGCAGGAGCAGTTAAATACCATACTCAAACAGGTTTTGATATCGATATTTTAGAATCTCAAAGCACAAGTTTACCTCATTGTATGATTCCTAAAATGGAATTGAGGCTAGAGTTACTAAATATTAAATTAGATTTAAGTAGAAAGAAAAATATAGCAGAAGCCATTGCAGATGATAGACCAGATGATTTTATTGGAGCATTCATTGCCAATGCAAACATTTATTTACCAGACAAATGGTTTACGTTTGATCCCGATGGCTCAACTTTAAAACTTTATGCAAAAGATGTACTTGTTGGTACAGGTGGTGTTACTGGTATTTTTGGTTTAGAAGCAGTAGCAGGAATGGATGCTAAATTAGAAGAGAATACACTTCTAAAAGATGGAAGAACAATAACTATATTAAAAGCTTCAGGAACTAATACGGATAATGATCCAGATTTAATTGATAAAGGTGATGAAGTAAAAGTTGGTACTGAACTTCTAGAAAAAGGAAGATATTTATTAAATAATGGCGGTTCTATTTTTGTAGATAAAGATGGAAAACTAGAAAAATTTGTTTCTTCAGATGGTTCTTTAAGTTATTTATTTGGCAAAAAAGATGCTAGTGGAAATTTAGAAAAAGGAGCTTGGGAAATAGGGTTTAATAGCTTCTATTTAAAAATGATTCAGAATAAAGTTATAGAATCTGAAATTAAAGGATTTATTACCATTCCTAAATTCAAGCAATTTGTACCTGAAACTCAAAAATATCTTGCAGGAGACCTAAAAATAAATTTACAGGCCTTTTTTGAAAATGATGGTGATTTTAAGATGAGTGCATCACCAGAAAATGGGCTTTGTTTTGGAATTAAAGATGTTTTCTATATTAAAGTAGACAAATTAGAATTAGGTCAAGATGATGCAAAAACATACATAGAAACTTCGGGTAGTATTCATTTTGATAATAATGAATTTCTAAAAGATTATTTAAAAGACCCAATAGAAATTGAAAAACTAAGAGTTTATAGCGATGGTAGTTTTGAAATTGAAGGTGGTTCTATTCCAATTCCAGCAGCAGTAACCATGGCTTTAGGTCCAGTTGAGGTTTCTATAACGAACATTACCATGGGTTCTGAAGATGTAAACCCAAAATTAAAATTTATTGGTTTCGATTGTGGTGTGAGTGCAGGAAGTGCTGGTTTAGACATGAGAGGAGATGGAATTAAACTGATGTTTAATGAAGATGGCTCTGTAATGTACTTAAAGATTAATGGTATTGGTGTTAATCTTATTATTCCAGCTACAGCAAGTGAAGAAGATGCTGCCTTAATTATTAAAGGCTATTTATCGATGCGTGAGGTAGAATATGAAGGTGGCATTTCATTTAGTTTGCCTCAAATTGGGCTTTCTGGTGGTGCGGCTATGAAAATGCGACCAAAAGTACCTGCATTTGTGATTGATTCTTTTTTAAGCTTACCAGTGCCTATTCCTTTGGGCCCAACACCTTTAGGTATATTTTCATTTAGAGGATTGTTTGGTTTACGATATGCACCAGATTTACCAGATGGAGCATTACAAGACCCTAAAGTATTTTTTGATTTTTATAAAGAAAAAAGGCCAAATCCACTAAATGCTAACAATCCAGATAACGGATTGCATTTGGGTAAAATAGTGTATCCAGAAGATGAAGATATGGAAAACACAGATACACCAATTTCTATTGGTGCTGGTTTAACAATTGCAACTACAGCAGACCCAGAAACGTTTTCAATGGAAGCATTTCTGTTCTTGTCTATTCCTCAATTCTTATTGATATCTGGAAGAGCTAATGTAATGGGACCACAAGTTACACCATTGAGTTCTGAAGTGCCATTTTTTGCTTATTTAGCCATTACCAAAGAATTTATTTCTATTGGTATGGGTGCAGATTTTAAAATGAATAAAGACAAAGGGCAGTTTGTAGAGTTTGAAGTAGAAGCTCAAATGGCATTCTTCTTTAATAATCCTTCTGCTTGGTATATTCATTTAGGTACAAAACAAAAACCAAATGTAGCCAGAGTAATTAAAGAAGTTTTCAATTTAAATGCCTACGCTTATTTAATGCTTTCTGCACAAGGAGTGCAAGCTGGTGCAGGAATGAAATTCGACTTTAAGAAAAAATATGGACCAGTTAAGGTTTCGGCACATGCATACCTAGATACATGGGTAATGATGAGCTTTAAGCAGTTTCAAGTTGGTGGAGGAATTGCACTTGGAGGTAGTGTTGATATTAAAGTATTTGGTGTAGGATTCTACATTGGTTTAGATGCCTATTTGATGGCAACTCTACCAAAACCATTCTTAATTAAAGGAGGCGTTAAAGTTTGTGTTGTTGTTAATTTAAGAATTAAGAAAATTAAAAAATGTGCTGATATTAACTTTAAATGGGAGTTAAACAAGCAAATAGATAGAACTCCTATTGGAGTGATAAAAATAGAAGAAAATAATGAGTTTGTTTCAGCTTTTCATATAGGTTCTGAACAACCTTACCAGTTAAATTCTATCGTAAAAAATAATGGTGGTTTCCCAAGTAAAAATGATGATGCCACTGTAATTCCTATGGATACTTTTATTGATATTATGCTTAACAAAGCTGTTGATCCAACTAATTTAGTCAGCATTGGAGGATTTACCAATCCGCCTTCACAAAATACAGAAGCGGTTCCTCCAGCATCAGTTTCAACAAGAGTTGATCATTCCTTTTTTATTGAAGAAGTAAATATTAAAGCTTGGAATAATACAACTTCTAATTGGGTAGATTATCATCCTTATGAAGCTCTAGGTTCTGATTCTTTCATGGATCCAGCTATAATTCCTTCTGATTTAAAAATTGGGTATTGGCAAAAACAAGGGAAGGAATATAATAAAATGCGAATATTATCGAATTCGCCTTTTAGCTTTACAAATAATTCACCCAATAAATTTGTACCCGAACAAATAGGGATGACAGCAGGTACTTTATTTTGTAGAGCAAAAGAAAAGTCTTGGCATTGTGAAAATTGGAATCCAGAAAATTATTTCATAAAAGATAAAAATACAAAATTTAAAGATTTGCTTATAAAATCTTTAAAACATGATGCTAGTGTTCTACCATTTCTAAATGTATTTAATATTCCTCATTCTATAAAAATGAGCAATCAAGGAGTATTTGAGATAGTATTTCCTGAAGCTGTATTAGAATGTAAAACAAAACTATTTAGTTATGCCAAGAATGTGAAAATTAGTTTCTATGGCATTAGGAATATTACTGTTTTTCAAGACCTTAAAGAAGAAGTTGATGGAGTCGAAGTGGTGGTAGAAGAAGTAGAAAAAACTTTAGGAGAAGAATATATTTTAATTGAAGAGCGATTATTAGCAAGTCCAGATTGGTTAGTTGATGTTACATATTTAAGCGAAGAAACTACTATTCGAAAAATCAGTATAGAACCTGTTGCTTATGATTTAAATAAGGCTAACAAATTGAAAAATGAAATTCACGAATTAGAATTATTATTACTTGAAGAGCAGAAATCAAAAGAATATAAAGTAGCCTTAAAAAGAAAAATAAATGAGCTAAATAGTCTAACGGCTATAAGCTGCCCTAAAACAACTTCCGAACAAGAAATAAAAGAAACTGAACAAGAAATAAAAAATCTAGAAAAACAGCAAGAGTCTTGTAAAAATGAAATAGAAATTGCACTTAATAATAAAAATAAGTTTTGTGAAATTTCTACTGAAAAAGAAGAGCTTTTAGAATTGTGTTTTATTAAAGGAGAATGTATTATAAATAATGATAAAAACTGTCTACAAAATTTAGAAAAAAGAAAAATTGATCGCAACCTAGCAAAGTTAATTGAACAAATTTCTAAACTAAATGAAAAATATTGTGAGACATATAAAAATTATGTATCAAGACTTCATAAAAGATTGAAAAGAGATTATGAGAAGGCTAAAGGAAATTGCGAAAAATGGACAAATACATTAAATGAAAAAGAAAATGAATGTAAAGAAATATCAGAAAAAATTAGGAGTTTATATATTTTAAAAGAAAAAATTAATCCAAATGAAAAAGAAGGCAACATAGATAAATGTGCTACTTACATACATCAAATATGTTGGTTAACAGAAGAAGATGTGTTGTATAATAATTCTATTCCTTCGGTTGCAGCTCTAGAAGCTGAATATGATTCCATGCAATTAGCGAACAAGGTAATTGCTCCTATTTGGAAGCCAGACATTAATTATTGTCTAGAAATTATAACTAAAGAGAATATTAGTGGAGTTACTCTTCCAGTTGAAGAAACGTATTATATTCAATTTAAAACTCAAGGTCCAATAGGGCATTTTGGTTTAGAACATTTGAGCCAATCAGTTAAAGATCAATTTAAGCTGGAAAGTGATGGAAAGCGTAAGGATAGAAAATATAAATTAGATGAACTTGGAGAATTCATTCTAGATGAATTCAATAATAAGATTGAAGTATTTGAAATGCAGTTAGATGTGCCTGAATTAAGTTTAAGAAGCTATATCAATCATAAAATATCGTATCCAGATACTACTGGTAATATCATTAATGCGAAACCTCTTTATTTTGAGAATCCAGATTTAAAAATATTCTATAATCATCCATTCGTGTACCATATGTTTAACAAATGGCCAGATTATAAAAATTTAGGAGAAAGTGATTGTGATATTGGGTTACGAGTGAAAGACCCAACTGAAAATTTTGGTGTAAAGGACTCAGAATTAACAACTGAAAACCAACATCAATTAGCTGTTATTTCGCAATTCCCAGTTTCAACTGTTGCTTGGAAAGAGAATGATAATCCACCAATCCCAAAAGGAATTGAGGCTATTAACAATTTGCGTAATCCTAAAATAAAAAATCCAGATTTTGATGGGCAAACGTGTTGGCAAATAGGAGGCGATCCTATAACTCCTCTACAAAAAAATATGGAGGTTAAGGTAGAACACTTATTACCTTCAAAACTATATAATGCTGTAGTATTTGGTATCTACAATGGAACAGAAAAAAACATACATTCTTATCCATTTCAAACCTCTCGTTTTGCAAATCTACAAGAGCATATTAATAGTTATAAACTAAAAGGAAAAGCAGGAGATACTAAAGATGCGGTTTACACAATTAATTTAGAATTAGGAAATGATGTAACTACAGCTACAAAAGAAATTGTAAAGACTCTTCTTATTGCTGTTGGTATGGAAGCTCATTATCCTTATGATGACAAAACGCTACAAGCATACCCTAATGATTGTGAGAGAATTGTGAAAGAATATCTGCCAGGATTAAAAGAAATGTTACCACCAGTTGGAACAGAATTTAATCTTTTGGTAGAAACTAATACAAACCATTTTATTGGAACTTGGATTCGCTCAGTTGAACCTTTAAATGATCCTAGAATTCCAAATGAGGTTATTGAAAAAAGTATATTTCCAATTTATGATAATCTAAAACAATCTCTTTATGATAAATATAGTATTGATTTTGAAAATGACACTATGAGTAATTTAGAATCCAACCTTGAATTATTATTTAACTCTACTTGGTTAAAATCAAAATTTGTTTCTATTTATTCTAAAGACCGTACTGAAGTTTTAATATTAAATATGAGTAACACAAATTTACCAAACAATCTAAAATTCAGGTTTGATTATTTACAATGGGATAATAATCAAGATAAATATGTTGAAATACCACCAAGTTTTACTACTAAAAATTTAAATGTTTAATTATGGCTAATTTATATACAAAATCATATAATTTAACTGGGTCAAGTGATCTTGATAATAATTATTCTATTCTTAAAATTCTGGTTGGTCTAAATGGTGTTCAATACACTTTTGGGAATTCTGAAAAGGGAATTGTACTTTCAGGATTAGGTAATGAAGCTGAGCAAGCCAATCCTAATGCAATTGAATTTGGGTTAGAAAATAAGCGATTGTTTTTTAGCAAAGCTATTCTAGATCCTCAAGGCAATTTTGTTATTCTAGGATATTATCAAAGTGAAGGGCATTCTATAATACCCTATCTATTTGTTTTTAATTTTGAATCTGATCTATTGCATCATAAAGAAATTAAAATAAATTATATAAGAAATATACAATCATTATTACTTTTAAATAATGAAGAAATTTTTATTTCACTTGGTTTTATTGAATCGCCCACAAACAAAAAAGATACTGTTTGTTGTATAAAATTGAATTTAGATTTTAGTATTACTAATTCAATTAAGATTTCTAGAATATGGGATGATCAGTATAGAGGAGCTATTCTATATCAAAAATCCATTTTATTATATGGTTCAGCTGCTGCTGGTCCAAATAAAGGATTAATTACATTGTTATCTTCTGAATTTAAAAAAACGAAGACCTTTACAATTAAAGGATTAAATATAGTTCCTAGAATAGACAATATATTAGTAGAAAAAGAAAGAGGCTTAATTCTTTTTGGAAATTATATTAAAAATAAAAAGGCGTATTTAACTATTCTTGCTTGTAATAGAACCCCCAAGGAGTTAAAAGTATCACAAACTAAAGTTTTTGATTTAGGTTTAGGAGATGTGACAGTTACAAAGGCAGTAAAGTATCAAAATCATTACGTTTGCATTGCTCACGGTTCTAAGTCAAAAAAACAAAATATTTTAGTTTTTGACTCGAAATTTAATATTATAAAAAATCAATCTTTTGATTTAAAAAATTACACTTTATACGGTTTAGATAAGAATAACGATTATCTCCAAATACATGGAGGAATTACTGAAGATAAAAAAGATACTAAAGGTTTGGTTATTCAGACAGACGCTTCTTTTCAATCTTGTAAAGTTGTTGACAATGATGCTAATGAAAGCTGGATTGAAGACGTTGCTTTTGAAACGGTTAATTTAAAATTAAACAAATTAGAAGTTATACTAAATAATGTGGAGTTTTTAGTCAATACTGAACTAAAAGTGACTGCAATTTCTATTTGTGAGGATTCAGATCCAAATGACGACCCAAATGATAATCCTAATGGGGATCCTAATGATAATCCAAAAGAAATCCCTTATAAAAAAGTTCCATTTAATTTTGGAGATAACTACAAATTACAATCTCCATATTTAAGTTTACAATCCGCTGGTTCAAAAGGCATAGATTCATCGTATGGAAATCATTTACGTTGGTTTTTAACAGGTAATTTAGGAGACAATCATTTACCTAAAGGGAATTATGCAACTAATAATCTTTGTTTTAATAAAAAAGATGATTTTGTAAAAGTTTACAGAGTACCCTATAATGCTGAGCGATCATTAAATAATGGTATCAATATTTTTAATGAATTTCCACATACGATTAATGATGATGACTTTATTTGGGTTTATAAATGGAGAGAAAAAACATACTATTTAGAGTTTGAAAACAATACAAAATATACAGCCATAAGAAATAGTAT
Organism: Tenacibaculum todarodis; assembly: GCF_001889045.1. Classification (NCBI taxonomy): domain Bacteria; kingdom Pseudomonadati; phylum Bacteroidota; class Flavobacteriia; order Flavobacteriales; family Flavobacteriaceae; genus Tenacibaculum; species Tenacibaculum todarodis. Next base: position 2,965,207 of record NZ_CP018155.1, on the reverse strand, counting down.
TGGTGCAATAAATAATCTCAAGAAAGCTCAAGAATTATTAACTGCTTATGGTCTAAACACGTTTAAATTTTCATGCAAAGATGAGTTAAGTTTTGCTATTAATATTTTAAAAGATGCGAATTCTACTCTTAGGTTAGAAACGTTTTCCGTAGAAAACAGATCTTATGCTGAAGATGATCCTATAATTTCCACTAGGAAAACCTATAACTCTACCACAACTTTATGTAGAATTATAGCAGAGAACGTTTCATTTATAAGATTTTCTGTTCAATTAAATTCTTCAATTAGTATTGTATTAGAAAGCTACTCTGATATCCTTAGAACTAGGAAAAACCAAGCAGAGTTTATTGGTAATTTTGCTTTAGAGAAAAACCAGTCTAAAGTTTTTAAACGTTTAGAAGATTTATCTAAATATAAAATTGATGCTTTATGGCATAAGTTTGATTCGAATCAAGTAATTAAAGCACAAAATTATAAAGACAGATGGAAAGACACTGATTTTGGTCTAGGAAAAGGAGTTGATAAATTTATTACATTAAGTGAAACTGACCCAAAAGCAATTTTTGAACACCAACAATCAGAAGGATCTTTTAGTAATGAGAAAGATGAATCAAAAATGGAGGTTAGTTACTTAGATTTCATTCAATTAGCTTCACTTGATTATCATAATGCAAGAATGCTTGGACTTGGTTTTATAGATAACTTTGTTAATGAGAGCGAGCAGTTTATTTATTTTGCTGAGTACGAAACAATTAAAAACCCTGAAGATTATAACGAAGAATATTATACTAAACACATATATTTTAGTTTGCCTACAGGAGTAGAAGATGAAAGATTGCCTCAAAAATTAAAAATGCTTCCAATTACCTATGGATTAAAAATTGATAATGCTACCTCTGAGCCTTTATCAATTACTGATGAAGAAGGATATGCGTTTAAAATGAATACTCGATATGTTAATCTAAAAGCGCAATTAGAAACAGATTATTCTTTAAGTAATTCGTTTTTTAATCCAAACATAGAGTTTGAGTCTAGTGAATTTTCGAATCCCATTTTTCTTGGGTTTAAAAATAAACAAGACGATGCTCCATCTTGGAATAAACCAGATTTGTTACATGAAGAGGCTTTTTTAGAAAGTTCTGATTCGTATAAAGAAAATGCTTTGGCATTATTTAATAAAGAAAGTGATAAACCAAACTATATTCATGCAATTGAAAGTGAAGGGTTTAATCATTACAACTCATATCCTGTAAATATCTTTTATAGAACTAGTGTGCTATCTAATGAAGTTAGCACAAATGAAACAAAATTTAATGTAGAGAATACTCTAATGCCTCCTTCAAATATTAATGTTCATTTAATACAAGAAGAAGGACTACCAATGTTGACTACAAAAGATGAACAAGATTGGTTGAAAGGCATAAATGGTGATAAAACATTGGTGCGATTAATTTTTGATTATAATCATGTACAAGAGAAAAATTATTCTTGGGGAAATAAAATTAGAATATTCCACAGTAAAAAATTTCCTGATAATATAATTGGAGGTGTAAAAAACGTTTATGATGATACGGATTCTAAATTTTGTTTCATTGAAACAAAAGATTTTGATTATCACAGTACAGGTGAAATCTTAATACCCAAAATTAACTTAGATGATTACCCCAATTATGTAGGTAGTTTATTTTCTTATTCTTCTGAACAATATGAGATTGTAGAAATTCTAACCGTAAATACCGATGGTACCTATCCTACTATTAAGGTTAAGAAAAATGAACAAAGAGTAGCTAATTTAAATAGTTCAAATAATAACTATCAATTAACACAAGGATATAAAGGACCAGAAATTTCAGAGCATGATGCGTTTTTAATAGTAGAAAATTTTTCTAATTCAATTAGTTGGAAGGATAAAGTAACACCAAATGATAATCAACTGTCTTTTGAAATTGAATTAATAAATAATGATTTTTCTGTAAAAACAGAAACTTATTTAGATGAAAACGGACAGAACCCTAATGATATAAAAGTTAGAGGACTTTGGGATGATTGTAATATTAGTCATCATACAATGATAGAGTACATGGTTGATAAGGATAATAATAGAGTTAAAGATAAAGCTAATAATGATGTGATAAAAGAGTTTGCTTATTATAAGATTGAATTTAACAATATAGTTTTAGATCATCATCCTCAATTTATTTCTCCAGATAATAATTCAAATACATCATCTGTTGATTGGTTTAAGGGAACTATTCGAGTTCATGCTATTAATGATTCAACAGGAACAAAAGCAAGAAAAGTATTAAAAATTGATGAAATACAAAATGTTGGAACTATTCCACCTCAAAAACTTATATTAATAGCAAGTGATTTAAGTTATTCAAATCAAGTAAATAAAATAAATTCTTATGACTCAATAAATTATCAAGATAAAAGAATACAGATTGCTAATATTGCTCCAGAGATTAAAATAGGCTCAAATGTATCCGTTAATTATTATCCATCTTACAAAGTGTATTTGCGTTCAGATAATGCTGCTTTATTTAACGAAACAACAATTCTTCCAGAAATTGGAAAAGGGGAACAAAAAACATTAATAGGATTACAAACTATAGATTATGATGTTTTAGATAACAATTCAATACCATATTCTTCACCAGTTGGTGTTCCTGCTATTATTTTTGGTAATGAGATTATAAAGTTAGAACAACCAGATCCACCTACTGGACCTTTATTTGCAACTCCGCCAAATTTCTATGGAAAAGCACAATATTCTTTTAAAACAAAATTTAAGGCGAAACCTTGGGGAGTTGTATTTTTTAGAACAGATATTAATAGAATTCTATCTATTTTATATAGTAATAAAACTTTAAAGGAAGATATTTTACCACGGATTTTGCCAATTACTGGAGATGATCATTTTCAAGATAGATGGAAAGGGTTACTTGCTCTAGAATGTAATAAATTAGAGCAATTAGATTGTGATAGTACTAGTGATTTTAAAGAATTTCCAGACTTGTATGGTAATCCTTTCGCTTTTCCTAATCCAGATGGAGATATTGTCATTAATGGAGATAATGAAAACCCAGGTTTAACTCCTTGGAGTGATGAATGGAAAAAGCGCATGAGATATTTAATTTCCACCTGTATGTTACCGTTAACGGAACACCCAATAATCACTGAGTTTATTAATGATGGTGCATATATACCTTTACCAAAGAAACAAAATTTAAGAGATAAAAATGGTAAAATATTACACCCGAGTTCTGATGAGTTTGATATGGCTCCAATGGCTAAGATAATTTCAGATAAGGAAATCTTATTTACTGATTTCACTTTGGATGGAAATATGAATAAAAATACAGCATATGTTTATACAGTTAGGGAAATGAATAAAGCATTAAAGTTTGGTAAAGCAAGTGATTTCCTTGGCCCTGTTCAATTGATTAATACAACTCCACCAAACCCTTTAGTTATTAAAAATTTAACGGTAAAACTTCCTACTTATGAAAATGACTTTAAGTCGAGTGTACTCTTTGAAATTAATAAAATAGTTGAAAGTCAAAACATTAATAAAATTCAAATTTATAGACTTAATAACAGTGCTGTAGCATTAAATCCTAGAGATATTGAACCTGTAAAAGAAATTGAATTGTCAAGTATTGACACATTAAAACCTTTTTATATTGAAGATGATTTTTCTGACTTAGATCAGATACCTTATGGCGAACCTATCTATTATAATTTAATAACTGTTAGAAAAATAGAATATAAAGACCATAATGGTAATAATAAAATTGAATTTGTCAAATCAAAATCATCCAAAACTATTGTAACTAATATTATAGATACAAATCCACCCTCAAAACCGTATTTGGATCCTGCAAAGCAAACATTCACGTCATTAAATAATATTGAATTATCATGGGACAAGTGTTGTTATAAAGGCAAGTATTTTGTTTATATATTAAATGAATTTAATAATTGGGAATTAATTCAAACAATTGAATCTAATGATTCAATAATCACTTATAATTATATAAACTCATTAGAAGAACTAGATGAAGACGATAATATAATTTACTATAAATTTAAAATTGAAGTAGAAAATACTATCGGGTTAATAAATGAAAGTGATATATTTTCAATCTTATAAAAGGGATTATGTGTTTTTTGTAGATTAATGTTTAATTGAAAACAATGAACAAACTAATAACTGAATTGTTCTTTTCGAATTTCTTCTATTCTAAACATTGATAAAAATTTTATTTTTACAGCATGTTTTTATAGAGCTAAAAACACTAATAAAAGCCTTAGATGTAAATACAAATTATGTCTAAATTAAGTAAAAAAAAGTTTTTAGAAAATTACAGTTCGTTTCCTGGTTTTCACAAGGAATTACTGAAACAAGGCAATGTAGAATGGACATTAATAAAAAAATATCCACAAGATTATTACTCAGCAAACAGCGGATCTGTTCCTGGGATGATTTATTATAAAGACACAGTAGCTTTCGCTAAAAAATATCATTTATCGATATTACAAATTTTAGATGAATTTGAATACGATTGTGGTAAATTAGTAAACAGACCTAGTCCACAAGATGAAACCAACTATTTTAATTGGTTATCCTGGTTTGCTTGGGAGAATATGATGAGCGAAATTATTTCTTTTTTAGAAATGGAAAATTAATTATGAATTAGATACACAAAAATTGTGTATCTAATTTTCTTCTAAGGTGCTATTTGATTAAAAGATATCTTCTTCCTTTTCTCTTTTTGTTAATGTTTGATTTTTAGATTTATCTTTCTTTAAATCTTCTTTATCTGTATCAGAACTTGCTGGTCTAGCTCTTGTTGATGCCCAATCTCTTAATCCGTCAATTTTATTTTTCATTGTGATTGCAAGAGGAACAATTGCTTTGGCTGATTCAATTAGATGTGATAATTTAATTGCTGGTTCTTCATTGTTTTCAATATATGCCTTAAACATTGCTTCTTTTACAGTTTCTTCAATTTCAGCTCCATTGAAATATTTAGATTCATTAATTATTGGATTGAAGTCAGTTATATTTGATTGATTATTTTTCTTGAGATGAATTTCAAATATATTTTTCCTTTCTTTTTTTGTTGGTAAGTCTATAAAAAAGATTTCATCAAAACGACCTTTCCTTAAAAGTTCAGGTGGAAGATTGCTAATATTGTTGGCAGTTGCAACTACAAAAACTGGTTTTGTTTTTTCTTGCATCCAAGTTAAAATGGTTGAAAATACTCTTGAATTTGTTCCTCCATCTTTTTCGCCACCTGCAGTACTTAATCCTTTTTCGATTTCATCTATCCACAAAACACAAGGCGCAATTGCTTCTGCTGTCATTATAGCATTTCTTATGTTGTTTTCACTACTACCAACTTCTGATTGAAATACTTTACCTATGTCTAATTTTAATAAGGGTTGATTCCATTCTGTAGCAATTGCCTTTGCTGTTAAACTTTTTCCAGTTCCAGGAACACCTAAAAGCAACATTCCTTTTGGTTCTTTTAAACCAAATACTTTCGCCTTTCTTTCAAATGCTTTGCTTCTTTGTTTTAACCAAACTTTTAAACTGTCTAAACCACCAACACTTGAATCTAAATTTTCTGTTGTATGATAATAATCTAGAATTCCACTTTTCTTTATTATCTGTTCTTTTTCACTTGCAATAATTCTAATTGCATCTTTACTATTTAAGCCAACTTTTTCTTTTGCTAAGCGAAAAGCCAAATCAGCTTCAACATCTGTTAATCCAGCACCTGCATCAAGAATTAAGTTTTTTAAATCATCATTTATAACTTCATCCTTTGTTATTACTCTCAACCTTTTTTCTAAATCGTTTTTATCTGGTAATGGCATATTTAGAACTGTCACATACTTTTCTAATTCAATAGGCAATTTAAAAAATGGTGATAATAACAGTAAGTGTTTGTTTAATACTTTAAAATATTGAGTAAGTTTTCTTAGTTGAACTATAAATTTTTCATCTCTAAATTGTTTATGTGCATCTTCTATAATGAAAATCTCTTTTGATTCTTGGTTCTCATTATTACCTTTTAATAAAAACTCAAGAAATGAATCAGGATTTTTAGTTTCGCCATTATTCGGATGTTTCTCGACTTTATCTAATTTATTTGAATTTTCATCTTTATTATGGATTTGTAATCCATCAACAATATCCCAAGTGCTAAATGTATATCCTTTTCTGAATGCTGTGCTCCTAACTTTTTGAATTATGCGACCATATTCTGGTGATGCAAGGTAAATTAGTGGGTAATTAGCATCAAGCATATATTTTAAATCTTCAAATGATTTTTCCATTGTTTTAATTTTTTGCTATAATTTTATTTGAAGCACTACAGTATGACTTATTTTTATATCTTACTGGTATTTCTTTTCTTTTTATTTCTATTCCTTCTCTTCTAGTATTTCCGAATGCCTTTTCTATTCCTTCCATTGCTTTATCTGCTAATTCGTGGACATCATATGGAATGTAGTTTGAATCAGAAATAATAGTACCATCCTTTAGGATTGAAAATTCTATTTCAGTTCGTTTTTCATCTTCATTTTCTAGTTTAGAATATCCAACCATAAAAAACTTTTCTTTCACTTCTTCATTTGGTTCAAAGTCGTAGTCTTTTTTTAGAGAAAACCCAACACTTTCAAATTCAGTAAGAATAGTCTTTTTTGCGTATTCGACATTTAAAACAAAAAATTCACTCTGTAACTCTTTAATTAATTCTTTTCCATTTTTGAGGTAATAACTGTTATACGTTACTGTTCCATTTTTAATTTTTATTGCATATTCTCCGTGAAGATTTGTGTTTGGTATTTTAGTAACAACAACTTCATTATCACTTTTAATTTCATATTCCCAATTAAATTTTTTAACTGCTTCGATAAAAACCTCTGTTTTAAAAACTTGAGGGTTTTTTAGGAAAGTAGATGTTTCAAAACAAGACATATTATCGTTTTTTTCTATTGTTGGTTTTATTTCTTTTGCTAAGAGAAAGTAAAGAGGTTAATTCGGTAATTGTTTTAGCAGGTATCTCTAACATTTCAGCCTTAATCTGCAAACCCTTATCATTAGTTAAAAGAATAGGATTTCTTTTTTGGTATTGCAATGCAACAGATAAAATCATATTATCAGGTGATTTTTTATTTAAATCATCTGGTAAGTTATCAACTTTACTTGTATTGAAACTTATATTTCTCTTTTTTTGGTGTTTACGAATTTCTCTAATTGCATCTTGTGCTTTATTTTTTGTTTCACTTTTATTCTTTAAACCGTCTAGTTCATCGATGACTTTAGCAGAAAAAATGATATTTTGAAGCGAACCAATTATATCTATTATTTTTGGTTCTTCTATTAGGATATTTGTGTCAATAATTATTGATTTCCTCTTTTTTATTAGTTCAAACTCTTTCTCTTTAAGTAAAAACTTTTTTTCTAAGTCTAGAAACAGACTTGATTCTATCTCTTCAAATTTTTCTTTCTCTTTATTCGTTTTTGCTTTTAAAGTTTTAAATTTTCTTTCATCAGATAACTCTAAACTTTTCAGTTCCTCTAATATTGACACAATGAAGGATTCTATTTTCTTATTTCTTGCATTTTTTACAGCCTTTAACAATGCTAACTTATTTTCTTTAATTTCACTTAAAATTAAACTGTGTTCAGTTGAATTATAAAAAGGGCTTATTTTAAAATCAATATCCTCAATTTCTTTAATACTATAATTTGATAAGTCATCACTATTAATTTTTTCAGCAATTAGAGAGTCGATTTCATTACTTATATTTTCCACATATTCTTCAGCAAAATCTTGTCTAAAAGAATCAATGTGCTCTTTGATTTCTACATTGGTATGTTTTCTAACGAATTTATATTTGATTGATTTACTACTTATTTTTAAAGGGAAATTGTCTTTTTTGTATATAGATGTTTTATTCGATTTTTCTGTTATAACATTAAATTCATCGATGTTGCCAATTATTAAATATGAATTTAAAGTTTCCGAAACCTTCCTTTTAAACTCTTCTAATTCAGTTTCTAAATCATCATTAATTGGAAGATAAATAAAAAGGTATTTATCGTTAATGTCATTAATGATTTTAGATAAAGTTTCAATCAATAATTTTGATACCTTATTAAACATTAGCCAAACTTCATTTTCTGAATTTTTGATAATTGTATCTAATTTATCAATAAACATAAAAGGTTCGATAAATTTTAGTTGATTGATGTTTTTTGCTATTTTTTCAGAAATATTTTTATCCTCAGCTATTATTTTTTCAATTTCTTTTTGAGATTTAATTAATACTTCTCTATATAAAAAATCATCAGAAGTTGGATTTTGATAAATACCATACTTTTGTAAAATTTGAAAAAATAAATTGTCTGCGTTTTCTCTGTTTTTGTTCAAATATGAAGAGAAATATGTGTTAATTGACTTTGAATTATCTTCATAAACAAGAGTTCTATATTTTCCAGAACTTACGTCAACTAAAAAAACAGCATATAACGTTACTGATTTATGCTCTTTCTCGATTAGAACAGAATCCTTAAAAGAATTCATTTTTTTAACATTATAAATTTCAGGGATTTGATTTTCGGCAAATGTTTTTAATAGTTGTTCATCTTCATAATTAATCCTAGAATTAATTGAGTTTTCTTCAGTATTAACACTTTTCAAAAACTCAAAATTATCTTTTGCTATTGAATGGTCGTCATTTGTATTGTCAAAATATAATTCAAACTGCTTATTTGTATGAACTTTAAATTTTTTACCTTTTTGAAAGTATTCTTTTCCTATATCTGTCAATTGACAATAAGAATAAGAATTATCTCCAGTAGTTATCATTTCAAATTCTTCTAAACTTTGTAAGGCATCTTTCAAGATTTCATATTCGGCATAATCTTTATATTTTTTTTGAGAAGGATTGTCTATTACATTAAAACCTAAAATTTCGCCTATATCTTCAAAACTTAACAAGCTTTCAATGTTTAGTAAACCACAAATAGTTTTGTCAAATAATGTGAATTCAACTGCTTCAGTGCAAGTTGCAGAATACTTTGTTTTTGTAAAAAACCAGTCAAAAGGTTTATAGCCAAGATATATTTCTGTTAGTTTTTTATCTTGTTCTATTGCTTTGAATATGTTGTAGTCTAAATCATCAGTCATTTCCGAATTCTTTTTTTAGGTCACTAAAATCAACTACAATTCCTTCATTGTTTATGGTGTCAATTACATTTTTATAAATTTGGTTTCCATTTTTATCTTTAAATCTATAAAACATATTTTTATTACCAACGACTATTAATAAGCGTTTGGCTCTTGATAGAGCTACATTTAATCGTTTAGGTGATTTAGCAAAACCAATATCTTTGTTCGTTTTGGTTATTCCGTTTTCTATCTTTTTATCACTCCTTACTGTTGAAACAATAATGATGTTTCTTTCCATACCTTGAAATTTATCGACAGTATTTAATCGAATTGGAATATCATATTTGTTTCTTGCTTTTAAAGCAACTTCTTTCAATTTAGATACTTGATGGCCGTAAAAACTAATTAAACCAATTTCTTTTTCTTCTTGAATCTTATTTTGGTCATTACTGTTCTCCCAGTGTTTCATATACGCTTCAAATCCATTTGATATTTTAAGAAGTTTTATAACTAGCTCAACAGCTTCAATTTCATAATTATTTATTCTTGATGTTCCGCTTAATTCTTCTGGTTCATCCACATTAACCCAAATAGTATGAATATCTGGATTAATAAATTTATTAAGCAAAAATCCGTGATGTCTAGAAAATGGATTATTTAGATTTGGGTCATTTGCATTTTCCTTTATAGGTTTTCCAGGTTCCAAACCACCTTCATCCAAGTAAAATTGTTTAATTACATTGTTGATTTTTGGATGCATTCTATATTGTTCATTAAATGTAGATTTAATGGTTGGTGAAACTTTAGGGTGCATTATTAATCGTTCAAACTGAGAAGTTTCTACAAAGTCCTTGTTAATTTCAGATGCCAATTCTTTTGCTTCTGTTGTTTCAAGTGATTCTAATGTTTCTTTAAAGGTTTTATCGTGAAGCATTGGTGGTAATTGTCTATGGTCGCCAATTATAATGTTTTTGCGTCCAAAACACATTGGCAATAATAATTCAGGTGGTGTCGCTTTACTTGCCTCATCAGTTATTACTGTATCAAATTCAATAGGTTTAATTACCTCTAATAAATTTGTTCCTTTATACCAACCGTTAAAACCTATATGTTTTTTACTTAGATTTTTAGCTCGTTTATATAATTGACCAATTTCTAATTCGCCTTCATAATCGTTGAAAATTCGTTGATAATCAGCACCGAAATTTGGACTTCCTGCTGAACTACTTGTACTACCAACAACATTTGCATATTTAAAGTATTTATCTTTAAATACCATTTTCATTTCTTTATCAGGTTGCGCCATTTCAAAAGCCCAATCTTTCATAATGTCACTATATTTTGGATTAGATTGTTGGGAATTGTTCGCAATTCTTCGCATCCATAATTGTACAGAATTGTTGTAAAAATCTTCTTCAACTATTTCAACATCGTCTTCCTCTAGAACTTCATTTTCATAATTATCATCAGTTTCAAATTTTTCGTCAACCCATTTCATTATGCGTTCAAACGCATACTTTTTTCCTTCTTCCTCAAACTTACTAGCTCTTCCAAAACGTATTGGTTTTACTAGTGTATGATTTTTATTTAGTAATTTTTCTAATGCGTTATCTACAGCAAGATTTGTTTCAGAAGTTAAAAGAATTTTTTGTTCTTGGTTTACTCTTACCATTTGCCAAATCATTTCTGCGATAACAGTTGTCTTACCAGTTCCTGGTGGACCTTGAAGTAATGCTAAATCTGTACAATTTAAAGCAGATAGAACAGCTTTTCTTTGAGAATCGTTTAAGATTAGTAATTCGTGTCTTTTTAATTCATTCCATTCTTCCTCATCTTTTGAGAGGTTTTTATATATTTCCTCTGCTTTTGAACTATCAAAAATGAAATCTTTGATTTTTTCGTTTACAGGTTTTAGGTCTAATCCTTCTTTTGGATTAGTAATTTTATTCATTGCTTCATTTAGCCAAGATATTTTTGCTTGGTCTCCTCTTAAATTTGGTGTTACAAATTTAATTTTAGGTTCTTCTTCAATGAACTTGAAAAATTTATCTGTTTGACGTTTATCATCTGACCATTTATAAGGTAAGTTGAAAACGTAATAATTATAGTCGGAATTTCTACCATTTAGATTTCCAATTACAACCTGTCTTTTTTTGTATTCAAATTTATCACCTCTATCAATGTAGAATTCTGAACCAGCTATCTGTCTTGTTTTATCCAAAAACTCTTCTTTTTTAGATTTTTTAGCTATGATGTCGATTTTTACTTTGAATTTAAAATCGTCATTTAATGGCGAGAGCATAATATTAAATCTATTTAAAGATTTTATTTTCTCGTATTTTGATTTTAAATCTGAATAATCAACAAATTCAAAAGCAACAGTTTGTTGTGATTCACTAACATTTGTGTCAAAATCGAATGAATAAAATTCTCGTTTTATTTCAGTCCAAAAAGTGTTTTTAAATGATGAGTTTTCAAACCTTATTGGTTGGTTAACTCTAGATTGGTCGAAGTTTAAATACACTTTTGACTTAACTTTATCTTTTCCAAAAATGGTGATTAATTCTTGGTACATTTTTTTTAGACTATCAAATTCATTATGTTTTCTTGAGAAAACATTGTGCCTTAATCGTCTCAATAAATGGTCGCTAATATTTATGTTCTTATCTAATTTTATATTGCAATGCCAATCAATTTCGAATTCTGCTCCGTAACTCTTGAAGTAAAATTGCTCTAAAAACATTTTATCTACAATCTCTTGTTTTTGAGATAAATTATTTATGTAAACATTAATTGTATCGCTATTATTTGAAACTATAAAACGATTGTTAAATGTTTTACTAATTTTATTTGATATAGAAAAAGGTGTGATTTTAAGAACACAAGCAATTTGTTTATCCCTTTCGAGTATGGTTGTAAAATCTTTTTGTATAACTCTATCTAATACATCGTTAATATCTTTAAACCTCAAAAACAGACTTCCATCAGGATTTATTCGTTCGTTTAAATTGAAAGGTTCTTCTGAAATAATCTTTTCAATATTCTTAAATTCTGGATTTTCTTCTTGCTTTAACTTAACTCGAAATTGATAGAGTGATTCGTGAATATTTATCGGTTGGTCGTATTTGACTATTTCTAATGGTTGAGAATTTTTATTAAGAATGAGTTTTTGTGCTTCAATCCATTTATCCCAAATTTCTTGCTGATTTTCAATTTCTGATTTTGGCGAAATTTCAAGTTTGCATATTTTGTTATATAAATCTTCTAATTCTCTTTGAGAACGATAAGGCTTTTTGAAGTCAATAAGTTTTACTTTACAATTTTCAGTAACAGTATATTCATCTGAATTGAGTTGTTGAATTTCAGATATTACATTTTTCGATTTTTGATTTATTATTGTTTTATAGTCGAAAGTTTGTTCTTGCCATTTTAAAACTAATTCTATTTGCTTGTTTTCAATTTGAAAAGTTACTTTATGCTCGTCTTCATTTTTCTTTTGAAAGAAGCATTTTATTGATTTATTTTCAATCCATCTTTTTAATTCTTCAAAGCTTCCTTTATTCTGTTTACCAAGAGTATTTACAGATTTATTTTCGAATCTTATTATCAGTTCTATAGGTTCGTCATCAAAAATATCTTCATTATTATGGTATACCATTCATTCTCTTTTTATCAGTTCTGTTTTGCATTGGCTAAAAAATGAACGTTTCAAAATTCACACTTTACACTCAATACTTTGATAAATATATAACTTTAATAGATACTATTTAATTCGATAGACCTACATTATGAACAATAGAATCAAACACCTCAGCAATCCCTATTGCTATCTTCTTTGCCATTAAGGGAGGAACCGCATTTCCAATCATTTTATAATTATAGCCCATACTTTCAGAAAATTTAAAATCATCAGGAAACGACTGTATAAGTGCAGCTTCCTTGACTGTAATAGTTCGAGCTTGTTCTGCGTCAGGGTGAATAAATATTAAACCGTCTTTTTGTAAATGGGCTAAAATTGTCTGAGAAGGCTTATCCCATTCTAAGCTTCTGTATTTGCCATGTTTCGAATTTTTTCCCAATAAGGAGTTATAAAAAAGTAATCGTTCGCTTGAAGAACGCCTGTTCATTCCTTTTGTTACCCATTCTTTAAACAATTTTATATCCCGTTCATTATGAAATCTAGGTTTATGATTTTCTTCAACGATTAAACCCTTTTCAACTGGAACATGGGAAAACTTGCGATTCTTTATTTTTACTATTTCTTTTGTTGGTTTAAATTTTGGTAAATGACCAATTGCTTGCCTTAAGGTTTTTGGTGCTTTTATTTTTTGACGGTTAATTGATGTATATATATTCTCTAAATTAATATTCTCTGCATTTAAACCTCTTTTAACACCAACGATTATAACTCTTTCTCTTTTTTGCGGCACTCCAAAATCACTTGCTGATAAAACTACATTACGAAGATCTTCTGGTTTTTTTATATCATACCCATGCTCATTAAAATACTCAAAAATTCTTTCTGTTACTTTCTTTCCTCCTGGACTAGCACTTAGAATTCCTGGAACGTTTTCAAATAAAAAAACAGAAGGTTGAAACTCTGTTACTACTTTTGTAAAACTCTCAAACAAAAAATTCCTGTAATCATCTCTCATTGAGTTTTTATCTTGCGCTCTTCCAGCTATTGAATATGCCTGGCATGGCGGACCTCCAATTACTAAGTCTATTTTTCTTCCTGAAACAATACCCTTTAGCCCGTTATTAATTACATCTTCATGGTTTGTTTTTCCAAAAATCCCAATAGTTTGTTCCTCCCAACCCCCATTAATTAATTCTTTTGTTTTTTGAATATCAAAATGAATAACCCTTCTTAAAGATTCTTCTTTTGAATGTTTCCATTTTTTTTCAAGCCGATTTCTTAAGGTTCTTACCATCGGTATTTCCCATTCTACATGTGCAATAGCGTCATATTTTTCTGACATTATAAATCCTTCAGATAAACCTCCACAACCTGCAAATAAATCTATAAACGTTAATTTTTTATTTTGCATCTACTTCTATTAAATCTAATACATTTTTAAAATGTTCTGCAAATACACTTCCTAATATTGGTGGTACAGCATTTCCTATTTGTTTGAATTGGTTTCTAGTACTTCCTGTAAAAAAATACCAATCAGGAAAAGATTGTATTCTTGCGGCTTCTCTTGGCGTTATACTTCTGGGGAATTTACCTGGATGTACATATGAATTTCCGTCGGTTTCTAAATGAGCTATTACAGTTTTAGAAACATTTTCAGGATCTAGTTTAAAATATTTATCTCCAAATCCTTTTACTTTTTTAATTCCTTCTTTATCAATAAAAACACCATATGTAACCTTCGATAGCGCTTTTTTATTTATTGGATTATTTAAATATTTTCCCGCTACAAGATTTTTATAAATAAATAAATCTCGCTCATTATGGTACCTAGATTTATGATTAAACAAGTATCTTGGTGTTATTAATCTACCTTTATAAGTGTTTATTAAGTTTAAATATCTACTGCTTTTTTCTTTATTAAGCAACTCACAGTAGGCTTCGTCAGAAATATTTTTACCAAAGGAAGTTTTTATTCTACTAAATGGAATTTCAGCCTCTTCTTTATAATTATTCGGTTTTGGATTTGCTTTTATTTGAGGTAAATCAAAAATTACATCTTTTAATTTTAAAGGTTCTTTTTTTGATTTATTAATTTCTTCAAAAATACTGGAAGCTTCGACATTATATTTTTGATATAAGTCCTTCCTAACTCCAATAAAAAAAATTCTTTCTCTACTTTGAGCTAATCCAAAGTCTTTTGCATTTAAAACACAAGAGGAGGTATCATAACCAAACTCTCCTGTATCCTTTAAAGATTCCTCAATTAACTCTCGATAAGCTGATGCAGATGCCAAACCTTTAACATTTTCAATTAAAACTAATTTTGGAGACAATTTCTCAGCAAACTTTAAATAATATTTAAATAACTGATTCCTAGGATCGTCGATAAAACCTTTTGTTCGCTCTTCTAAAGTTGCTTTTTTAGATCGACCTATCATTGAAAATCCCTGACAAGGTGGACCGCCAACTAGAACATCCACATTTTCAATCGAAGAAAGTAATTCTCTTACACTACTATCATCTTTTATTGAAGGTGCTTTTTTTCTTAGTTCACTTTCTTTATTGGTCTCTATAGTCATATGCCCCTGTAAGTTGTAAACAACTTGACCATTACCTAAATGTTCATATAACTCTTTAATATCACCTAAAATTACCCGATTAATATTTGTTTCAGGGTGAGTTTGTTTTAAATTTCGTTTGAAAGTATTTAAAGCAGGTTCAGCTATATCATTAGCTATCTCCAAATGAAATCCATTATTCCCAAAGCCAATAGTCAATCCACCTGCGCCTGCAAATAAATCTATATAACTATATTTCTTTTTATTTTTCATTGAGTGACTCAAAAGTAAATGCTTTATGTTTAATAATCGAACTATTTTTTATTAAGCTAGATTAGTTTCAATTAATATTAATTTTTACAATAAATTGAATTATATTTTTTGATCTAACTTTAAAAGTTCATCTTTTAATATTTCATTAAAGACTCGATAAAGTTCTTCTAAATGTATTTTTAAGTCAGAAAACTTCCTGTTTATTAATTCTCCATTTTTATTCTGACATTCTACAAGATATATATTATAGGTTTTTGGTTTATATTCTGTTAATTTGGAATTAGGTCTAAAATGATCCTTAATTAACCTGTAATGTCTACGACTATATAAGGACATTCCATCTTTCATATAAGTTTCGATCTCGTTTAAAATACGTTTTTGGAGTATTACATATTTTGAAGGGCTGGAAATCATCCTATTTATTTCGTCGACTATTAACTTATACTTACTATCTAAATTTAATTTAGATGATTTATTATTCTTAAACTTCTGAATTTTATTTATTGGAATTGACTCAGTGATTGGGTCTAATTTTAACCAATCAACTTTTGCTTTTATTTTTTCCCAAGAATCTCTTTTTTTACAAGCTTCATCAAGACGCCCATCATCTAAGTTTTTAAGTAGCAATTGATTTACATATAATAAAAACTCTTTGATAACAGTTTCAGGAATGTTTACCCCTCCATTATTCCATATTTCTTGAAAATCAATGCTCTTATTCTCTTTTAATAAGTATTCCTGAATTAATGAAACTGAATAAGCAACTACATTTTTTCTAATTCTACCTATAGCATTTACACCTACTCCGTATTTAGTTTTAAATACCTTATAAAATATAAATGCACCAATTATATTAACATAATAGTTTTCACTTATTTTTTTATTCTCGGACTCGAATTGATCACGAATAATTTTATACCTTTTTTCGGCACTCTGTACTGAAATAAAAGGTTCAATTTTGCTACTTATCGCACAAAAAAACAAAATTGACAAGTCAGATTTTTCTATCTTATTTTTACTTGGAAATAGATTTAAAAAGTATTTTTCATTTTTACTTAAATTCTTCTCCAGCTGATATTGACCTCTTGTTCGTTCAAAATAATAATAATTATTCGAGGTTGGATTCCTGAATTTTTTGGAACAAGTATGTAAATTAATTAAGTACTCTTCATTACTAGATAAATCTGATTGCTTAACAGCATTCTGGAGGTTACTATTTTTTGCGATATTTGATTGAATTTTAACCGAATCTATATTCCTTCGAATTTCTGTAATTTTTGCCATTACATTAACTTTTTCGAGCTCAACATTCAGTCTTAACTTTTTAGCATCTTGTGTTGCAAAAAATATTGAAGAGGTCGTCTGACCTCCATTTACAATTTGAAAATTTTTAAATGTTTTAACAGATTTATCTTCATTTAATATTATTTCAGAAACAGTAACACACAATCCGTTATTATATGCTAGAAACATTTCTGGATTATTTATTAAGGTATTTTTTATCCCTTTATTTACTTTAATTCGTGTTGATAAAAACGATCTCACATTACTTTCTAATAATCGCCCTCCAAAATCACTATAAATATTGTATAAAAATTTAGCAGGTAGTATTGCTATCGCAGTTCCGTAACTTGAGACTCCAATCTTAGGTTTTAAAATATTTATAGGTTTATCATAATAATCTAAAACGTCAATATCTAATTTTTGATTATTTTTATGTAATCTTTCAAATTCTTTAATATCATATATTCTAAAATTAAAATCAATAGCCGATTCATTATCGACTTTAGATATAATTTTAGTTACGTCAACTTCTTTATTATTTACAGCGGTATTATTGGTAAATAAATAAAAATCAATCTTTACAATATTGTTTTTAATATCTGCATTAAACTCTGAGTTTAATGCAGATAAGATATTTGACTTAGGAAGATTATATTCATTGGTTCTTATTACATAATTTAAAACTCTATACAACTGTTTGAAAATCAACTCAACATCATTCTTGTTTATTTTACTCCCTTCTTCCGAATTATTAAAATTAGTAACGAAGAAAGATAAAACAGTCTCATTTTCATTTAAACTAAATCCATCAATCTTCAAATTCCTACCTCCAACAACTTCTTTAAAATATTGAGAATGTTGAAAATTTGAAATTAGAGAAGAGTCTACCAAATACTCTGAACAAATTTCACTAAAAGCTGACTCAGCATTTAAATGTGTATCTTTAGATAATTTCTCTTCTACTAAAGATTTTAAAGTTGTAAAAAAACTCATTATAAGGTTATTAAATTATTAAGAGTTAAGTCAAGAGTTGGTTGATCTTGTAAATTCAAATTATACTCAATTTTTTTTATTGAGTTAGGAATAGATACTCTTGCTAATTTTGGAAACCTTGTATTTACATCATATATTTCAGGTTCATTAATTATTTGAAACCCAAAATCTAAGTATTCAATTTCAGCTTCAGCTAAATATCCAACTTCCAATAATAACCCTGCAAATTCAAATTTAGCATCCGTATCATGGATTAATAAATTTTCAATTTCTTCAATTATTTTAGGTAAAGAAGGTAAAGATGAAGCTTCAGTAATTTTATGTCTTTTTACCTGATAAACAACTAAAAACAAACCACTTAAACCTGTGCCATCAAGTTGAAATTCATTGTTAATTTTAACCTCATATCGATTATTTTTTGTGGTACACTTCACCTCTACAGCTTGTGTATTAGGAAAAATAAAGTCTTGATTTTGATTTTTTGGTCCCACCCAACTTGTAACTACATCTAGAATATCTTTTGGATTTTCCTCTAACAAAACCTTCAATACTGTTAGTTCTGCGAATAATCCTATCTGACTACTTTCTGTTAAAACTCCTGTTTTTTTAGCTTTAAAAAAGTTCATCCAAGATTTAACTCTTTTCAAGATATCTAAAATAACTAACTCTGAAATAGACTTTTTTGCAGTCTCTATGATATCAGTTAAAAAAGTGTAAAAAATATCTTCTTCCGTATTTCTATCAAGCTTTATACTGTAATAAGTATCTAATTCTGTTGTACCTGGATCGGGAACTGGGAAAGTATCTATTTGAATACTATCCAAAGTATTGATATTATTAATGATAACCTGCGAACTCTTACCTCCATTTTTCAATTGCAATAAAACGCACTTTTGATTATCAGATAATTTATCTATAGCTAAAATTGTTTTGTACCTATTAGCTTCATCGAAATCTATTAATCTAGTATTATATTTACCGCTAGAAGATTCACTAACTATTAATTCTGAAAATATTTTCTTTATGTTCATAATCTTTAAATATTTTCTTTTACCATTTGATTTACTAAAACTGATACTGAATTATTGTTAATAAGTCCACTACCTGGTTTTTTAGATGGAGTAGCAATAGATAATCCATAAGGTATTGACGAATAACCTCCACTTTCCTGATCAATTAAATCCTGCAACCCTTTGTGCATATTTTCCAAAGAAGGAGATTCGCTTCTTTCCACTTTAATGTTACTATAAAAATATTCTGGATCAAGAGCAACAAAAGTTATAATTGGTTTACTAAGATATGTACAAGTTATTGAAGGTGATCGTTGTTCTTTTTCTGTTAGACCAATTTTATTAACCTCAATAAAACTAGCTATATATGAAGCGTCAGTAAGTTTGCCGTTTGGAACTTTAAAATGCGGATAATATTCGGGATCCTTGCTATTTCTTTGTGCAAGACCCATTTTTTTACCAAGAAACGAGTAATTTCCTTTTACTCCTGATTTTCTTCCCACAATAACTACATTAACTGTATCAAAACCAGATTTTTTATAAAACTCAAATATCTTAGATAATTCTAGACTACCATTATTGTTTTCAACTATAAAATTATCTTTGAAATAATCTAACTCGCCTTCTAAAAAAACGTTCTCAAAAACTAACTTATTATCAGATTTATTTATTTGACATTTGTTTTCAATTTTAGAAATTAAATCAATTACAACATTGTGATTATTTAAAATAGTTTCTGAATTTCTTGTCAATAAATTCGTTATAACTTCTCCACCAGCCCAACTGATCTGCATTTCACCTCCAACACCCATTTTAGATGTGACCGACAAACTTGTCGTTGACTGTCTAATTTTTATTAAAAAATCTCTTGGAGAAGCGTTACTTCTAATCATTGCTGAAATATTTTCATTCATTGTGGTATCTGCTAAACAGATCTCACTGAAATCAGTTGCTATATCTGAAGAGGTTATTACTCTGCATAAATCCGCATAATTAGATCTGTACCCAAACCAACGTCCCATTTGCATTAAAGTATCAAATGTCCTTGCGTGCCTAATAAAATAACTGGTGTGTAACCCCTCTAGAGTTAAGCCCCTTGACATAGTGTTACCTCCTATAGCAATTACTTTACGACCATTTGGATGTAAATGATAATCTAAACTTTGCCCTTTATTAATTTTATTTCCATTAACTACTAAAATTTCAACTGCTGCAACAAAACTTCTTACGTAATCTCTTAATTCACTAAAATCTATTGGAAGATCAAAATTATTATTTTGAAAAGATTCATTTGCTGAGTATTCACTAGTGTATTTTTTTTGACTTTGAATTTCACTTATCAATCCATTTACCTTTTTACCTTGATATAATGATTTCAAATCCTCCCACAGTTTTTCATTATTATTTTCAATAGCTCCCTTTAATTCACTCCAATAATCTCTAAAAACAACTCCTAAATGATTTTGTATCCTAGTCAAATGGGATACATGGATAAGCATAGACATATGTGAATTTTGTTGATCCCTAAAAAAACGTAATGCGCCAGAGATTATAAATTGTTTCGTAGCCATTTTCAAAGAGTTTGGAATATTTAACTCTTCAATTTCTTCTTTTTTAAAAGCTTTCAGTTCATCGGAAAAACCTTCTGAACTATCTATTTGCAGTATTCCTGGCAATCCTTGTTCAAAATATTTTTCAGGCCCTAAATAATTTGAAGGCTGTTTTAGCCTAACAATAAAGTCTTCTGGAAATATACTTTGGTGATGAGGATTATCTAAAGGTATTAAAACATTAGCATAAGGTGTTGCAGTATAACCAGTATAGCACCTTCTACTGAATTTATTCATCAAATTAACTATCCCTCCACTTATAGCGCTTGGGGTATTAGCTTCATCTTCATTCCCTTCATCATCAATTAAAGGAGCGTTTAAGTCTTCAGGTTTAAAGTTATTATTTATACTTGCTTGATCAGCTTCATCATCAATAATTAAAACCGTTTTATCAGATTGAGTTTCTTTATTAATCCCTATTACATTCTCTAACCACTTATTCATATTTGTTAAAGGGTGTATATTCTTCTTAATTACAGCGATTAATGGAGTATCAACATTAAAATTAATTCCATTCATATTGGCAGCTGCTGAATTGAAATCGCCATTTACATCAGCTGTGGTTAACGTTTGAGTTTGCGTATTAAACCTATTTAATAAAGTCCCTACCCCTACAGGTTTTGTCTCACCATTAATCCTTTGAATTCCATTAACTCCTTGATCTATTCTAAATTGAGTTTGTTGACGCAAATTGTTATGCATACCTGCCAATACAACTATAAATTTATACCCTACATCTATAGCTTTATTAATTAACCCAACATAATTACCAGTTTTTCCCGATTGAACATAACCGATAACTAGGCCTTTCTTTTCGAAATTTTTACCTTCATTAGGGTTTGACATTCCATCAAGTATTGCATCCGTGCTTTGATCAATTTCATCTACAACTGTTTGAGGTAAATGTTGTATTTCTGTTAAGTACCTCTTGTAATTATTCCAGAATGGAAAATCTAATAAATTAGGATTATTTTGCTTATAATTTCTAACCCAAGGAATCCTATGATTATTATACAATGTTTCACTAACTCCAATAGTTATAGTATGATGAGTTTCTAATTCATTGATAATTCTCTCCCATTTTATATTAGGATATTCATCCACAGGATACATAGGGTGATATCTGTTCACTCTTTCTCTTATAACTGCATTTGTGATTTCTACACCTCTACTTATTAGGTTGAGTAAGTTACTTTGAACTGCATCTTTAATTTCTTTGTTTTCCATATCTTTTTTTTTTGCTTTATAGTTGACTTACATCTACTCCCATTTCAATTAATCGCTCTTCGTTAAAAGACAGACTATTAAATGGTTCAACATTAATTAAAATTGAAAAGGCTTCATTTGCTCCCATATCTTCTTCGTATATAGACATAAACCTTTTAAATTTTTCAAAAATTTCACTATCATCTTCTAAGGGCTGTTCAACTTCATTATTTGCTTTTCTTGCAAAAATATTATCAATTGGCAAGTAATTTTCTAAGTACTTTAAAATTTGTTTAAACTCATTATTAGCTTGTTTATTAGAAACATGTTTTTTCAAAAAATTATCTAATAATGGATGTTTAACGTTAATTTTATACTGATTCTTTTCTCCAATTTTAGTCCCCTTAGATTCAAAGTTCCATATTGGCTGTATTTTAGCTTCAGCACTCTTTCTTCTAACTTTATGTTTCTTTAATCCTCCATGAAATCTAAATGTATTATTAGCTTCTGTTCTAATTCTATTACATTCCGCTCTTATATCTGCTTCTGCAAACTTAGGAATGGAAACGGATGACTTACTTATATTTACACCCCATGCCAAATCAGAAGATAAACTATTAGATAAATTAATTTCAACTCTTGCTAAGATATAATGATGTTCTTTGTTAAAAAGCCCTAACCAACTTCCACGGTAAATTAATCTATTATTTCTATAGACAAAGAAACCTTGGTTCTGATTAAAAGTCCCAATCTTAGATTGATCTCCGTATTCGCTTTTATTATTAAATTCACTAGAATGCTTTAATACGTGACCTTTTAAAGAGTATGTCTCATTCCCTGAACCATACTTAAAATTCTTTTCTTGACTAGAAATGGCAGTACTGTAGGGATTCCAATAATTAACAAGAGTGCCATTTAACCTAATAGAAACAGAATTATTAAATTTATGATAAATTAATCCAATATGATTTCGCACTTTAGAAAGTTCCAAATGAAAGCTGGAAATAGAATTAATTTGTATTTTGTCTAAATTTCCCCAATAAACAATCGTCCAATTTTCACCTTTAAGAATTTCTTTATTTTCAATTCTAGCATTTATTTTTTGTATTAAGTTTTCCTGATTTTCTATAGAATAAATTTCCCATCCATTTTTACTAATATAATCTAAATCAAAAACAAAACTATTGATCGTTTCTTTTTTTGAAATTAGCGTTAACTTCCTGCATTGAGAGAAACTAGCCGTTTTCAAACCTAACCCAAACCTCCCTAGATCTTCAGCGTTTCTTTCTTTTTCAATTCCTTCACCCCCTAAAGTTAGAGCTTTAATCATTGTTTCAGATGTCATACCTAAACCATCATCAACAATTGCCATCCATTCTAAATGAGCATTTTCCACCTTGAAATCGTTATTTACAATTTCTATTCTTTTTGCTTCTGCAGCAATAGAGTTATCAATTATATCAGACAAAGCTGTTTTTAAGTTATACCCAATACTCCTGAGTGACCCTAATATACTCCCTGGTTGAGGTTCAATTCTAAATTTACTCATTTAAAAATACTAGCATTTTTTTTAGTTATCATACAGTTTAACAAAAACATAAAACTTACACCTGTTGTACGTTAATTCAAAGCGTTTTAAATTATTAATAAACTTTTATTTTCAAGGATTTATATGATCCAAAAACAAAACATTCAACTCTATATTATTAGTTATAGTTTGTAAAACCGTGTCTTCGTAATCCTCCTCTTCATTAATTCTCCTATTTAATAGTACAAAATCTTCATCATCTCCAAGATAAATAAATAATCCAGTAATATTATCAATTGTTTTAAGCCCCCAAACATCTGCACCTCCCCAATCTGCATTATTCGTAAACGAATGTTTATTTAACACTTTTGAAATCACTCGTTTTAATTTAATATGATTATGAAAAATATCTTCACTATCATCAAACTCATCATATAATAACTTATTACCATTATCATCATAAGAGTCTTCTTGTTTACCAAACAACCAATCCTCCAGCCCTTTATCTATTGAATTTGAATTATATTGTTTTAAGTAAGTCTTTTCATCGTAAGACAAATTATTAAGTCCAACTTTATTTATTTTATCGAGTATCTTATCTATTGATCTATACATTCTCACAAATCTATTAAAAATTTCCTTCTATATTTATTTTATTCAGATTTAAAAAAACTAAAGCAACACTAAATATCTTCAGCCCATATCTTAGCTAACTGGAGCCCGTAATCTATCGGTTTCTTTCCTATATATTTTAAGAACATCTTTTCGGTTGAATGTGCTGTAATGTTCATTAATAATGGTGTTGGATACCTTCTTTGCGCATAAAAATTCGTTGCAAACGACCTTCTACAAATATGAGAAGAAACTAATTTATATTTTGGAAACTTACCAATCTCTAATCTCTCTGTCTCTTCATTTCTAAGCTTGCCTTCAGCTAAATAAGTAAGTTTAGCGTCTTTACAAACCAATTTTAAATATTTATTAAACAAAGCTGAATTACTACTCTCATTCTCACTAAAAACATCAGGAAAATTACCATCTAAAGAATCTAAAATAGATTTTACTTCATTGTGAATCGGTATTTGCACAATTTTTTTAGTTTTCTTTTGAGTTAACACAATAAACTCATATTCTCGATGCTTTTCAATCATGCTTTTATTCATTCTCATTAAATCAGAAACCCTCTGACCTGTATAGCAACCTATTATTAGCCATTTTTTCGCCAACTCTAAATACTTGTCTTCAAATTTTGTTTTCTGAATCTCCTTAATTTCATCAAAAGACAATGTTACATGAATTGAATCTACATTAAAACCCTTAAAGTGAATCAACTGAGAACTAACATCTATATTATTTTTTTGAGCATCAAAACAAATTGTTTTTACTTCTTTTAAATACTTACCAATTGTTCCTTCAGACAACTTCTCTTCAGAATCTAAAAACTCTATAAATTCTTCTCTAAACTTTAAATCGACATCTTTAACTTTAAATTTTCTTTTAGTATGATTTTGAAATTTAACAATCTTATTAAGAATAGTAGTTCTCTTTTTTATAGTAGCTTCAGACACTCCTTTCTGTCCATTATTATTAGACTTATTCCTAAGTCTTTCAATATATTGCTTTGTATAATCTACTAAGTAATCAAGTTCTTTAGCTTCTGACTTACCTAAAAAATTTGCAATTGAATCTTTTAGCCATAATGAAGTTACATCCATTCCATTTGTATTTGAAACATTCAGCTCTTTCTCAACAAATACTTCAAGATTCTTTAAGTCCACCTTTAAATTCTTATTAAACGGGTCGTTAGACTTTGGAAAACCTGTTGATTTACTCCAATCTTTATAATCTATTGAATATCCAGTCTTTCTTTTAAAAGAAACATATTTGCTGAGAGATAATCGTAAATAGATTTGTGAATTAGAACTTTTACCTTGTAAAATGAATTTTATCCTCGCCATATTGCTTATTTTTAACAAAGATAACATTTAGCCAGCATTTAGTCAGCCAAACATATATATCATTATACATTATTTTACAATAGAAAGTGAAAATTAATCACAAACGCTGTATTTAAAAGGTTTTTAAGAAATGAGAAAAGAACACTTGTATAATCATGTATATAATTATAGTCTCGGCGTCTCCACAAATAACTCTTAACTAATTTTTAAGAGTTATACTGTAAGTTTGTAAACTTACAAAAGACTTACTATTTAGAGTGCGCAATACACTCTTTCATAGTTTTTCATAGCAATTTCCCACTTCTCTTTTAGAAGTGGGTTTTCTTTTTTTTATCTTGCAGTTTTAAATCTATCTCTTGAAAAGAATAATTGTTTCTGTTACTAATGACTTGTCTACCGACCAACGTGTAGATAAAGTTTGTAATACATTACATAATAATAATTTTAATGTACTTTTAATTGGAAGAAAATTACCTAATAGTTTTAAATTAGATAGAAAATACAACACTAAAAGAATTAATTTACTTTTTAATACTGGTTTTTTATTTTATGCTGAATATAATTTTAGAATCTTCTTTTTGTTACTTTTCTCAAAAAAAGACATCTTACTATCGAACGATTTAGATACTCTTTTAGCTAATTTTTTAGTCGGTAAAATTCAACGTAAAAAACTGGTTTATGATAGTCACGAACTGTTTACAGAATCTCCAGAATTGATTAACAAACCTTTTGTAAAATACGTTTGGTTAAAATTAGAAAATCTGATCTTACCTAAACTAGAAAACTGCTATACAGTTTGCAAAAGCATTGCTGACTTCTATAACAAAAAACACAAAACAAACTTTAAAGTTGTTAGAAATTTACCAGTTAAAAAAACTATTAAAAAGGGCAAAATTTCTTTTTCTACTAAAACTAAAAAAATAATTATTTATCAAGGTTCCCTTAATATTGGTCGTGGTTTAGAATTAATGATTAATGTAATGAAACATCTTAATAACCATATCTTTATAATTATTGGAAGTGGTGATGTTTATGAAGATTTAAAAAACAAAACTACTAAAGAGAATCTTAATGACAAGGTGAAGTTTTTAGGCAAATTAACCCCAAAAGAATTGCATAAAATAACACCTTTAGCTGATCTAGGAATTAGCTTAGAAGAAAATTTAGGTTTAAATTATCGTTACGCATTACCCAATAAAATATTTGATTATATACAAGCTGAGGTTCCCGTTTTAGTTTCTAATTTACCAGAAATGAAACGTGTTATTATAGATTACAAGGTTGGTGAAATTATTAACGACAGAGCTCCTAAAAAACTAGCAAATCAGATAAAAAAAATACTTGAAAGAGATTTTTCTTCGGAATTAAAAAAAGCTAAAGAAAAATTAGTTTGGGAAAAAGAAGAACCTAAATTGCTTAGTGTTTTTGAAAACTGTTAGTTACTTCTTATATTGATGTGAAGATTTTTTTATACCATTTTTTAAAACTTTACGAATACTTGAACGTAAAAAATTATCCACCAATAAGAAAACATCTCTTATTTTTTCCTTATGATAAGCTCTAAAAGTAGTTACATGAAAAGAATCTGACTGAAACAACGGTTTTTCAGAAAAATAATAATTAGAAACACAGCACCTAACAGCATCAGAATTAACCTTACTAACAGAGTGCCACGAATTATTATGTGTTGCCATAACCACTAACCTATTAAATTTACTAACAATAGTTAATGGAGTTTTCTTTAAGCCATTAGGCCATAACTCTAAATTACCTCCATTTTCTAACTCCCATTCTGGCGATACATAATACAATAGATTTAAAACTCGCCATCTGTTTATATCTTTATCGTGAGAATTATCTAAATGCGGCTTTAAGAAGTTATCTTTTTCCATTAATGACAAGCCACCAGCATACAAATGCTCATCACCATAAGTTGATTCTAAACCACAAATTTCTGAAACTATTTCAATTATTTTTTCATCTTGAAAGGCATAAATAACTTCCTCCAAAAGCGAATCATATTTATCCATTTGAAAAGCTATAAACTTGTATTCTCTTAAATTCTTCCTTCTTACAGAAACTTTTGTCGATGGAAATTTTTGATGAATTTCTAATGCCAATTCTTCTGGCAATAAGTTATCAATGAAAAAATAACCAATAGTAGCTTTAGATTTTAAAAACTGTGCTTTTAAAATCTCTTTATTATTACTTAAATTAGCGAAAATTAAAGCTGTTATTTCCTTTCTACTTAAATTCATAATTCTTTTTAGAAAGTATAAATGTATTCATTTTTTAAATTTTATCTTTGAGTTTTATGAAAAAAAGTATACACTTAGTTTCTTTTGACAATCCTTACCCACCTAATTATGGTGGTGTAATTGATGTTTTCTATAAAATAAAAAAACTACATAAATTAGGTGTTGATATTATTTTACATATTAATGTTTTTGATACACAAAACCAACAACCTGAATTAGAAAAATATTGTAAAAAAATTTACTACTATAAGAGAAAAAATAATTTTTTATCTTTATTTTCTATATTACCTTTCAGAGTTAAAAGTAGAAGTAATTATCAATTAACTATCAATTTAAAATCTGAAACAATACCTATAATTTTTGAAGGTTTACACAGTATTTATCCATTACTTAAATTCAATTTTAAAGATGCTTATATTAGAACTCATAATATAGAACATAAGTATTTTTTTGAATTAAGTAAAAGTGAGAAAAACATTTTTAAAAAAGCTCTTTTTTATGTAGAAGCAATTAAATTAAGAAGAATTGAAACTAATTTAAAGAGAACAAAAGGAATCTTCACTATTTCACCTATTGAACAACGTTATTTTTTATCAAAATTTGGTTTAAAATCAAAATACATCCCTGCTTTTCATGAAGCTAAAAAAAACAACAACTTATTTAGTAAAGGGAATTTTATTTTATACCATGGCAACTTAAACGTTTCTGAAAATGTAACTGCTGCTATGTTTTTAATTGATGTTTATAAAAACAGTGAATTCAATTTAGTTATAGCCGGAACTTTTAAAAACAAACTACTTTTAAGAGAAATAAATAAACATGATAATATTGTTTACAATCCAATACCTAATCAAGAGGAATTGGACAAGCTTTTTGCTCAAGCCCACATAAATATATTAATCACTTTTCAAAATACGGGTATAAAACTTAAACTATTAAATACACTTTATAAAGGTAAATTTATTATTGCAAATAAGTTTATGGTTGAAAAAACTGGTTTAGAGAAACTTTGTAAAATTGCAAATAACAAACAAGAAATTTTAGCAGAAACTTTAAATCTATTCAAAAAGGAGTTCTCTTCTGAAGAAATATTAGAGAGAGAATTAATTTTAAAAGAATTTAATCCTGAAACAAGTGCGCAGAAAATAATAGATATTATTTTTAATTAACGGCTTGCTGTACAACTTCAAACAACTCGCCACCTTCACATTTTACCGTTTTTTGCTTATACTTTACTATTAATTGATAATCGTGAGTTGCCATTAAAATTGTTTTTCCGCTTTTATGAATTTCATTGAGCAGTTCCATAACTTCTAGCGAGGTTTTTGGATCTAAATTCCCAGTTGGCTCATCTGCTAAAATAAGTTCCGGATCATTTAACAATGCACGTGCAATTGCAACTCTTTGTTGTTCTCCTCCAGAAAGTTCAAATGGTTTTTTGTAGTATTTTTCTTTAATACCGACTTTACCTAAAACTTCTTCAATTTTGGTTTTTATTTCAGCTTTGCTTTTCCAACCAGTAGCTTTTAAGACAAATTCTAGGTTTTCAAAAACATTTCTATCGTTCAATAATTTAAAATCCTGAAAAACAATTCCAATTTTTCTTCTCAAAAAAGGAATATCTTTTTCCTTTAACTTCTTTAAATCGAAATCAACAATAGTTCCTAAACCTCGCTGTAGGTTTAAATCGCCATATAAAGTTTTTAGCAAACTACTTTTTCCGCTTCCTGTTTTTCCTATTAAATAGTAAAAATCTCCTTTATTAAGGGTGAAATTCACTTTTGATAACACTAAATTATCTCGCTGATAAATATCTGCATTTTCTAAATGTAAAACTGGTTGTATCATTAAAAAGTAGTTTATACAAAACTATCATTTTCTAGTTGATTTTATAGCTTTTTTGTTAATTTTGATGAAAATTATCAAACAAAAGCTAAAAAACGACGTTATCCTTTTCAGATGACAAAAAATATGAACACTATTTTTAAGAAAAACCTCCTTTGCTTTTCATTCATTTTATGTGGCCTTCTAAATAGTTTTGGGCAAGAAACTGAAATGCAGTTTAACACAACGGCAAAATACCATGAAGCTTTAACTTTATTTAACAACAAAGCTTATGCAGCATCGCAACAACTTTTTGTAAAAGTTTCTAAGTTAGCAGAAGAGAAACAAAGCCTACAAGCAAATGCAGATTATTATGATGCAATGTGCGCCATTAAATTGAATCAAACCAATGCAGATAAAAAAGTTTTAGATTTTGTTGAAAATCACCCAAATAGTAATAAAAAACAACTCGCTTATTTAAATGTTGGTAATTATTATTTTGCAAATAGAAAAGCAGCACATTCATTAAAATGGTACACAAAAGTTGATGAAAAACTTTTAAATACTGAAGATAAAAGCGATTTAAATTTTAAGATGGGTTATGCGCTCTTAGTTTCTGGTTATGTAGATGACGCAAAAAATCGTTTTGAAAAATTATTATCTAATGAACGTTATGGAGATGATGCAAGGTATTACTATGGTTATATTGCTTACAAACAAGAAGATTACGATTTAGCTGAGACTTCTTTAACAGAAATTGCAGATGTTGCTACCTATAAAAACAAAGCTAATTATTACTTATTAGATATTAGTTTTAAAGCTGGTCGATTTGAAAAATCTATTGAAATTGGAAAGAAAATTTTACCTAATTCAGATAAAAAACAACAATCAGACATTAATAAAATAATTGGTGAAAGTTATTTTAACTTAGAAAAATATACTGAGGCAATTCCGTATTTGCAAAACTATAAAGGTAAAAAAGGACGTTGGAACAATACCGATTATTACCAACTTGGCTTTGCTCATTTTAAACAAAATGACTACGGAAACGCGGTTAGAAACTTCAATAAAATAATAGATCAGAAAAACAAGGTTTCGCAAAATGCTTACTATCAATTAGCGGAATGTTATTTAAAACTAGATAAAAAACCAGAGGCTTTAAATGCATTTAAGAGTGCTAGCGAAATGGAATTTGATAAAAAGGTAAAAGAAGATGCTTTTTTAAATTATGCTAAACTAAGTTACGAAGAAGGTAACCCATACCAAAGTGTTCCAGAAGTTTTACAAGCTTATTTAAATACGTATCCAAATTCTCCTCAAACTAATGAAATAAATGAATTATTAATTACTTCTTTTTTACATCAGCAAGATTATCAAGGGGCATTAGATTATATAGAAAAGAATAAAAAATTTAAAAATGACGCCTTAAAAAATGAAGTTTCTCTTTACAGAGGAATTCAACTTTTTAACGAAGACAAACTACAAAAATCGCTGTCTTTTTTAGAAAAAGGAACTCAATCTAACGACTTAGAATTGCAAAATAAAGCTCGTTTTTGGTTAGCTGAAAGTAATTACAGATTAGGAAACTTTCAAAAGGCCTTAGATTTATTTTTAAAGGTTGATAGCTCAGAAACAATAGAAAATAACCTATTAAGTTACAACATTGGTTATTGCTATTTTAAATTAAAAGAGTATCAAAAATCGGCACATTACTTTAATCAATACACAACGCAAAGCAACAATGAAGTTGAATTAAAAGACGATGCCTTTTTACGTTTAGGAGATTCTTATTACGCTTCAAAACAATACTCAAAAGCTATTATTTCTTATGATAAAATAATTACTGATGGAGGTATTGGTGCAGATTACGCACAATATCAAAAAGCAATGAGCAACGGTTTGTCTGGTAATTATCAACAAAAAATAACAGATTTATTAGCCGTTGTAAACACAAAAACTAATTCCAAATTAAAAGACGATGCACTTTTTCAATTAGGAACAACATACACAACAATAAGAGAGAATGATAAAGCACAAGACGCCTACAATAGGTTGTTGAAAAATCATCCTAAAAGTGCTTACAATCCAAATGTTTTATTGCGTCAAGGTTTGTTATTTTACAACACAAGCGACAACAAAAAAGCTTTGTCAAAATTCAAAGAAATTGTTGCCAAATACCCAAATTCAAACGAAGCAAAACAGGCGGTAACAAATGCTAGAAATGTATATATAGATATTGGAAAAGTAGATGAATATGCTGTTTGGGTTAAAGATGTTAGTTTTATAAATGTTACGGATGCAGATTTAGACAATGCTAGTTATGAAGCTGCAGAAAACAAATTTTTAGAAAATAATACTGAAAAAGCTATTGAAGGTTTTGATAAATACTTGCAAAATTTCCCAAACGGATTACATGCATTAAAATCGCATTTTTACTTAGCGCAATCTTATTTAAAAAACAATCAATCAGAGAAATCTATACCGCATTATACATATGTTACAAGCCAAAGCCAGAGCGAATTTAGCGAAGAGTCTTTAAGCAAGTTATCTCAGATTTACCTTGAAAAAGAAGATTGGTTTAACGCAATGTCTTTGTTGGAAAAATTAGAAACTGAAGCTAATTATCCGCAAAACATAATTTTTGCACAAAGTAATTTAATGAAAGGTTATTATGAAGCCGAAGATTATAATAAAGCGGTTGAATATGCTGAAAAAGTTTTAACAACAAATAAAATTGAAAAAACTGTTGAAGCTGACGCAAAAATTATAATTGCACGTTCTGCTTTTAAAACTGGAGATTTTACTACTTCAGAAGAGTTTTTTATTGAAGTTGGAAGAACCGCAACTGGAGAATTAAAAGCCGAAACGTTGTATTATGATGCTTTCTTTAAACATGAAAATAAAGAATATGATTCTTCAACCAAAATAGTTCAAAAATTAATTTCAGATTATTCTGCTTACAAATATTGGGGAGTAAAAAGCTACGTAATAATGGCCAAAAACTATTATGCGTTAGAAGATGCTTATCAAGCTACTTATATTTTAGAAAATATTATTAAAAACTTCACGCAATATGAAGATATAATTGAAGAAGCAACAAGCGAACTCAGAACAATAAAAAACAAAGAAGCCAAAACAAACGAATCTGTAACTCCACAAAAATAGCCCATAATAGGCATTTAATAGTGTTAGTACTATTGTTAAGAATTTAAACAAAAAAAATGAAAAACTACTTTTTTATATTTCTATTGATGTTTGCTGGTAAATTTGTATTTGCTCAAGATAAACCTGCTGTGAAAAAAGTAAAAGACACTATAAAAACTGAAGTTGTAAACGTAGTTTCGTCTTACACCCCAAAGGTTACAGATGCTTTTAAAATTAAGAAAAAACCTACTATTAAACTTTCAGACAAAAGCAAAAAAAAGAAACTGAGTTATCAAATTTTTCCTGCGCCAGTAGCTTCAACTTTTACTCCAAAAAAAGGAGCTTTAAAAGGTGTAGATTTTAGCGAAAGAGAAAAACTATATAAAAATTACCTTGCTGTTGGTTTTGGGAATAACACAACACCTTATTTAGAAACTTTTTTACACCACAGCACTCGTTTTGAAAATGATTTTGGCTTGTATGCAAAATACATTTCATCTAGCGATCCGGTTAAAGACACTGATTTGGATAGTAGTTATTCTAATTTATTAGCTAACTTTTATTACAAACAAGAAGATCGTTATTTCGATTGGAAAGTTGGTTTAGATTTCGAACAAAATAAATACAATTGGTATGGTTTACCAAACACAGCTTATAACAGTAATGTTATAGAATCTATAAATGAAGAGCAAGCTTATAGTTTTATAAATTTACATGGTAAAATAACTTTTGAAGACAATTATATTAACCAAGCTAAAGTTGCTATATCTTATTTTAATGATGATTTTGACAGTAATGAAGTTTCGGTCTCTATTGCTCCACAGTTTCAGTTTTCTTTAGATAGATTTATCCGTAACTCTAACGAAATAATTTTAGATGTTTCTTTAGATTATTTAAGCGGGAGCTTTAATCAATCATACGAAAACACCAATCAGGTTGATTATAGTTTTTTTACTGCTGGTTTAAACCCTTCATACAAATTAAAGTTTTATAATTTTGACATCAACTTAGGAACCAAAATTTACTATACTTCAGATATTGAAAACAGTTTAAGTCAATTTTATGTATATCCAGATGTAAAAATATCATACCCAATAATTGCAAACTTTGCTAACTTATTTATTGGTGCTGGTGGAGATTTACACACAAATTCTTACAAACAATTTACAGATGAAAATCCGTTTATCTCACCAACACAATATATCACACAGACTAATGAAAAATATAATTTTCACGGAGGTATTAATGGAAAATTATCACAAAGTATAAGTTATAATTCTCGTATAAGTTATAAGCAATTTGAAGATAAGGCGTTGTTTTCTGTCAACAATTCCAAATCAGACGGAACAACAATTGCTTCTGGCGGAATAAACTTTTTAGGATATGAATATGGCAATTCATTTAGTGTAATTTATGATGATATTAAAAACATAAATTTCTTTGGTGAAGTAGAATGGGATGTTTCTAAAAACTTAGTAATTGGTGCTAACGGAGAGTTCAATACATACACACCAAAACAACAAGAATTTTCTTGGAATTTACCAAAACTTAAAAGCGAATTATTTGCCAAATACAAAACGGCTAAATGGTATGCAGGAACTACTATTTATTTTGCTAGCAACAGAAAAGATGTTCAATTTGCTGGTGCGTTTCCTTCACTTAGTTCTCCAATTAATTTAGGAAGATACTTTGATGTAAACTTAAATAGTGGTTATAAATTTAGCGATAATCTATCAGCATTTTTAAAAGTAAACAACATATTTAACAACAATTATCAGCGTTTTACGAACTTTAATGTTCAAGGATTTCAAGTTTTAGGAGGAATAACTTATAAATTTGATTTTTAAGAAAGAGCTGCCTAAATTCTGAGATTTATTTTTTGTAGATTTACCTTTTAAAATCAACAAAATGAAAAAACTTTCAATACTACTTTTTGGACTTATTTTAATTGTTTCATGTAAGCAAGAAAATAAAAACAGCTACAATATCAATTCTTTTTCTTCTGAAGAAAAAATAGATTCAACTAACATTAAACAACTGTTTAGTTCAGCTTTAACTGAAGGAAAATCCTATGAATGGTTACGAGATTTAACAAGCAATGTTGGAAGCAGGTTATCTGGTTCGGAAGGCGCAGCAAAATCTGTAATCTGGGGAGAAAAATTAATGAAAGAAGTTGGTTTAGATTCTGTTTGGTTACAACCAGTTATGGTTCCACATTGGGTTCGAGGCGATAAAGAAGTTGCTAACTATACTTTTAACGGGCAAAAAATAAACGTTCCTGTTTGTGCTTTAGGCGGTTCTATTGCTACACCTTCAAACGGAATTACGGGAGAAATAATTGAAGTAAAAAGTGTAGAAGAAGCTGAAAACTTAGGAGAAAAAGCAAACGGTAAAATTGTGTTTTTTAATGGTCGTTTTGATAACACTTTAATAAATACTTTTAAAGCCTACGGCGGATGTGTTGGTCAACGTTTTGCTGGTGCAGCAACTGTTGGTAAATTTGGAGCAAAAGCTGTAATCGTGCGTTCTATGACAAATGGAATTGACGATTATCCACATACAGGTTCAATGGGTTATGGAGATATTCCAGAAGAACAATATATTCCTTCAGCAGCAATTAGTTCTCGTGGAGCAGAAATTTTAAGTGCACATTTAAAAGAAAATCCGAAGTTAAAATTCTACTTAAAGCAAAGTTGTAAAACATTACCAGATGCACCATCTTTTAATGTAGTTGGCGAAATAAAAGGAACTGAAAATCCAGATAAAATTATGGTTGTTGGTGGTCATTTAGATTCTTGGGATTTGGGTGATGGCGCTCACGATGATGGAACAGGAATTGTGCAATCTTTAGAAGTTGCTTATTTGTTTAAGAAAAATAACATTAAACCCAAAAACACCTTACGAATTGTATTCTTTATGAATGAAGAAAACGGAATGCGTGGTGCAAATGAATACGCACGTTTAGCCAAAGTAAATGGTGAATTACACATTGGAGCATTAGAATCTGATGCTGGCGGACACACTCCTCGCGGTTTTTCAATTGATGCAAATGACAACAATATTCACTTATTACAAAGCTGGAAAAAATTATTAAAACCTTACGGTTTACACGACATTGTTAAAGGAGGAAGTGGTGCCGATATTGGACCATTAAAAGACGATCACGTAACACTTGTTGGTTACAGACCAGACTCTCAGCGTTATTTTGATTATCACCATGCAGCTTCAGATACCTTTGATAAAGTAAACAAAAGAGAGCTTGAATTAGGTAGTGCTTCTATGGCTAGTATTGTCTATTTAATGGATAAATATTTATACAACCAAGAAGTTTTAAAGCCATAAATATGGAGACGTTTATTTTGGTAATTCGTATAATTTTTGGGCTATTCTTAATCTATGCTGGGGTTATGCATTTTATAAAACCGAAGTTTTTTAATGGTTTTATTCCAAAGCCGTTACCTAAATTAACGGTAAATTATATTGCTGGTTTTTTGGAAATGGCTATTGGAATTGGTTTATTATTTAATCAAACTGCAAAAAATTCAGCCATTGGTTTTTTTATTTTGATGCTCATTTTTCTCCCATTACATATTTGGGATCTAACAAAAGAGAAACCAGCAATTGGTTCTAAAAAGTTAGCTATAATAAGACTTCCTTTACAATTTGTATTATTATATGCAGCTTATTTAATCTATTTACACTCATGAAAAAATTTATTTATATACTTAGTTTTTTATTAATTGCAGTTTCTTGTAAAAAAGAAAATGTAGATATGTTAGTTATCAACGCAAACTCTTATACAGTAAATTCTAATTTTGATAAAGCAGAAGCTTTTGCCATAAAAGATGGTAAATTTATTGCGGTTGGTTCTTCGGAAGAAATTCATGAAAAATATCAATCAGAAAATACAATCGATGCAAAAAATCAAACTATAGTTCCTGGTTTAATTGATGCACATTGCCATTTTTACAGAATGGGTTTACAGCAACAAAAAGTTAGTTTAGAAGGCACAAAAAGTTACGATGAAGTTTTAGAAAAACTGGTTGCTTTTCAAAAAGAAAAAAACACAACTTTTATCACGGGTCGTGGTTGGGATCAAAACGATTGGGAAGTTAAAGAATTTCCGACAAAAGAAAAATTAGATAAACTTTTTCCAACAATACCTGTTGCAGTTGGAAGAGTTGATGGACACGCATTGTTAGTTAATCAGGCTGCAATAGATTTATCAGGTATTACAAAAGACACTAAAGTTTCTGGTGGTGAAATTATGATGAAAAACGGAAAAATGACTGGTGTTTTAATTGATGCTGCAATGGATTTTATAAAATTTCCTTCAACTTCAAAAAAAGAAGCAATTCAAGGTTTGTTAGATGCTCAAAAAATATCATTTTCGTATGGTTTAACTACAGTTGATGATGCTGGAATTAGCAAAAACACAATCGAATTAATAGACAGTTTACAACAAGTTGGAAGTTTAAAAATGCGTGTGTACGCAATGGTTTCTGGTGATAATCAAAAAGAAATAGATTATTACATTAACAAAGGAATTACAAAAACTGATAGACTAAATGTCCGCTCGTTTAAAGTGTATGGAGATGGTGCTTTAGGTTCCAGAGGAGCTGCAATGCGCAAACCATATTCCGACAGAGAAAATCATTTTGGTGCTTTAATTTATTCACCTGAAAGGTATCAAGAATTGGCAAAACAAATTGCTAATTCAGAATTTCAAATGAACACACACGCAATTGGAGATTCTGCAAATACTTGGTTGTTAAAAACCTATAAAGATGTTTTAAAAAGTGTAAAAAATAGACGTTGGAGAATTGAACATGCACAAATAATATCACCAGAAGATTTCAAAAATTTTGATAATATTTTACCATCTGTTCAACCTACACATGCAACTTCAGACATGTACTGGGCTGGAGATAGAGTTGGAAAAGAACGTGTAAAAGGTGCTTATGCATTCAAAGATTTATTAAATAATTACGGTAAAATTGCTTTGGGAACAGATTTTCCGGTAGAACAAGTAAATCCGTTTTTAACATTTTACGCTGCTACAATAAGGAAAGACATTGACAACTATCCCGTAAATGGATATCAAATGGAAAATGCTTTAACCAGAGAAGAAACCTTAAAAGGAATGACAATTTGGGCTGCTTATTCAAATTTTGAAGAAAATGAAAAAGGTTCTATTGAAGTAGGAAAATTTGCAGATTTTGTTATTTTAAATCAAGATATTATGAAAGTTGAGGGCAATAAATTACCAAAAACCAAAGCTGTTTCGACCTTTGTAAATGGAGAAAAAGTATATTAATCCATTATTTTTGCATCTTTTTTATAATTGTTACGTCTATTAAGTGAACTATAAATTTAGAATCATGGAAAATTATAAAAACCAATGTAGCTGTACCTGTGTAGAATGTTTAAACGGAGATTGTAAAAATTGCACTTGTGATACTTGTACTTGCAACAATTGTAATTGTTAATTAAACCCTATTATTACGAGGAAGGAAGTAACTATCTTTATAAATTAAAAGGTTACTTCGTTTCCTCGCAATGACACAAATTTATTATGACTACACAAGAGGTTTGGACTAAATATCATACAGATTTACAAAATTTTATCATCAGCAAAGTAAAAGAAAAAACTATTGCTGATGATATTTTGCAAGACTCTTTTATTAAAATTCACACTAAACTACATACTTTAAAAGACATTACTAAATTAAAATCCTGGTGTTTTTCTATTGCTCGAAATTCAATTTTAGATTATTGGAAAACCACAAATAAAACTGTAGAAATGGCCAATTTTGAAAGCAAAACTGAGATTGAAGATAATGTCCATACAGAAAAAGATTGTCTTCGCGGAATCCTAAAAAACTTACCTAAAAAATATAGAGATCCGTTGTTTTTATCTGACATAAAAGGATTAAAACAGCAAGAAGTTGCTGAGCAATTAAAACAAACTTTACCAACTACAAAATCTCAAATACAACGTGCACGTAAATTAATTGCTGAAGGTTTTATGGATTGCTGTGGTTTTGTAATGAATACTAAAGGGAATTTAGTTGGCG
This sequence comes from Tenacibaculum todarodis, assembly GCF_001889045.1. NCBI lineage: Bacteria > Pseudomonadati > Bacteroidota > Flavobacteriia > Flavobacteriales > Flavobacteriaceae > Tenacibaculum > Tenacibaculum todarodis. The sequence continues at coordinate 2,926,650 of NZ_CP018155.1, read as the reverse complement.
AAATTCAAGAGAAAGAAGACTGTAAAATCTGTAATTAATTATCTACTTTTATCTCTTAAATTTTTAAGGTGAAAAAAGGTAAACTTATCAGTAAAGAATTAGAAAATTTCTACAACAAAGCATCTGAAGAAACTAGGCTAGAAAAAGGAATGGGTATTTTTGAATTTGAAAGAATTAAAGAACTTATTCAACTTCATATTACTAAGAAAAATGCTACTATAATTGATGTTGGTGGCGGAACTGGAAAATACAGCGAATGGTTGGCTAAAAAAGAACACAAAGTTCATTTAGTAGAGCCTGTTTTAAAACACATTAAATTAGCGGAACAAAGAGCCAAAAAACTACAAAATCCATTTTCTATTACAATTGGTGAAGCTAAAAAATTACCTTTTGAAGACAACACTGCTGATTTGGTAATTTTACACGGACCTTTATATCATTTGCAAAAAAGAGAAGACAGAGTTACTGCCATTTTAGAAGCTAAAAGAGTTTTGAAAAAAGGCGGAATTATTTTAGGGTTTGGGATTAATGCAACAGCTTCAACCGTTGTTGGTTTAATGAACGGGATGATTCATGCTAACTCATTTTTTGATATGTGTAAAGAGGAACTTACAACAGGAATTCACAATGCTCCAAAAGATTTTCCGTTTTTATTAGCAGACGCTTTTTATCACAAACCAGCAGGTTTAAAAGCAGAGTTTTTAGAACAAGATTTAAATTTTGTTAATCTTTTTGCCGTTGAAGGAATTATTTGGTTGGATAATGAATATTTTGCAAATATGATTGACAAACAAAAATCTAAAACTTTAAAAGCTTTACAAAACCTCACTCAAAATGATGAGTATTTGTTACCTTTTAGTCCGCATATGATGATAGTAGTTAAGAAATAGTGAAAGAAACTAAGGACAAAGATAATTTTTGGGTTATTTGCAAAAACTGTAAAGGTGAAGGCAAAAAAAAACAACGCCTTTCAAAAAAAGCAAGACTGAACTATAAAGCGGAATTAGAAAAATTCAATAATTCAAATTCTGAAGGAACTGCTCCAATTCCACCTAAAAGTCAATTACAAACGTGTGCTAAATGTAATGGTTCTGGATTAATTTCTTCTAAACAGAAACCCAAAACTGAAACAGAAAAACACCCAAACATTGCTATAATTGGTGGCGGAATTGGAGGCGTTGCACTAGCTGTAGCTTGTTTACATCGTGGAATTCCATTTACACTTTATGAACGAGACCTCGACTTCAATGCTCGATCTCAAGGCTACGGACTTACGTTACAACAAGCAAGTAAAGCAATGGCAGGTTTAGGAATTCTTGAATTAAAAGAAGGAATAACCTCAACAAAACATGTAGTACATACTTCCAAAGGAAAAATTATTGGCGAATGGGGAATTAGAAAATGGGGAAGATCGGAAGACAAAACAGCTCCAAAACACACAAATGTGCACATTGCAAGACAATCTTTGCGTTTAGCTTTATTGGAGCAACTTGGCGAAAGTAATGCTATAAAATGGGGACATCAATTGTTAAGTTTTAAGGAATCTGATACTGAAAATGTTGAATTGAAATTTCAAGTAAATGATGAAATAAAAACGACCAAAGCAAATCTTGTAGTTGGAGCGGATGGAATTAGAAGTACGGTAAGAAAATTTCTTATTGATGAAAACACATCTCCTTTACGATATTTAGGTTGTATCGTAATTTTAGGAATTTGTCCTCTAAAAAATTTAGAAGATATTGAAAGTCCATTATTAGATTCAGCAACGGTATTTCAAACTGCAAACGGATTTGAACGCATTTACATGATGCCTTATGATTCAGAAAATATTATGTGGCAATTAAGCTTCCCAATATCAGAGAAAGAAGCAAAAAACCTGAATATTCAAGGTACAAAAGCACTTAAAGAGGAAGCTAAAAAAAGAACGCAATGGCATAATCCTATTCCACAAATTGTAGCCACTACAAACGAAGCACAAATTTCTGGTTATCCTGTTTATGATCGTGATGTATTACAACCAGAACAATTAGAAAAAGGACATAAAGCAACCTTAATTGGAGACGCTGCGCATCCTATGAGTCCGTTTAAAGGTCAAGGAGCAAATCAAGCTTTGTTAGATGCTTTGGCGTTAGCTCGCGGAATTACAAAAAACTGCAACTCTTTATCTAATTGGAAAGAAGTTGGAATCCGAAAAAGTGTACTAACTGCTTTTGAATCTGAAATGATAAACAGAAGTACTTCCAAAGTAAAAAGTTCTGCAGAAGCTGCAAAATTATTACATTCCGAAATTGTACTAAAAGAAGGTGATGGACCAAGAGGGAAACATCGGAAATCTTAAAAAAACAGCAAACTTTACGTCACAAATTAATATAAAAATATTTTTGTATTTTTGTTAAAAAGCCTTCGTTATGAAAACATTACAGCTAAAAGTAAACGATAAAGTTTACGATAAAGTTCTTGCTTTGTTGGGCAAATTCAATAAAGATGAAATTGAAATCATTAGTACAAATGAAAATTTTATAGCTACAAAAAAAAACTTACAAAATGAACTTTCTGAAATTGAACAAGGAAAAGCTTCCTTTGTTTCAGAAGAAGAATTAAAATGCCGGCTAGACAAAATTGTTTAATCTCTACTATGAAAATAGTATTTAAAGAAAGTTTTGTTAAGAGGTTAGAAAATCAACTTAGATTTATTGCGAAAGACAAACCAAAAGCAGCAAGAAAATTTAAAAAAGATGTTTTAATAAAAATCAAAACAATTGCTACCAATCCATATTTATATAGAAAATCTATTTATTTTGAAGATGAATCTATTAGAGATTTAATCTTTAGAGGCTACACAATAGTCTATAGAATTACTAAAAAACAAATTGAAGTATTTGGGTTTGTAAAGTATCAAGAAAAATCCGTAGATTAAATCTTTTATTTACAAAATACAAGAAAAAGAGAATTGTAAGGTTTGTTCGGTAGGAATATTTTCTTTCTAAAATAAATTAAACTCAAATTCGTTTATTAATTGAAAAGCTATAAAAGAATCTAAATGAAAAAAATAATTCACCTATTACTCTTAACTATTTTTATTTTTCCAATATATGGTCAAAATTCAGATAAAATTTTAGACAGACTAAAAGCTATAAAGAATAAAGATATAATACTTTACAATATAGATGGTATAGATTTTACAAGTCAGACTTTTAGTAATAATTTTTCAAAAAAAGGTTTAAAAAAGATCTTTAAAAAATATTCAATTAGAAAAAAAGATGTTAAAATAAAAGACGGAAAATTAGTTTTCAATAATCTTCACATTAGTAAAACTAAAAAAATATCTGAGAACTTAACTCAAAATAACTCATACTATTTTGTAGAAAATAAAAATAAACGAGTTACCGTTTTTTGGTTTGGTTCTATAAATAAAGAACAAAAAAAACTAGAAAGACAACTGATTCAATTAATAATTAACAATGAGTTACCCAAAAAAACATTTCATCAAACTAAAATTGATAGTATTGATTTTGTTGGTAGAAAAATTAAACTTGGAAATGGTTGTTATTGGACAAATATAAACACAATTCAATGTCCTTATAAAGGAGAAATGAATTGGTCCATACATAAAAACTTAAAAAGTGCAGAAGAGTCAATTCAATATCAATTAGCAATATTAAAAGCTAAAAAAGGAGGAAAAATAACTTCTGAAGAAATTTTAGAAATTAAATTTGAAGGCACACTAACTAAGTCTAAAAAAATTATTTATGATTTCACTGGAACTAAATCTCTTTTAGCAGGAATATCTGGGGGAAAAAATTTAACAGTTTTTTATGTTGCAACAAAGATTAGAGAAAACTATATAAGCTGTGTTTTAAGTTTTTGGAATAATGACCAAAAAACTAAAACAGGGCTTGTTCCTTTATTAGACGAAGTTATTATTCTAAAATAAAAACTACCTTCTCCTCTTCTTAGAAGAACCTCTTGTAGCTTTCTTTTTCCTTTTATTAAAAGGAACAGCATCATCAAACGTATTTTTAGCGTTTTTAGCGCCTTTATTTTTCTTCCAAGAATTATCTTCTGGTAACAATTTTTGTAATAAATCTGTACGCCCAACAGCGTTTAATTTATCTTTAATCCACTGTTTGTTTTCCTTTTTATACCAAAAGAAAAACTTGTGTTGATCTTCTTTTTCCTTTTTAGTTTTAGGAGTTTTTGTTGGCTTTAAAGTATATGGATGATATCCCGAATAATAAATTACCGTAGCAACCGTCATTGGCGTTGGCGTAAAACCTTGTACTTGCTCTAACTGGAAACCCATATCTTTAGTTTCGGCAGCTAAATTTGCCATGTCTTCTACTTCACTTGCTGGATGGCTCGATATAAAATAAGGAATTAATTGTAGATTCAATTTCTTCTTAAAATTGATTCTATCAAAACGCTCTTTAAATTTATGAAAATAAGTAAAAGAGGGTTTACGCATCAGCTTTAAAACTGGATCAGAAGTATGTTCCGGAGCGACTTTTAATCTCCCAGAAACGTGTTTTGTCATTACCTCTTCAGTATATGCATCTAACTCTTTTGGATCTGCATTTTTATTAAATTCTGGCACCAACATATCATGTCTAATTCCGCTTCCAATAAAAGATTTTTTAATCTTAGGATGCTTATCAACTGCTTGATATAGTTCCGTTAAAGGTTTGTGAGAAGTATCTAAATTACTACAAATTACTGGAGAAATACAACTTGGTGCAACACATTTGTCACAGATAGATTGCACTTTTCCTTTCATCTTATACATATTTGCAGAAGGTCCGCCAATATCAGATAAATACCCTTTAAAATCGTCCATTTGCGCAACGGTATCTACTTCTTTTAAAATAGATTCTTGACTTCTGCTTGCAATAAATTTTCCTTGGTGTGCAGAAATTGTACAAAAACTACAACCTCCAAAACATCCACGGTGAATATTAATAGAAAACTTAATCATTTCAAACGCAGGAATTGGTCCTCGCTTGTTATATTTTGGATGCGGTAAACGTGTGTAAGGCAAATCGAAAGAAGCATCAATTTCTGCTTCTGTCATCGTAGGAAACGGCGGATTTATAACCAACTGCTTATCTCCTACTCTTTGCAAAATTCTACGCGCATGTAATTTATTAGATTCTTGCTCAATTACTTTAAAGTTTGAAGCAAATTTCTTCTTATTCAGTAAGCAAACTTCGTGTGAAATAATTTCTACGTCTTCCCAACTTTTATGCTTCGGAAGTGCTTCATCCTTATCAATTAAAACAGCCGTTTGTTTAATGTTTTTTAAGCTTGAAAACGGAACCCCTTTTTGCAACAATTCTACAATTTCTCGCAAAGGTTGTTCTCCCATTCCGTAGACTAACATATCTGCTTGAGAGGTTTCTAAAATGGTTGGCAATAACTTGTCAGACCAGTAATCGTAATGTGTTACACGTCTTAATGAAGCTTCAATACCACCAATTAAAACAGGCACATCTGGAAATTTTTCCTTCAAAATTTTTGAATACACCGAAGTTGCATAATCTGGTCTAAAACCTTTATCACCATTTGGCGTATATGCATCTTTATCTCTACGTCTTTTACTTGCTGTATAGTTGGAAACCATTGGATCCATACAACCACCAGTTGCAGCAAAAAACAAACGTGGTTTACCTAACTTTTCAAAATCTTGAAGGTTATCATTTACACTTGGTTGTGGCACAATTGCTACACGTAAACCATAACTTTCTAAAATACGGCCAATTACTGCAGGTCCAAAAGAAGGATGATCTACATACGCATCTCCACTAAATAGAATTACGTCTAGTTCTTCCCAACCTTTAAGTTTTACTTCTTTGGCGGTAGTTGGTAACCAATCGGATGTTCGTCTTAATTTCACGCCACAAAGATACGACGATTATTTTACTATTAAATGCGGAACTTTATCTACATTCCAATCAATTACCAAACCGCCTGCAAGCGATTTAGCAACCTCTTTTCCGTATAAAAACTCACACAAATACAAAGCTGCTTCAAAAGACTTTGCGCCTCCGGCGGAAGTAATATATTTACCGTCATGCACAAACAAAACTTCTTTTCTAATATCTAAATCTGGGAAAGTTACTCTCATTTTATCAATATCTGACGGGAATGTTGTTGACACTTTTCCGTTTAAAACTCCAGCTTTAGCCAATACAAATGCACCATCGCAATGCGAAGTAATAAACTCAGCTTCTTTATCAACTCTCTTTACAAAATCAATCATTGCGGTATCTTCTAAATCGGTATCTAAATGATGTTCTGCGGAAGGAACAACTAGAATATCAATCTTTGGAAGCGAATCTTTTAAGTAATTATAATCTGGTAGAATTCGCATTCCTTCAAAAGTGGTGATTGGTTTATCGGTATTTGCAACCGTAAAAACATTCATTGCTTTTATGTTTTCTCTAAAAATAGTGTGCTGAAAAATATCAAAAGGCGCAGTTAATTCCGTATTAAAAGTTCCGTCCATAATTAAAAAAGCAACATTGTATCTGTCTTTTTCTAACTTCGGAAAAGTCTTTTCTTGTTTAATTTGTTTTAAAGCCTCATTGCTTTCGCCTTCTTTTGGAAATTGACAGCTTGCAAGAAAAATCAACAAGAAAAAATATATAGTTTGCTTCATTATTATAGTCTTTAAAATAAAAATTAAAAATAGTAACTTTATCCCAAACTAAACTTTCTTTCTAATGAAAAAAATATTTCTTTCAATTCTTACAATTACACTATTTATTAGTTGTACAAAAACTACTAAAAAAGAAAAAAAAGACACGTTTGTTGTTGATAATTATACAAAAACTGAAGTAGATATAACCATGCGAGATGGAATAAAACTCCACACAACAATCTATTCTCCGAAAGACACAAGCAAAGAATACCCTATTTTAATGCAAAGAACGCCTTACAGTTCTAGACCTTATGGAGAAGGAATGAAAACTAAAATTGGACCGAATGTTCATTTAATGAAAGAAGGAAATATTGTTGTCTATCAAGATGTTCGTGGACGCTGGATGAGTGAAGGTGTTTATGATAACATGCGTGCTTATATTCCGAATAAAACAGCAAAACAAACTGACGAAGTTTCAGATACTTATGACACTATTGATTGGTTGGTTAAAAATGTAGAAAACAATAACGGAAATGTTGGTACTTGGGGAATTTCATATCCGGGACATTATGCTACAATTTCTGCAATTGATGCGCATCCAGCCTTAAAAGCAGCTTCTCCGCAAGCTTGTATTGGTGATTTCTTTTTTGATGATTTTCATCATAACGGTGCATTTTTACTAAGTTATTTTAGAGCCGTTTCTTTATTTGGAACTTACAAAGACACGCCAACCGATTCGGCTTGGTATTCTTTTCCAAAAATGAATACGAAAGATCAATATCAATTTTTCTTAGATAAAGGTCCTTTATCGAACCTTAACGAATATTTTCAATATGAAAAGTTAGACGTAAAAACAGTTGAAAATAAAGATAGAATAGATGATTTTTTCTGGAAAGAAATAGTTGAACATCCAAATTACGATGAAGTTTGGAAAAGCAAAGGAATTATTCAGCACATGGACAAAGTCCCTTCTTCTGTAGCAACTATGATTGTTGGCGGTTTCTTTGATGCAGAAGATTTATACGGGCCTTTTGAAACTTACAAAGGAATAGAAAAACATGGAAAAGACAACTACAACACCATGGTTTTTGGTCCTTGGGATCACGGGAAATGGGCAAGTTCTGGCGTAAAAAATTCTGTTGGTAATTATTATTTTGGAGATTCAATTTCTTTAAAATTTCAGAAGGAAATAGAAACAAAATTCTTTAATCACTTCTTAAAAGGAAAAGGCGATAAAAACTCTGGTTTGCCTGAAGCGTATGTGTATGATTCTGGTAGAAAAGAGTGGAAAATTTACGATGCTTGGCCGCCACAAAATGTAGTAAAAGAAGCTATGTTTTTATCAGACAATCAAGAATTAACTTCAACCAAAGAATCATCAAACGCTATTAAATTTATTAGTGATATAAAACGTCCAGTTCCCTATTCAGAAGATATTAAAACAGTTTTTACACCACGTAAATACATGACAGACGACCAACGTTTTGCTGCAAGAAGACCAGATGTTTTAGTTTTTGAAACTGATGTATTAACGAAAGATTATACACTAGCTGGAGATATTTTAGCAAAATTGAAAGTTGCAACAACGGGTTCTGCTGCAGATTGGATTGTAAAAGTTATTGATGTCCATCCTTCAGACTATAAAGAAAACAATGACAAACTACAAGACCATTTAAAAATGAGTAATTATCATTTAATGGTAAGAAGTGAAGTTATGCGAGGACGTTTTAGAGAAAGTTTTGAACACCCAAAACCGTTTACTCCAAACAAAAAGACTTCAGTAAATATTAAGTTACAAGACGTTTTTCACACCTTTAAAAAAGGACACAAATTACAAGTTCAAGTACAGAGCACCTGGTTTCCTTTAATTGATTTGAACCCGCAAACGTATGTAGACAATATCTTTAAAGCTGACGAAAAAGACTTTAAAACACAAACACATTCTGTTTTTACAGACTCTAGCATTGAGTTTTCAGTTTTAAAGTAATTTTATAAAGTTACTTACTATTTAACAGCCAAAAGGAGGTATAGAGCAAATTTCTATTACTCCTTTTTTATATGAATAGTTTTAATTTTGACTCATATAAAACAATAAACTTTAACAATCTCTTTAACATTTCATTAAGAAGTGTGCATAACATGTTTACTTAACTTCGTGAGCTAATTCAAATAATCAATTTACATGTCTAAAAAACTACTCTCCCAACTTTTAATAGTTGTCTTTGCTTTTAGCTTTTCTCTTGATGCAAGTGCTCAACGTAGAAAAAAGAAGAATAAAGAAGACGATAAAAAAACTGAAGCAAAAAAAACTACTGCTAAACCTAAAAAAGGAGAAATTCAGCCTTATGAAAAAGTAGTAACTAAAGATCACGCTACAGACGAAGGTCTTTTTAAAGTACACACAAAAGACGAAAAATACTTATTCGAAATACCAGATTCTTTATTAGAAAGAGAAATGTTAATGGTAACTAGAATTGCTAAAACTGCAAGCGGACTTGGTTTTGGTGGTGGAAAACAAAACACACAAGTTTTACGTTGGCAGAAAAAAGGGAAGAAAGTTTTACTTAGAGTAGTTTCTCATAATATTGTTGCTGACACCATTTTACCTGTACATGAAGCTGTTGTAAATTCTAATTTTGAACCAATCTTATTTAGTTTTCCTATTAAAGCATTTAGCAAAGATTCTACTGCAACGGTTATTGATGCAACTTCACTTTTTACTACAGATGTTAAAGCTTTAGGTTTCCCTGCAAGAAGCAGAAAAAAATATAAGGTAACCAGAATAGACAAAGAACGTTCTTTTATTGATAGAATTAGTAGTTACCCACAAAACATAGAAATACGTCACGTAAAAACATACGCTTCTTCTGCACCACCTTCTAACAAAAGTGTAGGTTCAATTTCTATGGAATTAAGTAATTCTATGATTTTACTTCCTAAAGTACCAATGAAAAGACGTTACCACGATGAACGTGTTGGATGGTTTACAAGCTCTCAAACCGATTATGGTTTAAAGGCGCAAAAGAGTAAGTCTGTAACTTATTTAGATAGATGGCGTTTAGAAGTTAAAGACGAAGATTTAGCAAAGTTTAACAGTGGTAAATTAGTTGAGCCAAAAAAACAAATTGTTTACTATATAGATAGAGCTACTCCTAAAGAATGGGTTCCTTATATAAAACAAGGTATTAATGACTGGCAAGTTGCTTTTGAAGCTGCTGGTTTTAAAAATGCAATTATTGCAAAAGATGCGCCAACAAAAGAAGAAGATCCAGAATGGTCTCCTGAAGATGTTCGTTATTCTGTTGTACGTTATTTAGCTTCTCCAATTCCAAATGCAAACGGACCTCACGTTAGTGATCCAAGATCTGGAGAAATTTTAGAATCAGATATCAATTGGTACCACAATGTAATGACTTTATTACACAATTGGTTCTTTATACAAACAGCAGCAATTAACCCTGATGCGCGCAGCAACGAGTTTAAAGAAGAAGTTATGGGGCGTTTAATTCGTTTTGTATCTTCTCACGAAGTTGGTCACACCTTAGGTTTACCTCATAATATGGGAAGTTCTGTTGCGTATCCTGTTGAATCTTTACGTTCGGCAGCATTCACAAAAGAATTTGGAACTGCTCCTTCAATTATGGATTATGCTCGTTTTAATTATATAGCACAACCTGAAGATAAAGGCGTTGCTTTAATGCCAAACATTGGTATTTATGACAAATACGCAATTTCTTGGGGATATCGTCCTATTTTAGACACTGACAATGAAAAACCAGTTTTAGATAGCTGGATTTTAAAACATGCTGGTGATGCTAAATACAGATTTGGTCATCAACAAGCAGGAAATGTAATTGATCCAAGTTCTCAAACTGAAGATTTAGGTGATGATGCAATGCGCGCAAGTGATTACGGAATTAGAAACTTAAAAAGAATTTTACCAAGATTAGAAGAATGGACTTCTGTGAAAGGTGAAAACTATGACGAATTACAAACAATGTATGGTCAAGTATTAAGTCAATTTAACCGTTATATGGGACATGTTGCTTCTAACGTTGGTGGTGTTTATGAAAACTTTAAAACATCTGACCAAAACGGCGCTGTTTATTCGCATACACCTACAGAAAAGCAAAAAAGAGCTATTGCCTTTTTAAATAAAGAATTATTTACAACGCCAACTTGGATGTTAGATACTAATATCTTCAACAAAACACAATTTTCTGGTTCTGGAGACAGAATTATGGGAATGCAATCTAACGCATTGTCTAAATTGTTAAAACCTGGTAGATTAACAAGAATGGTTGAAAACCAAACTTTAAATGGAGCGCAAGCATATTCTATTTTAAGTATGATGACAGATTTACGTAGAGGTGTTTGGTCTGAATTATATTCTAGAAAATCGATAGATGTTTACAGAAGAAACTTACAAAGAGCACATATTGATAGATTAGGTAAATTAATGATCTTAAAAAGCCAAAGAGGTGCAAATTCGGGTTACTTTAAGCAAACTAATGTAAATGCTACTTTATCTGATATTAAACCTGTTGTTAGAGGTGAATTAAACAGAATTAAGCGCGATACTAAAAGAGCTATTGCAACTGCCCCAAATACACTTACAAGATACCACTTACAAGATGTAGTTGAAAGAATTGAAGAAATTTTAGATCCTAAATAAAGATTACTAAATACATAAAAAAATCCAGAGCAAATTGCTCTGGATTTTTGTTTTATATCATCTGTAAATTACTTAACTCTAATTTTGTAAGCTCTCTCCAACGTCCACGAGGTAAATTCTTTTTGGTCATACCAGCAAAAATTACTCGGTCTAATTTTACAACTTTATAACCTACGTGTTCAAATATTTTACGTACAATTCTATTTCTTCCAGAATGAATTTCAATACCAACTTCTGTTTTCTTTTGTCCTTGAACATATTCAACAGCGTCAATAAAAACCTTTTTCCCTTCAATAATTACTTCTCCACGTAATTTCTGTAAATCTTTTAAATCTAACTTTCTATCTAAAGAAGCATGATATAATTTACGAACATCATGTTTAGGGTGCGTTAATTTTTTAGCCAATTCACCATCATTAGTAAACAACAATAAACCGGTAGTATTTCTATCTAAACGCCCAACAGGATAAATTCTTTCTTTTGTTGCATTAGCAACCAAGTCCATAACTGTACTTCTACCACGATCATCATCCATAGTAGTAATATAGTTTTTAGGCTTGTTTAATAAAATATAACGTTTTTGCTCAATAGAAATTAAAGAACCATCAAAGCGAACCTCATCTCCAGGTTGTACTTTATGTCCCATTTCTGTAACTAAATTACCATTAATAGTTACACTTCCATGCTCTATATACGTATCTGCTTCTCTACGAGAACAAATACCAGAATTAGAAATAAACTTGTTAAGTCTTATACCTGTGCTCTCATTTTTTTGAGCTTGAGGTTTAGCTTTTGGCTTAGAAGTTGTGTTTTGAAATCTTTTTTTTGCTTGAGGATTGTTGCGCTTACCAGCTTGTCGTCCTCTCGACGAGTTATTCTTTGAATCCATTTTTTTGTTTTTAAAATGCGTGCAAAGATAGTACTTTATTTATGATTGAAAATCAACAATTTACAATTTATCAATTACCTTTTCTAAAAGTAATGATGTATCAATAAAAATTAGACTAAAAACACCTATTAACAAGAGTATTTTTAAGATGTTATGTAACTTTCTATACTGATTTGTTTGTGTAGATTTTAAAAGAGAAAAACCTACATACATCAAAGTAACCAAGGCCATATAAAAGTAATATTTCATACCGCTAATCGCAGGATTTATTAATAATATTACAACAGGAATTAATGTTAAAAAGAGTAATAAAATTGCAAATCTCTTCGTCTTTTGCTCTCCGTATTTTATGGTAAATGTGTTATAATTATTAGCAATTGCTCCTTTAATATTTTCCAAATCTTTTATTAATTCTCTTATCATAATCACTAGGAATAAGAAAAAGGCATGGACAAAAATTATCTTTGAGAAATTTTTATAATGTACAAAAACTACAAAAAACGGTAAAATTGTTAGTATCGTAGCAGATAACAATCCAATAAAAGGGTACTTTTTTAATTTATGTGAATAAAACCAAATACAAAAAATGTAACCAGAAAAGAACAAAGCTGCTCGCCAAGAAACTAACCAACCAAAGAAAAAACCAAGAAAATTTAAAAAGAAATATAAAGACAATTTTGTTTCTTGTCTTACATAATTATCTAAGTTGGTTTTTATAGGCTTGTTAATTTGATCTGCTTTGGCATCATAAAAATTATTAATAATATAACCGGCAGCAACGGCACAAACTGAAGCTATTACTAAATACAGTAAATGCCAATCGAACAAAACACTTTTTAAGGAATTCTTTGATGAAAAAATAAAAATTGCTGCTAAGTATTGTGCTGCAATTAAAACTAAAATATTGTAACCTCTTACAACAGATAGTAAACTGAAAATTTTGTAAAATATAGATGTTTGCTTAGTAGCATTCATACTTACAAATTTAGAATCGATACACCAATTCTAATTTATAATCTTGCAAACTTTTTTGAGCTTTTTCGTAGTCTTCAGTAAAGCCAAGAATGTAACCCCCGCCACCAGAACCGCAAAGTTTTAGGTAATAATCGTTAGTTGTAATTCCTTTTTCCCAAACTTTATGAAAAGCTGTAGGAATCATTGGTTTAAAGTTCTTTAAAACAATTTTAGATAAACTTTTAACATTTCCAAAAAGCGATTTTACATTTCCTTTTAAGAAGTCTTCAATACAAGCATCTGTATATGTTGCAAATTCTTCGTTAATCATTTTTCTAAAACCCTCGTTTTTCATCTTATTCATAAAGATAGAAACCATAGGTTCCGTTTCTCCAACTTGCTCAGAATCTAATAAGAAAACTGCTCCTTTTCCTTCTTTTTGAGATGGAATACCTGCAGCTTCAATATTTTCTTTTGAATTGATAAGGATTGGTAAACTTAAATAAGAATTTAAAGGATCTAATCCAGAGCTTTTACCGTGAAAAAAAGACTCCATTAAAGAGAAAACTTGTTTTAAAACTAACAATTTATCTCTTGTTAAGTTTTCTAAAACTGTAATTTTATCCGCTGCGTATTTATCGTAAATAGATGCAACTAAAGCGCCAGAACTTCCAACTCCGTAACCTTGTGGTATCGAAGAATCGAAATACATTCCGTTATCAATATCTTTCTTTAAATCACTTAAATTAAAAGAAACAAGATCCGTATCTAAATCCGCTAAATACGTGTAATACTTAGCTAGACTTTCGTTAGATTTTTTAGCTTCACCAGATAAATTTTGCACAGATTTAAGTGCGCCTTTATATGAGTTGAATGGAATTGCTAATCCTTTAGAATCCTTAATGATTCCGTATTCTCCGAAGAGTAAAATCTTAGCGTAAAAAAGTGGTCCTTTCATCTAATTTCAAATAATTTTATACAAAAATACTGATAAATATTAATTAATTGACTGATTAATAGTCGTTTTTATAGAAAATTTTCCACACACCAACTTTCTCTCCTTTGCTATATTTACCTCTTGATGCTATTTTTCCGTTTTTGTAATACGACTTAAAAATGCCATTTCGCTTACCTTCATCGTATTTTGCGTGCTCTTTAAGTTCGCCAGACTCATAATATTCCTTTCTGTTTCCATCTAATTTTCCATCTTGAAAATTAAGCTCATGAGATAGTTGCCCCGACTTGAAATAGTATTTAACCAACCCTTCAAATTGCTCATTATCATAAGTGTTTGTTGTACTAAAACCTTCCATTTGTTTTGTACCATCTTTATAGTAATCTACAATCCAAAATCCATTGTCTTTGGTTTGTGGAGTGGTTCTGTAAAAAGCAGCTTTGTCTTTGGTTGTTTTTTTCCAATTTGCATCTAACCAAATTGTTTCTTGTGCAGTTATTGATGTTGTTAAAAACCCAATAAATAGCAGTACTAAAAATGTTGAATTTTTCATAATAATGGGATTTATTTGAGAACTAATTTACAACTTTTTTGCACCAAATCCTACCGAATCTACGATAAACTGTCCATTTTGACAATATTTAGACAGTTGATTATCAATAAATTGAAGCACGCTTTCTTTTTCTTCAGAAGGAAAAAGCACGTGTACATTTGCGCCTGCATCTAAGGTAAAACAGATATTACTGTTGGTTTCTGCTCTATATTCCCAGATTTTATTGATGATTTCTAAAGTGTTTGGTTTCATTAAAATAAAATAAGGATTGCTCATTAACATCATTGCATGCAATGTCAACGCTTCACTTTCTACCAAACTTATAAATTCTTTAATCTCTCCGTTTTGAAGGATTTTAGACAGTTTTGCTAAATTGTCATTTGCTTGTTTAAACCTGCTTTCGGCATACGGATTATTATGCATTAAATTATGGCCAACTGTTGAAGAAACTTGTTTTTCGCCTTTATCAACCAACAAAATTACATCTTGATAATCATTAAAAATTGGTGCAGCTTTGTGTGGGAATTTTACACCAAATAAATCTGAACTTCCTTCAATTTCTAGATGATTTCCCCAAACAACCAAAGGTCCTTCAATACTTCTACTTGCACTTCCAGAACCTAAACGTGCTAAAAATGATGCTTTTTTATTGATAAACTCTTCAGACAAATCTGGATTTAATGCGTTCTCTAAACTCATTAAACACATTGCAATTGCACTCATTCCGCTTGCTGAAGAAGCAATTCCGCTACTATGCGGAAAAGAGTTTTCCGAAGAAATAGTCATTTTATAGTCTAAAATATAAGGACAATATTGTTGAATTCTCTCAAAAAACGTAGCAATTTTCGGTTTAAAATCGTCTTTCTTTTTTCCTTCAAAAAACAATTCGAAATCTGCTTTTTCATTTCTAGAAACCTTCTGAAAATCAATTGAAGTATTTGTATGACAGTTATTCAATGTAAAACTTATAGAAGCATTCTTTGGTATTTGAGGATTGCTTTTTCCCCAATATTTTACCAAGGCAATATTACTTGGCGTTTGCCATTTTGTCGATATTTTTTCTACTTGCTTTACTTCCGAAGAAAATATAAATTCTGATGTATTCAACGTCTTAAATTTTGCTGTAAAGATAGAATTTAGCCTACACTTCTGCTAATTTTTGTAAAACGGTTTCTTTGTAACTTCTGCTAATTGGAATTGCTTTCTTACCAATTTCAATAAATTCACTGGTATAAGAAGTAATTTGAGGCAGCGAAATTATAAACGATCTGTGCGTTCTCATAAATTTTGCAACAGGCAACTTACTTTCAATATTAGAAATGGTTTCTCGGGTAACAACTACACTATTTTGTAAAGTGATTTTAATATAATCACTCAAACTTTCAATAAATAAGATTTCATCGAAATTAATTTTAACCATTTTACGCTCAGAACGCACAAAAATGAAATTGTTTTTTTCAATTACATCCTCATTTTTATTTTCAATTTTATTAGGAACAGTAGTTTCAAAAAACTTATTTACAGCTTGCAAAAAACGATCAAAAGCAATGGGTTTTAGTAGATAATCTACCGCTTGTAAATCAAAACCATCTACAGCGTATTCTCTATAAGCAGTTGTAAAAATTATTTTAGTTTTCTTCGGAATAGACTTTGCCAAAGACAATCCAGATATTTCTGGCATATTGATATCGAGAAAGAATAAATCTACTTTTTGAGTATTCATTATTTGAAAAGCTTCCATGGCATTTTTACAGCTTTTTAATAACTGTAAATTAGGAATTTTCTCTACAAAAGACTCTAAAACTCCTCTTGCAACTGGCTCATCATCTACAATTACGCAGGTTATTTTAGTGGTCATTCTTTAATATATTTAAGCTGTTAATTTTCACTTTTAAAGCTACAATAAACAATTGGTTTTCTTGTTCAATTTTTAATTGATGCCCATTTGGATACAGCATTTCTAATCGTTTTTTTATGTTATCTAACCCAATACCTGTTTCGTTGCTTGTTTCTTCTAAAGTTGAATTACTTATTTTAAAGAACAGCAATTCATTTTCAATTTTTATTGAAATAACAACTTTTAGTTTTCCATCAATTATGGTTCCGTGTTTAAAACTGTTTTCTACAAACGGAATTAATAACATTGGTGCAATTTGTACATTTTCAGTATTTCCTTCTTCAGAAATACTAACATTTAAAGTATCATGAAACCTCATTTTTTCTAAAGATACATAATCTTTTAAATGATCTATTTCATCTTGCAAAAGTACCGCAGGTTTTTCAACT
Organism: Tenacibaculum todarodis; assembly: GCF_001889045.1. NCBI lineage: Bacteria > Pseudomonadati > Bacteroidota > Flavobacteriia > Flavobacteriales > Flavobacteriaceae > Tenacibaculum > Tenacibaculum todarodis. The sequence continues at coordinate 2,909,701 of NZ_CP018155.1, read as the reverse complement.
TGATATAAAATATAATCTAACAGATTAGACAATTTTAAAATCATTTCTGGGGCTTTATCAGCTTTTTTTAATGCAAAACCATAAATTGTATTTAACGAATTGAATAAAAAATGTGGATGGATTTGCATTTTTAAAAACTTTAATTCCTGTTCTTTAAGTTGTAATTGTGTTTGTAAAAACTTGTTTTTTAAGTCTTCATTTTTAATACTCTGTTTATAATTATGGATAAACATCCCAAAAGTAATTACTATAAAAATCACAAAATAAACACCTAGTATAATGAATAAAAATCCTTTTGTAATTGGAGTTATGTCTTCAGATTTTAAAAAGTCTGAAAAAACCAAACCAAAGAAAATAGAAAGCACAATAAAAAAGAAAGAAACAATAAATGTATAAATACTGTATAAAATAAAGAGTTTTTGTTTCTTCTTTACTAAATAAGTAGGCACTAAATAGTACAAGAAAAAATAACTTATAAAAATTGTAATTGGCATTAAAAACAATGAAAACCTATTTACATATTTAACATTATTACTTCCGTAGCCTAAAAAATAATTATAGAAAAAATAGATGCCAATCCAAAAAATAAAATGAATTGTTATCGTTATTAATACCGTAAAAATCGATACTGATTTTTTCATAGCTTGCAATATCTATTTTTTTAGATACATTTATGGACTTTTGCGACAAAATTCAGGATTTTGTAGATAAGTAACCATTTTTCTGAAATTAGACTTAAAACTGTTATTTTTACTTCAAAATAAGTCAATTGTCGAGTTAAATATTAAAAAGCCCTTTCTTAATTTACATTTGAAACACATTAACTTTAAAACTATTTATTATGAATTTATTACAAGAAGGTGGTCCATTATTTATGTACACAATTTTAATTTGTGTAATTGTTTGCGTTGTATTTATTGTTAAAGCATTTTTAAAAGGTGATGTTGACGTAAAGACACAAAAACTACTTAAACATGTAGGTTTATTTGCATTAGTTTGGGGGTTTTTAGGTTTTATGATTGGTATAATTGGTGCAATGGATGCTATTGCCATTGCTAATGATATATCAGTTCCAGTACTTGCTTGGGGTTTAAGAGTTGGTTTACTTTCACCTGCATTTGGAATGGTTGCTTTTTTAATTGCTCGTTTAGGCTTAATTGGATTGACATTAAAAGAAAAATAATATTGATTTTTTGATTCCACAGAAAAATACTCATTCCAAATATTGAAATGAGTATTTTTGCTTTATGCGAAAAATAAAATTACTTTGGGATTTTAGAGGTGAAGATGCAAAAGAAACTGCAAAACATCACACCATTCATTTAAAAGAGTTTGCTCAAATTGAAAACTTATCTTTTCATGAAATTGATATTCAAGAAAAAAATCCAATGTTATTTTCTGCTTTTATCACTATTGATGAAAAAGACATGAAAACTTTTAGAGATGCACTAAAGCCTCATCGTGGCGAATTAGCCGATTAATTTTCTAAAATTTCTTTAATGTTGGGTTTAAAATAATTTGGTCCTTTTAAAACCTTACCATCTTCTCTGTAAATTGGTTTGCCATCTTCGCCTAATTTACTCATATTACTACGTTGAATTTCATTGAAAACTTCTTCAATTTTATCTTGCATTCCGTGTTCTATAATTGTTCCACATAAAATGTACAGCATATCTCCAAGTGCATCTGCAACCTCAACTAAATCATTATTTTCAGCAGCTTCTAAATACTCTTCATTTTCTTCTTTCATCAATTCAAAACGCAACTTTTTTCTGTCTTCAGAAATTGAAACTGTAGGTTTATCTTGTATGTTAATTTTAAACGCTGTGTGAAAATCGTGTACTGCTTTTATTTTGTTCTTCATTTTTATATTTTATGTAAATTGTTTTAAAATTCTTGCAGGCATAACTTTTAAAGCCCAAGCTACCAAACGCCATCGCTTAGAAATATATGCTACCCTTTTTTTCTTTTTAATTGCTGTGTAAATTTGTTTTGCCGCTTTTTTAACCGGAACCATCCAGAAAATTTCTTCTCCTAAAGCCATTGGTGTATCAACAAAACCGGGTCTAATATCAGTAATAAATACTTTCTTAGATTTTATGGTTTTTGTTTTAAAATACAAACTCTCTAAATATGCTTTTTGATATGCTTTAGATGAAAAATAGACTGGCGAAGATCTATTTCCTCTAATTGACGCTATAGAAGAAATACCAACCAAATGTCCAAATTGCTGTTTTCTGAATAAATTATATGCTAAAGTATATAACTTTGTAACTCCTAAAACATTGGTGTTTATGGTTTGCTCTTCTTTGCCCCATTCTAACTTCGGATTTACAAAACCAACTCCCGAAGATTGTACAATTAAATCGACCGTTTTTAATTCTTCAACCATTTCAAAAAACACTTTTTCAAGATCTTCTATTTGCTGAATATCGTTTTGCTTGATTATAATTTGTGACGGAAATTGAGCTTTAAGTTCCTCAAGTTTCTCTAATCTTCTTCCCGTTATGGCTACTTTGTAGTTATTTTGAACTAGAATCTTTGTTAATTCATAACCAATTCCAGAAGTTGCACCAAATACAATAGCTTTATTCATATAATATCGTAATTTTGCTAAAAATACTAAACATAACGTTTTTTAACGCGTTTTGTTAATTACTATTAATAACCTTATGAGTTTACTTATTGCTACTAAAATGTTTACAACAGGAAGAATTGTTTTTGCAATTTGCTTTATTATAGTTTTTGTTGGTTTTATGATTTTTAGCTATATAAAAGATGCTAAAAGTCATTCAATACACTATAAAAACACTGCTAAATATGTAGGAATTGCTTTAATTACTACAATTGCTGTTTTAATTTTATCGAAGTATATTTTTTAATATTACTTTAATTGAAAATGTATATGGTCGTCATGTCTGACAGCTCCACAACCATGAAATCTAATTTTACTACTAGATAAATTTAATCTATTTTTTAAATGTGGTTCAATAAATATTTTACCTACTTCTTTCTGATTTACAATTAAATTTACCAAATCTCTATTAGCTTTATTTGAAAAAGTGATGTCTTTATTTATAGTTACTAAAGTTAAATACTTTGGAAAATCATACTGCCAATAACCTTTCTCTTTGCAAAATTCAGTTTGATTAAATTCTTTTGCTGTAGGATTTTCATAAACCCCATAACCGCTTATTGATGGTTTTTTATTAGATAATCTTTCATTTTCTGCATAAACGAAAGATATATCAATCTTCTTTCCATCGTTATGACTTAAATGCGGAAGTAATGGAAACTTATCAAAAAACGGAAAATTTGCATCAAGATATATTAATTTTATTCCTTTATTTTTATTTGAAAAATCTATCGCAATTTTAGAAATTACAGTATTTAATTCTGGTTTCACATAATTTCTATTTGCCAATTTATAAAAGAAGGAATGCGCTTGAAGTACTGAGCTATCTTTAATTTTCTCTCTTCCAAAATATGATGAAACATTTGGAACAACAAGAAAAGTAGCTATTAAGTATATAATGGAAAAATACAAGAACCTTTTTATGACTTTCTTTTCAGAATTTTTCTTCACTAAAAAAACAGAAAACAAATAAATAACGCCACCAATTTGTGTTACAATAGTTAGTAAGAAAAAAATAAATATGTGAAGTAAAAATTTAAGAAAAATCATATTTCATTATATCGAAAACAATCTGTTGTATGATCATTAACCATACCTACAGCTTGCATATACGCATACATTACAGTTGAACCAACAAATTTGAATCCGCGTTTTTTTAAGTCTTTAGAAATCTTATCTGATAGTTCTGTAGTTGCCGGAACGTCTTCTCTTTTGTGAAACGTATTTACAATTGGTTTTCCATCAACATAACCCCAAATAAATTTAGAAAAAGATCCAAATTCTTTTTGTACTTCCATAAAAAATTTAGCGTTTGTAATGGCACTTTTCACTTTTAACTTATTTCTTATTATCCCCGAATCTTGTAATAAGGAATCGTATTTTTCTTCGGAATAAAGCGCTATTTTCTGATAATCAAAATCATCAAATGCTTTTCTAAAGTTCTCTCTTTTTTTAAGAATGGTAATCCAACTTAATCCTGCTTGAAAAGTTTCAAGAATTAAAAACTCAAACAATGTTTTATCATCATAAACGGGTGTTCCCCATTCTTTATCGTGGTAATCAATATAAATTTGATCACTATTTACCCAAAAGCATCGTTTTTTATCCATTTAATATTTTTAAAGTTGAAATTTAGTTAAAATTCTATGAAAAACGGAATAATTTTTGCAACTTTATAGAGTATAAATAGTTTTATTATGAAAGCTTTAAAATATATTTCAACCTTTTTATTTATTGGAATTTTACTATACTCATGTGGTGCTGCTCCAATAAATAATTCTTCCGAAGTAAAAGAAGAGCCTGTTGTTATTGCAAATGACAGTTTAGAGTATCAAATTATAATTATTGATATTGGTTTTACAGCTTACCTAAATGCTACTGCTTTTCCTCCTGGATATTATTCTCAAACCTATTTAGAAAACAGAAACAAAATATTTGTTACCAATTGGAATATGAGAGTGAATAATCCGTCGAGATTCAACCCAAATATCTACGAAAACATAATTGACTACCAATCTACGGTAGATTATGGTTACGATGTAAACTATAAATTATTTAACTACTTTTTATTTGCACAACGCAAATACAATATGAGTTTAGGTCTTGGAAATAGAAGACAAGTACGTTAATTAATTTTTGTAAAAGTTACAAAACTATAATCGTGCTTATTCTTTTCATCTGCTTTAAAGTCTTTTCGAGCAGTTTCTTCCCAAATTTTTAAATCAATTTCCGGAAAATACACATCTGCCTCAAAGTTTTCATGCACAATAGTTACATCTAACTTATCTACTAAATCATTTTCCAATGCTTGTTTGTAAATTTGTGCTCCACCAATTATAAAAGCATTATTACCTTCTGCCAAGTCAATTGCTTCCTCTAAACTGTTTGCAACCAAACAACCGTCCATAAAATAATTATCATTTCTGGTAATAATTACTGAAGTTCTGTTTGGCAATGGCTTCCCTATGGATTCAAACGTATTACGCCCCATTAAGATATGATGACCTGTAGTAGTTCTTTTAAAACGTTTTAGATCGGCAGGTAAGTGCCAAATTAAATCGTTGTCTTTACCAAGTTCGTAGTTTTTTCCAAAAGCTGCAATTATTGTTATCATATTTAGGAATGTTTTTAAAGTAAAAAATCCTTAACTTTCTGAAAAACAGATTGTTAAGGATTTTAATTTGCTTTTTAGCGGTCTGGACGGGATTCGAACCCGCGACCTTCGCCGTGACAGGGCGACATTCTAACCAGCTGAACTACCAGACCGTTGCTATTAGCGGATGCAAATATACACTTGTTTTTTAGTTCTCCAAAGAAAATTATATTTTTTTTTGCCTACTTATTAAATAAGTTGCTAAAACTTCTTTAAATCCTTTATTGATATCTACAGGAACATAATCAATCTTATATTGTAAGCAACTATTTTTCAATTCCTTAAAATAATTCGAAACAGATTCTTTGTATTGTTCTTGTATATTTTCTGAATATAAATTTATTTCTTCTTTTGTTTCAAGATCTACAAATTTTTTGGGAGCACTGTCAAAATCGAAGTTAAATTCGGTCTTTCCATCATACGTATGAAACAAAACTACCTCATGTTTGTTAAATTTTAAATGACGAAGCGCCTCAAACATCTCTTCTTTATCTTTTGTTGTTTGAAACATATCTGTAAATAAGAAAATTAAAGAGCGTCTGTGAATGTTTTCTGCAATTTCATGTAAATATTGATAGGTTTCTGTGGTAGCAGTAGATTCTGAAACTAACAATTGCTCTAACTGATTTAACAACATCTTTCTGTGGCGCTCACTTCCTTTTTCTGGAGCGTAAAATTCATAACTATCAGAATACACACTTAAACCCACAGCGTCTCTCTGACGCTTTAAAATTTCCATTAAAGAAGCTGCAGCAACCGCAGCATAACCAATTTTATTTAGATGATCTATCGTTAGCTTTTTTACAACTGGATAATGCATTGATGCTGAATTATCTACAATTATATGGCAACGAAGATTCGTTTCCTCTTCGTATTTTTTGGTATATAATTTTTCAGTTTTAGCAAATAGCTTCCAATCTATATGTCGTGTGCTTTCCCCTTTATTATAAAGTTTATGTTCAGAAAATTCCACTGAAAACCCATGAAACGGACTTTTATGCATTCCAGTTATAAAACCTTCAACAACTTGCTTTGCAAGTATGTCTAAGTTTTTTATTTCTGATGATTTTACTTCGGATAAATTCATGCTATTTTTTAATTTCTTGGGCTCTAGTTAAATTGTCTGTTGTTTGTAATAATTTTTTCATTAAAACCGGATTGTAATTAGGGTTTTCAGCAAAAAACTCTTGTAAAATAATATTTGCTTCTTTTGATGAATAATTACCAATTGAACTCGCTAACCATCCTTTAGGGAAGAAAATATCTCCTGTTAGTTGCACTTCTTCTAATTTCTCTAAAACCGATTTTAAATGTTTTGTTGAAGAATCTTGCCTTAACGGATGATGTATATTGCTCAATGCTGTTTGCACCCAAGATTCTTTTTCTCTGTTTTCTTTTTCTAAAAGAGATTTCATAAAGTTATCTCTAACAGTTTTATCTGAATATAAAGAAGGCAACATCCATTTAAAGCGTTCCAGTCTATCTGAATTAGATATTCTTGTCTGTTGTTTTTGAAGAACTTCTGGCGTTTTTGGGTGTTTATATATTGCCAACTTCATTGCTAAAGAAGTAAAATTGTTTTCATTTAAAAAGAGATTTTTAATTGTTTTCTTTTTAGACCAAATAGCATATAAATTAGCTGTTCCTTCTTCAGAAATTGCAATTGATTGATACAAACCAAATAATGTTTTTTTAATGTTTGCAGGTAAATCTTTTTCTAACAATTTGTATAAATCATTATTTACATAATACTGTAATTTATTTTGAGCTTCTTCATTTAAAAAAGTCCAAAATATATTCTGAATTTTTCCTGACAAATAACTCACAATCAACTCATTTTTTTCTTGTTGAATTGCATTAAACATAACTTGATACACATTTAATGGAGCAACTTCTCCATTCAACATATTTTCATATAAATTTATAAATTGATATCCTCTTGAAACATCATCGGTTATATTTTTATATGAATTAATTACATCTTTATCTACTGGAAAAACCCCATAACCAAATCCGTTTGTGTTATATAAAATTTGAGTTGGTTTAGGTAAATCGTTAGCTTCTGGAATTATTACTTTTCCTTCAGAAATTGAAACATTAACCTCATTGACTTCATCTCCATACACTAACTGAATTTTAAAAGATTGTGGCCAAATTTTATCGGATCCATCTTCTGCTTTTTGATGAATAGCAAACGATGTTACTTTTTCATTTTCATCAAGTTGAATCTCCTCCGAAAAAACAGGTCTTCCTGAAGAATTCACCCAAACATCCGACCAATTTTTAATATCTTTTGATGAATTTTCATCTAAAATAGAAACCAATTCACCCCAATCTGCATTAGAATTTGCATAGGTTTTTATGTATTCTTGGATTCCGTTCTTAAACGCTTCTTCACCTAACAAATACTCCAATTGACGCATCATAATTGGTGCTTTGTTATAAATAATTCTTCCATATAAAGAACCTGCATTTTTAAGATTTCCTAATTCTTGACGAATAGCATTTGTTCCTTTTGTTCTGTCTTCGGAATATGCGCTTGGATAATGCGACATCATAAAATTAAGTTCATGATTTACTTCCGGAAAAACAGGATTCATAATTTTATCTGCCATAAAATTAGCAAACACTTCTTTCATCCAAACATCATTAAACCACTTCATGGTAACTAAATCTCCAAACCACATGTGCGAAGTTTCATGTGCAATTAATTTTGCTCTATTTAATTTTTGTTTTTGAGTAGCGTTTTTATCTAAAAATAATGAAGATGCTCTATATTGAATTGCGCCAACATGCTCCATTCCTCCATATTGAAAAGGCGGAATTGCAGCAAAATCCATTTTTTGAAACGGGAATTTAACCTGCGTATATTCTTCTAAAAAGTCTATTGATTTTTGATGAATATTAAAAACTTCACCTACACTTTCACTAATCTTTTCTTTGTTGTTTTCTCTGTATAAGAAACGCATATCAAATGCTCCTGGATTCTTAGTTTCTGTAGTAAATTTCCCTGCAACAAACGAGAATAAATAGGTACTCATTAAGTCAGTTTTCTCAAAAACATGTTCTATAAAATCACCTTTAGACGTTGAACTCTCTTCAAAACCTCCACATAATACTTCCCAATCTTTTGGAGCTGTAATTGTCAATTTATAATTAGCCTTAATATCTGGCTGATCAAAACAAGGAAATAAAGTACTTGCTCTATCTGGCACTAATAAAGTGTATAAAAACTCTTCATTTCTATTCAAGGATAATTCTCCTGCATCAAATAAAATTTCTATAGAATTTTTACCTAGTTTAAGTTTAGATCTATCAATAACTAGATGTTCATTCTGATGTTTAATTTCTGAATCCACATCATTTACTTTTAATGATTTTAAGTTTGAAGTATCTTCATTAAAATCTAGAAAAATAGCATGTTTTAAATCATGAATAGTAAGGTTCAACACTAATTTAGACGCAATTGAAGTTGTTTTCTCCTTCGGAATATTAAAATCTAATTTATAAACAACATCAGAAATTTGTTGTTTTCTGTATTTAGCTAATTCAAAGGAAACTCCTTTTTCCAATACTAACTTTTCTTCTTTATTATTATTACAAGAAATTAATATCAACAAACTTAAAAGGAACGAAAAAAAGTATTTCATTTTAGGTAATAATTTAGATTCTAAAAATAAAAAAAGGTTTGACGTTAGCCAAACCTTTTATAAATTATAAAGTGTTAATACTACTAAATAGCAGCATCTATTTTACCTGTATAAACATTTTTAGGTGCAACACCTACTTGTTTATCTACAACTTCTCCGTTTTTAAAGATTAAAACAGTTGGTATATTACGTACTCCGTATTTTGCTGCAAATTCTTGATTTGCATCTACATCAACCTTACCTACAATTGCTTTACCATCGTATTCTGTACTAATTTCATCTACAATTGGTCCAACCATTCTACAAGGTCCACACCAAGCTGCCCAAAAATCAACTAATACTGGTTTGTCAGATTTTAATACTACATCTTCAAAAGTTGCGTCTGTAATTTCTAATGCCATTTTATTTATATTTTAAATTGTTATTCTAGTTTTATTATACAAAAGTAAGCAAATATTTTGCCAAAACAATTTTATCAAAATTACTTTTGCTTATCTGTCTATCAAAGGATTCTATCCTTACAAACAACAACTCGCTTAAATAACTAAAAAATTGAAGATGCAATTTTATGAATGTTATCGCTTTTACCCATAGAATAATAATGTAAAACTGGAGCACCTGCTTCTAATAATTCTTTAGATTGTTGAATTGCCCATTCTACACCAACTTCTCTAACATCCTTATTTGTTTTACAAAGTTCTACTTCATTTATTAAATCTTCAGGTAAATCTATCTTAAAAACCTGTGGCAATAATTGCAAATGTCTTTTTACAGCTAACGGTTTAATTCCCGGAATTATAGGTACATTTATTCCTGCTTTTTTAGCAGCTTCTACAAACTGAAAATACTTCTGATTATCAAAAAACATCTGTGTAACAACATAATCTGCACCAGCGTCTACTTTTTCTTTTAAACGTTTTAAATCCGTTTGTAAAGAAGGTGCCTCTAAATGTTTTTCAGGATAACCTGCTACTCCAATACAAAAATCAGATTTATGATTTGCTTCAATTACGTCATGTAAATATTTTCCACAATTTAAGTTCTGAATTTGCTCCACCAAGTCTTTCGCATAATGATTCCCATTTTTAGAAGGCTCAAAATATTTTTGATGACTCATTGCATCACCTCTCAACGCCATAACATTCTCTATACCAAGATAATGGCAATCCACTAAAACATATTCAGTTTCTTCTTTAGAAAAACCTCCACATAGAACATGTGGTACAGTATCTACATCATATTTATGCTTAATTGCAGCACAAATACCAACGGTTCCAGGACGCATTCTGGTAATTTTTCTATCCAACAAACCATTACCTTTATCTAAATAAACATACTCCTCTCTAGAAGTTGTAACATCAATAAATGGCGGTTTAAACTCCATTAAAGGATCTATATTATTATATAAATCTTGAATATTATTCCCTTTTTTAGGCGGAATAATTTCAAATGAAAATAATGTTTTTCTGTTTGCGTTTTTTATATGTTCTGTAATTTTCATCTAGCTGAATTTATTTTCAATTCTTTAGAAGAAATAGGCAATTGTTAATGCAGTAATAGTTAATGTTAAAAGCTTTAGAAAGAATACGAACTCTAACCTATGTTTTTTCATCTGATTTATTTTCCTGCAAAACTCTTATTTCTTCTTTTATTAGTTGTTAGTTTAAATAAAATTAATTGTTAATTAATTATTTCTTTTGGGCGTTACCTTTCAGGTCGCGCTTTTCGTTATATCTTTTTATTTATGCTTAACTTGTTTCAGTATCTTTTCTTATTTAGAACTAATTTTATTTTTTTATGATAGATACTGAAACAAGTTGAAAATAAAAAGGATGCCACTGCAATCGCTAACGCAACTTGTTTGCCTGCGTCATTGCGAACAAAGTGAAGCAATCTATTATTTAACAAAAAATTACTTCGTCATTCTTTCTCCTAATAACATTTTATTGGTCTGCTATATTTGGGTGCAACCATTTTCTAGCCTTTTCTTTTTTAATTCCTTTTCTTGTTGAATAATCACTTACTTGATCATCTGTAATTTTACCTAAACCAAAGTATTTAGATTCTTTATTGGCAAAATAATATCCCGAAACTGCTGCTGCTGGCCACATTGCTAAACTTTCCGTTAATTTTACACCAATCTTATTTTCAACATCTAACAAATCCCAAATTGTTTCTTTTTCTAAGTGATCTGGACATGCAGGATAACCTGGTGCAGGTCTAATTCCTTTGTAACTTTCTTTAATTAAATCGTCATTAGATAACGTTTCTTCTGAAGCATAACCCCAATGTTTTGTTCTAATTTGTTTGTGCAAATATTCTGCAAATGCTTCTGCAAAACGGTCAGCAATTGCTTGTGCCATTATTCCGTTATAATCGTCTTCTTTTGCTCTGTAACTATCTGCTAATTCTTGAGCTCCAAAAATTCCAACACAAAAAGCACCCATATAATCTGTTTTACCAGATTCTTTTGGAGCAATAAAGTCAGCCAAAGCATGATTAGGAATTCCTTCTCTTTTCTTTAATTGTTGACGTAACGTTCTAAAAACGGCTATTTCTTCTCCTTTTTTCTGAACAGAAATATCATCTTCATTGATAGAATTTGCTTCAAACAAACCAAAAATTGCTTTTGGTTTTAACAATTGTTTTGCAATAATTTCTTCAATCATTGCTTGTGCTTCTTCATACATTATTGATGCTTGTTCACCAACAACTTCATCCGTTAAAATAGCTGGAAATTTTCCATGCAAATCCCAACTTCTAAAAAACGGACTCCAATCTATAAAAGGCACCAATTCTTTTAAACTTAATTGTTCTAAAGTCTGAATTCCTAATTCTTTAGGTTTTACAATTTCTGATGTTTCCCAATCGATTCTATATTTGCGTTTACGAGCTTCATCAATAGAAATATATGATTTTTCTTTCCCTCGTTTTAAAAACTTGGTTCTAAATTCATCATAATTTTTCTTTAAATCAGCAACGTATTGATTATTTGTTTTCTTATTTAATAAATCACCCACAACAGTAACTGCTCTAGAAGCATCATTTACATGAACCACTGCATTTTTATATTGCGTATCAATCTTAACAGCTGTATGTGCTTTAGATGTTGTTGCACCACCAATTAATAATGGCAATTCAAAATTTTGACGTTCCATTTCTTTGGCTAAATACACCATTTCATCTAAAGAAGGCGTAATTAATCCACTTAAACCAATGGCATCTACATTTTCTCTTTTTGCAGCTTCAATAATTTTTTCTGGCGGAACCATTACACCTAAATCTACAATTTCGTAATTGTTACAACCCAAAACAACAGACACAATATTTTTACCAATATCATGTACATCACCTTTTACAGTTGCCATTAAAATTTTACCAAGTGCTTGTTGTTCTTCTCCTTTCTCGGCTTCAATAAACGGATTTAAATAACCTACCGCTTTTTTCATTACACGAGCAGATTTTACTACTTGCGGCAAAAACATTTTTCCTGCTCCAAATAAATCTCCAACCACATTCATTCCTGCCATTAAATTACCTTCAATAACTTCAATTGGTTTATCTGCAACTTGTCTTGCTTCCTCTACATCTTCAATAATAAAAGCATCAATTCCTTTTACCAAAGCATGTGTAATTCTGTCTTGTAAAGCGTTTTCTCTCCAAGATAAATCTACCGTTTTCTCTTTTTTAGAACCTTTTACAGTTTCAGCAAAATCCAATAAACGTTCTGTTGCATCTTCTCTTCTGTCAAGAATTACATCTTCAACGTGTTCTAATAAATCTTTAGGAATATCATCATAAACTTCCAATAAGGCGGGATTTACAATTCCCATATTCATACCAGCTTGAATAGCATAGTACAAAAATACAGAGTGCATTGCTTCACGAACTCCATTGTTTCCCCTAAAAGAAAACGACACATTACTTACACCTCCACTTACAGAAACATTTTCTAGATTTTCTCTAACCCATTTTGTTGCTTCTATAAAATCGATAGCATTTCTTCTGTGTTCATCCATTCCTGTTGCAACAGGAAATATATTTAAATCGAATATTATATCTTCAGAAGGAAAACCAACTTTGTTTACTAAAACATTATAAGATCTTTGTGCAATTTCAATTCTACGCTCGTAATTATCTGCTTGTCCAACTTCATCAAAAGCCATTACAATTACAGCAGCTCCGTAACGTTTTATTTGTGTTGCCTCCCAAATAAATTTATCTTCACCCTCCTTAAGTGATATTGAATTTACAACACATTTTCCTTGAACAACTTGTAAACCAGCCTCAATAATTTCCCATTTAGAACTATCAATCATCATTGGCACTCTACAAATATCAGGTTCTGCAGCAATTAAATTTAAGAAACGAACCATTGATTCTTTTCCATCAATTAAACCATCATCCATATTAATATCGACAATTTGTGCTCCTCCATCTACTTGATGTCTTGCAATTGCTAACGCTTCATCAAATTTTTCTTCTTTGATTAATCGTAAAAATTTACGAGAACCCGCAACATTAGTACGTTCACCAACATTTATAAAATTACTGTTTTCATTCAAAATTAGAGGTTCTAATCCCGATAAACGCATGTATTTCGATTGTTTTACTTTCATTACTTATAATGTTCTACTGTTGGAAAAGGTTCATAAAAATGATGTAATAAGTTTTTCCATTCTTGGTATTCACTCGATTTTCTAAATCCGATTTCGTGATCTTCTAAGGTTTCCCAATTCACTAATAAAATATATTTATTTTCTTCTTCTATACATTTCTTTAACTGATGAGAAATATATCCTTTCATTGATGAAATTATCTTTTCCGCTATTTTAAAATTAGCTTCAAAATCTTTCGATAACCCTTCTTTTACATTTAAAATTGCTACTTCTAAAATCATATTTTAAATTAAAAAATTCCTACCTACGCAGGAATGACAGATTTACGAGGTTTGTATTTAGCTGCAATATTTGCTATCACGTTTATATGAGCCGGACTTGTACCGCAACAACCTCCAATAATATTTATTAAATCTTTCTTTAAATATTCTTCAATTTGTTCTCCCATTTCTTCTGGGGTTTCATCGTATTCTCCAAAAGCATTTGGTAATCCTGCATTTGGATGTGCTGAAATTCCGAAATTGGTTTTACTTGCAATTGCCTCTAAATGTGGCTGTAATAAATTTGCACCCAAAGCACAATTAAAGCCAACCGTTAATAATGGAATGTGAGATACTGAAATTAAAAAAGCTTCTGCTGTTTGACCAGATAAAGTTCTTCCTGAGGCATCCGTTATAGTTCCACTTAACATTATTGGAATCTCAATACCTCTTTCATCTTTCACCTCTTCAATAGCAAATAAAGCCGCTTTTGCGTTTAAGGTATCAAACACAGTTTCTACTAATAACAAATCTACACCTCCATCAATTAAAGCTTCTGTTTGTTGTTTATAAGCAATGCGTAATTCATTAAAAGTTACTGCTCTGTAACCAGGATCATTAACATCTGGAGACATACTTGCCGTTCTGTTTGTTGGTCCAATTGAACCCGCTACAAAACGAGGTTTATGAGGTTCTTTCGCTGTAAATTCTTCAGCAACTTCTTTGGCTATTTTTGCTGATTGATAATTTAACTCATACACTAAGTCTTGCATATTATAATCTGCCATAGCAATGGTAGTCCCAGAAAAAGTATTGGTTTCAATAATATCAGCTCCAGCCTCAAAATATTTTGCATGAATTGTTTTGATTGCTTCTGGCTGCGTAAGTGAAAGTAAATCATTATTCCCTTGAAGCGGAGATGGATAATCCTTAAACCGTTCTCCACGAAAATCTCCTTCAGAGAATTTATATTCTTGAAGCATTGTACCCATTGCGCCATCTAGCACAAGGATTCTTTTTTTTATTTCTGTATGTATGTTCGACATGTTTGATATTTTTTATCAGTATGTCATCAGGAAAGGTGTTCTTTTCGCTGTTATCTGTCAAGTTTGGTAAAACTTGTAGAATGTAGCACCTTCTTTTTCTAATTAAAGAAAAGGGTTGCTAAGGCTTCAACGGGTCTAATCCCTCTGCCTTTCGTGATAACGTATCAATAAGAGTATGAACTAAAGCACAAATAAACGTACTATTTTTTTATTTTCATAATTATATACGAGCAAATAAATTATTTTTCAAATAAAGTTGATGACAAGTATCTATCTCCTCTATCGCAAATAATTGCAACTATTACTCCTTTTTCTATTTGGTTAGCAACTTTTAGCGCAGTTGCAACAGCTCCTCCACTGCTCATACCAGCAAAAATTCCTTCTTCGGCTGCTAATCTTTGTGTCATAGCTTTTGCCTCTTCTTCACTAACTTCTATAACTTTATCTACTTTAGAAGCATTGAAAATAGCCGGAACATAATCGTCTGTCCATTTTCTTATTCCAGGTATTTTTGAACCTTCTTTTGGTTGCGCCCCAACAATAGTTATATTATCATTTTGTTCTTTTAAATAATCTGAAACTCCCATTATTGTTCCTGTAGTTCCCATTGCTGATACAAAGTGAGTAACTTCTCCTTCAGTATCTCTCCAAATTTCAGGACCTGTAGTTTTATAATGTGCTTTAGAATTGTCTGTATTATCAAACTGATTCAACCTAAAGTACCCTTTTTTATATTTTAACTTTAAGGCATAATCTCTAGAACCTTCCATACCTAATTCTTTAGGTGTAAGAACTACTTCCGCACCATAAGAACGCATAGTTTTTATTCTTTCTTCGGTTGAATTTTCTGGTAAAACCAAAACCATATTCACACCCAAAACTTTTGCCATTAAAGCTAATGCAATACCCGTATTTCCACTAGTTGCTTCTACTAAAGTATCTCCTACTCTTATGTTTTTTCTTTGGATAGCTTCATTAATCATGTTGTAAGCAGCTCTATCTTTAACACTACCTCCAGGATTATTCCCTTCTAACTTTAACAATAACTTTACACCTTCTTTTTGTAAAATATTTTGAACTTCCACCAAAGGTGTATTTCCAACAAAATCTATGATACTTTTTGTTTTCATGTGCTTATTTTTATACTTTATTATTGGTCACATGTGACCTTTGATAATTAAAAAAATCTTAAACTGTTTTAATGGTTTTTTTAATCATGTCGGTTTCATCTTGTTTTTTTAATAATTTTATTTTCCAATTTTTCAATAACAATTACGTCTTTTGGAATTGATTCTGTAACACAAACATTAGCTCCAATAATTGAGTTTTCTCCAATTACAACATCTCCACCAAGAATAGTTGCATTTGCATAAATTGTTACATTATTTTCTATTGTTGGATGTCTTTTTGTAGAAGCCAGACTTTTCTTTACCTGAATTCCACCTAAAGTAACTCCCTGAAAAATGGTTACATTGTTTTTTATAACAGTGGTTTCTCCAATTACAATTCCTGTTGCATGATCTATAAAGAATGAGTCTCCAATTTGTGCTCCAGGATGAATATCTGTCCCTGTTAATCCATGTGCAAATTCACTCATCATTCTTGGTAAAACAGGGATTTCTTGTTTTAATAATTGATGACTTAACCTGTAAACGGCAATTGCATAAAAACCAGGATATGCTAAATAAATTTCTCTTAAACTTTTTGCCGCTGGATCGCTATTTAAAGCAAATACTGCGTCTAAATCTAACTTTCTTCTTATTTCTTTGAATGAACTCTCAAAATCTAACCAAAAACAATCTTTGTTTTCAATTGATAATCTTTCTAAAATTTTGAAAAATTTATTTTTAGTTGCTGTTCCTTTTTCTTGTTGATAATTTTCATCAAAAAGGCAATTTATCAACTCTTTTGTAAAGATTTCTACAGCGTCTTTTAAACACATGCTGTAATTCTTTAATCCTATTTTGGGCGCTACCTCTTTCATGTCTAAGTAGTTTAAGATTCTGGAGCTAAAACCACTTCTAAACCATTAATTTCTGGTGTCATTTGTATTTGACAACCTAATCGGCTATTATCTTCAACATCAAAAGCTTCTGCTAACATTGCATCTTCATCATCTGACATTTCTGGCAACTGGTGATCAGATTCAATATAACATTGACAAGATGCACACATTGCTGCGCCTCCACAAATACCAATAGTTCCTTCTTCTGCTAATTCGTAAGAACGAACAACCTCCATTAGGTTCATTGCCATGTCTGTTGGTGCAACTACATCATGTGTTACGCCATTTCTGTCTGTTATTTTAATATTGATGTCTTGCATCTACTTTTCTTTTATTGATATTGTCTGCAAAGTTAAGCAAACCTAACAATGTAAATTATATATTTATAGGTAAAGAACATGAAAAGAAACAAATTGTTTCAAACAAGTTTAGCCCAGATTGAAGCATTTGTCTGAGCTCTTTTTTGCCTTTTTCAGGCAAAAAAAGCGAGTGCTGAAAGCTGGAAATAGCTTCTAAAAACATGCTATTGAATTGCTTTTACTACCGCTTTTGGCGCTTCTTTTTTTGTTCCATCGAAACCTTCTACACCACCAACTGTTGTATATTTCATAACATACTTCTTATCTGGAAAAATACGTTTGTACGCACTTTGACACATTAAAGTAGCCTCGTGAAATCCACATAAAATCAATTTTAATTTTCCAGGATAGGTGTTTACATCACCAATTGCATACACTCCAGGAATGTTGGTTTGATAATCTAAAGCGTTATTAACTTTTATGGCATTTTTCTCTATTTCTAAGCCCCAATTACCTATTGGACCTAGCTTTGGAGACAATCCAAAAAGCGGAATAAAGTGATCTGTGTCTATAATAAATGCATCTTCTCCTTTCTTTTCTACGGCAACTCCAGTTACTTTATCGGTACCTAAAATTCCTTTTACTTCTGCAGGAGTTATAATATTTATTTTTCCTAGATTTTTTAATTCTTGTGCTTTTTCTACAGAATCTAACGCGCCTCTAAACTCATTTCTTCTATGAATTAACGTTACTTCTGAAGCAACATCTGATAAGAAAATTGCCCAATCTAAAGCAGAATCTCCACCTCCAGAAATAACTACTTTTTTATCTCTATATAATTCTGGTTCTTTAATAATGTATTCCACACCATTATCTTCAAATTTTTCCAGATTTTCAATTTTTGGTTTTCTTGGCTCAAAAGAACCTAAACCACCTGCAATTGCAACTATTTTAGCATGATGTTTTGTTCCTTTATTTGTGGTTACAATAAAAGTTCCATCATCTTGTTTGTCTATTGTTTCTGCTCTTTCTCCTAGCGTAAAACCAGGTTCAAATTGTTTTGTTTGTTCTAACAACTTATCTGTTAAATCTCCTGCTAAAATTTCTGGATATGCAGGAATATCATAAATAGGTTTTTTCGGATAAATTTCTGAACATTGCCCACCAGGTTGTGGTAATGCATCAATTAAATGACACTTTAATTTTAATAAACCAGCTTCAAAAATTGTAAATAATCCTGTTGGTCCTGCTCCTATTATTAGTATATCTGTTGTAATCATTTTTTTTTATTTTTCAACCAAACTTTTTGTGAATTCGTTTAGTTTTTCAACTTTATCCTCAAAATCTCCTTTAAGGGTTTTTCTGTATTTATTTAAATTTTGTACTAAATCATCAATATTATCTGGAATTACTTCCTCAAAAAACTGACGTAATCTTTTGGCTGTTGTTGGCGATTTTCCGTTTGTAGAAATGGCTACTTTTACATTTCCTTTGGTTACAATTCCGCCCATATAAAAATCGCAATATGGCGGATTATCAGCAACATTTACCAATATCTTTTGTTCTTTGCAATCTTTATAGACCTGAATATTAACTTCAACTTTATCAGTTGTTGCAACTACAATGTGTTTGTCTTTTAAATAGGAATTATTATAACCATCAACAATCATTTTAATTCCGAATTTGTTTGCTAACTCTTTTGTTTCTTCCCTAAAAAAAGGAGAAACCATGGTTACTTTAGAGTTCGGACTCGATTTTAATAAAAAAGACAACTTTTCTAATGCTACAAAACCTCCACCAATAATTAGCGTTTCTAGCTGTTGTGTTTTTAAAAAGATAGGATATAGTTCGTTTTGTTCCATAATTCTATCCCTTTAAATATTTGCAAATTCTTGTTGAACATTTGCTAAAACTGCTCTATGTTTTACAACTTCACCCAAAATTATAATTGCAGGATTGCTTAATTCTTGTTCTTTTACAATATCTATAATTGTATCAACCGTTCCAATTCCAACTTTTTCGTTACTTCTTGTTCCGTTTTGAATAATTGCAACTGGTAAATCATTTTTATTTTCTTGTTGAAACAATTGTATGATTTCTGGCAATTTCCCCATTCCCATTAATACAACAACCGTCGCATTCGATTTTGCTGCCAATGCAACATCTTTCGATAATTTATGCTCTTTTGTTGTACCTGTAATTACCCAAAAACTTTCTGCGCTACCACGTTTAGTAACTGGTATATTTTGATATGCAGGAACTGCTAATGAAGATGAAATTCCTGGAACCATAGCGGTTTCTACTCCAAAATCTGCTGCATATTCCATTTCTTCTGCACCTCTACCAAAAATAAAAGGATCTCCACCTTTTAAACGAACTACATGTCCGTGCGTTTTTGCACGAGCAACAATTAATTCATTAATCTGTTCTTGTTGATACTTATAACAACCTCTTCGCTTTCCAACAAAAATTTGTTCAGCTTCTGGGTTTATATATGACAATAATTCTTCATTAACCAAAGCGTCATATAAAACTACATCCGCAGTTTTTAAGACTTTAATTGCTTTTACTGTGATTAAATCTATATCTCCAGGACCAGCTCCAACTACTGTTAATTTTGGATTTTTGAAACTCATTTCTTTATTTTTTTTATTTTAAAACTGAAGTTTCATCGTTTCTATACGTTCTTACTTTTTCTAAAAAAAGATTTGCATCTGCAATATATTTTTTAGCAAATTCTTCAGTGGGAGCAGCATTTTTTATTTGATAAATTAAATCTGAAAAAGATGTTTCTAACTCTATTTTTTTAGAAGTAATAAAATAGGTGTCAAAATTAGCAATAATACCTGCATGCGTATTTGTTTTTTGGTCTTCTGCCATTAAAGATGCTTTTGCAGAGTTAACAATTGATTGATATGCGTAGTAAATTGAACCAGAATATACTTTGTTATTATAGGCTACTTTTGCGCTATCAATTTTTTCTTCACTTTCAAAAAATAAGGTTGCAATTAAATCGATTACAACACCAGCACATTCTCCAATTCCTATTTCCTTCACATACTTTTCTTCTTCTCCCCAATCAATAAAATCATCTTGAGTTAAATTGGAAACATCTTGTAAATCGTTTAATAAATTATAAAAATATTTTTCACCTTTTTCCTTATAATAATTTACAAATTCATTTCCGTTTGCATTTGCTTCAAAATCATCTAAAACTCTACGTAACGCTTCTGGACCTCTTTTACTTGGTACTTTTACAACTTTATCAGCAAAAACTCCGTTTCCGTTTCCTAAATTCCCTCCACCTAATAAAACTTGTAATGCTGGTGCTACTAATTTATCTGGTGTTCTTACTGTCATTCCCTGAAAACCAATGTTTGCCATGTTGTGTTGCCCACAAGCATTCATACAACCACTAATTTTAATAATAAGATCTTTGTTTTTTAAATACTGAGGATATTCCGCAGCAATTACTTTTTCTAATTCTACGGCAATTCCTGTACTACTTGCAATACCTAAATTACAGGTATCTGTTCCTGGACACGCAGTAATATCAACCGCTTTATTATAACCTGCTTCTACAAATCCTAATTTTTCTAATTCTTGATAGAAATAAGGCACTAATTCTTCTTTTACAAAAGGAATTACAATGTTCTGACGTAAGGTTAAACGAACTTCTCCTGCAGCATATGTATCAACTAAATCTGCTAATAAACGTGCTTTATCTGTATAAAAATCTCCTAATAAAACTTTAATTCCAATTGCTACAAAACCTGCTTGTTTTTGCGGAATTAAGTTGGTAGATTTCCATAAATCGAATGCAGCTTGGTCTTTTATTTCAACTTTTGGGGTTTCTACAGAAACTGGTGTAGACGCAACATAAGAATCTACATCAATAGCAACCGTTTTAAATTCGATTGCTTTTTGTTCTTGAGCAATTAAATCTCTAAAAGCCTCTAAACCGATATCTTTTAATAAGAATTTCATCCGTGCTTTAGCTCTACTTTTACGCTCACCATAACGATCAAAAACTCTTAAAACACCTTCCATTACTGGAATTATTTTATCTGAAGACAAAAATTCATATAAAGTTTCTGCATGTCTTGGCTGAGAACCTAAACCTCCTGCAACCATTACTTTAAAACCTCTTACTCCGTTTTCTATTTTGGCGATAAAACCTAAATCGTGTAAATAAGACAATCCTGTATCTTCATCAGTAGAAGAAAAAGAAACTTTGAATTTACGTCCCATTTCTTGACAAATTGGGTTACGTAAAAAGAACTTGTACAATGCATCTGCATACGGAGAAACATCAAAAGGCTCATCTACATCTATTCCTGCAGTTTCTGATGCTGTTACATTTCTAACAACGTTACCACAAGCTTCACGCAATGTTACATCATCACGCTCTAACTCTGCCCATAATTCTGGCGTTCTATTTAAATCTACATAATGAATTTGAATATCTTGACGTGTAGTAATATGTAATCTTCCTCTAGAATATTCATCTGAAACTTCAGAAATTCTTCTTAATTGATTACTCTTTACTTTTCCGTAAGGTAATTTAATACGAATCATTTGAACGCCTGCTTGACGCTGACCATAAACACCTCTTGCTAAACGTAAACTTCTAAATTTTTCTTCATCTATTTGTAGATTATTGAATGCAGCAATTTTATCTGCTAACTCAATAATATCTTTTTCTACAACTGGATTTTCTATTTCTGTTCTAAAACTCTGCATAATCTTTCTTTTTATTATCGGATAAAACCGACACCAACTGTATTGTTTGTTTTTGGGTTGATTAAAATAAACGACCCATTCGATTTATTTTTATTAAAAGCATCTACCGATAATGGTTTGCTTAATTTTAATTGAATATCTCCAATTTGATTTAATTCTAATTCAGACGGATTATCAGTCTTACCCGAAAAATCTGTTTTAATAATACTAGATAATTGAGTGATTTTTGCTTGCGCATCATTTACACCATGTTTTATATAATATTTCTGTGAAGCTTGTAAAGGCTCTTTATCCATCCAACAAATAGTTGCATTTAATTCTTTGGTAATTGTTGGTTCTTCTGCAACTTTTACCAACATATCTCCTCTACTTACATTTACATTATCTTCTAAAGTAATTGTTACTGAACTTCCGTTTTTAGCTTTTGCAAATTCTTTATCGAAAAAATGAATGCTTTTTATTTTTGATTTTGTTTGCGATGGTAACACAGCAACCTCATCTCCAATTTCAAAATCTCCTCCGTAAATTTTACCTGCATAACCTCTAAAATCATGATACTCATCTGTTTTTGGCCTGATAACAGTTTGCACAGGAAAACGTACTTGAGAAACTTCATTAATATCATCTGCATCTAATCTTTCTAAATGATGCATTAATGTTTCTCCGTTATACCAAGGTGTATTTTCAGATTTATTGACAACATTATCTCCTTGTAAAGCTGATAATGGAATAAATGTTAAATTCTGATTTTTATACTCACTTTTACTTGCTAAATACTCTATTTCTCCTTTAATTTGATTGTATTTTTCTTCGGAAAAATCTACCAAATCCATTTTATTGATGGCAATTACAACGTCTTTAATTCGTAGTAAATTATTGATGAAAAAGTGTCTGTAAGTTTGTTCTACAACTCCATTTCTAGCATCAATTAAAACAATAGAAGCTTGTGCTGTAGAAGCACCCGTTACCATGTTTCTTGTATATTCTATATGACCAGGAGTATCAGCTATAATGAAACTCTTTTTTCTTGTTGAAAAATAAATATGCGCAACATCAATTGTAATTCCTTGTTCACGCTCTGCTACCAAACCATCTGTTGCTAAAGAAAAATCTAAATAATCAAAACCACGTTGTCTACTTTTTTCTTCTATTGCTTCTAGCTTATCATCAGTCAATGATTTTGTATCATATAAAATACGACCAATTAAGGTGCTTTTACCATCATCTACACTTCCTGCTGTTGCTATTTTTAGTACTTTCATTTTTATGAGCTGTTCGCTATTGGCCGTTGGCTTTTAGCTTAATTTGTATTCTTTTTTAATTTTTCGCTAAAGGCTATAAACCAAAAGCTAAAAGCATTTTTTCTAAAAATACCCTTGTTGTTTTCTTTTTTCCATTGCCGCTTCAGAACGCTTATCATCTATTCTTGCACCTCTTTCTGAAATAGATGAATCTCTAATTTCCTCCACAACCTTTGCTATATCTACTGCTTCAGATAAAACTGCCGCCGTACAACTCATATCACCCACAGTTCTAAAACGCACCATTCTTTCTTCTACCTTTTCTTCTTCATCTCTATACACAACTGCATCGTCTGCAGACCAGATCATACCATCTCTTACAAATGTTTTTCTTGTATGTGCAAAATAAATAGATGGAATTTCAATATTTTCTTGTTCTATGTAAGACCAAACGTCTAATTCTGTCCAGTTAGAAATTGGAAAAACACGTACATTTTGACCTAAATCAATTTTTCCGTTTAACATATCAAATACTTCTGGACGTTGGTTTTTTTCGTCCCATTGACCAAAATCGTCTCTTACAGAAAAGATTCTTTCTTTAGCTCTTGCTTTTTCTTCATCTCTTCTTGCTCCACCAATACATGCATCAAATCCAAATTCTTCTATAGCATCTAAAAGTGTTTCTGTTTGCAACATATTTCTACTCGCATATCTGCCAGTTTCCTCTTTTACACGTCCAGAATCTATATTATCTTGTACGTTTCTTACAATTAACTTAACACCTAATTCTTTTGCTAAACGATCTCTAAACTCTATAGTTTCAGGAAAATTATGACCTGTATCTATATGCATTAAAGGGAAAGGAATTTTTGCCGGAAAAAAAGCTTTTTGCGCCAAACGCACTAATGTTATACTGTCTTTTCCTCCTGAAAAAAGTAACACAGGTTTTTCAAACTGCGCTACTACTTCTCTAAAAATATAAATTGCTTCACTTTCTAAAGCATCTACTTGTATCGTTCTTTGATTCATAATCATGTCTTTTAGATATGCAAACCACATTCTCTATTACTTTCTACTTTTGTTGGATCGAAATATGCAAACTCATTTGGCAACCCTTTTTCGTCTAAATAAGTATCTAATTCTTCATCTGTCCAATTATAAAATGGACTTACTTTTATAATTCCGTCTTTACTTAATGAGACAATATCGATGCTATCTCTAAAAGCTGTTTGCCCTTTTCTTAAATTTGTAAACCAAACATCTGGTTGGTGCTCTTTCATGGCTCTAGAAAATGGCTCTAGCTTTACTTGCTCTGTAAAAACCTTATGTTTTGGGCTTTCAATTGAAGGAACTCCCAATACTACATTTCTATGAGCAGCAGTTTGTTTTGGCACATATAACTGGATGTTTAAATTCAGTTTTTCAATAATCTCTTCTGCGTGCTTGTAGGTTTCATTTGTATTATAACCTGTGTCGCACCAAATTACTTTTATGTTTTTTTTCACTTCTGAAACTGCATTTAAAATTGCTACTTCATAAGGTCTAAAGTTAGTTGTTATCACTGCATTTTTTGCAAATGAAACCGCCCAAGCAATAATTTCTGCAGGGCTTTTATCTCTTAATTCTTTATTTATTTCTCCTAAATTCATCTTCTTTATTTTCCCCATTTTATTTTGTTCCATATTCTTTCATGAAAAAAATACAATACTAATTTTGTTATAAAATCTATAGACGCAATTGATGCTGCTAACTTTATTTGACCCGTTAAAACATAAGACACAACTAAAGTATCTATAGTTCCTATAAGCCTCCAGCTGAAAGCTTTTGCAACACTACGTAAAGGTTTTTCAGAAACTTTATCTTCTTCAAAACCTCTACTTTGTGTTTTTCTACTAAAAATGACTTGGTTTAAAATCATGGTTAAATAATTCAATTTTACACTACCCTATTAATTTAGTAGGATAAGCAAACTTACTTCAAAAAAAAATACTACATACTATAAAAAATAAATAAAACACTATTGCCCTATAGATTTAGTAGATTAATAATAAAAAGAATTAATTATTAAGAATATGAGAAAGAAAACTAGAAATAATTTGAAGGATACTATTAAAAACTAAAAATTAACATTTACATAAGTCTGCTAAAGTGGTATTTCTAAAAATTTGGAGTGTACTATCTCTTACTTCTAGCATTAAATTATGAACTGCGCATGCATTTTCATCAGGGCAATCATCACATTTTTCATAGAAGTTAAGACTTACACAAGGTACCATAGAAATTGGTCCTTCTAAAATTCTCATAACAGTTGTCATTTGTATTTCTGAAGAAGACTTCAATAAATAATAACCTCCACCTTTTCCTTTTTTAGAACCTAAGATTCCGTTTTTACGAAGTGTTAGTAATATTGTTTCTAAAAATTTCAACGATATATTTTCACTTTTAGAAATAGTTGCAATTGCAACAGGAATCTTCTCTTCTTGTTTTGCAAGAAAAGTAAGTGCCTTAATTCCGTATTTGGTTTTTTTAGAAAGCATAAAACAAAATTACGGAATTTTAAATTAGTTTAACCGTTTAAAGCCTGTTCTAAATCAGCAATAATATCTTCAACATTTTCTAAACCAACAGAAACTCTTACCAAACCTTTAGTAATACCAACCTCTAATCTATCTTCTTCAGACAATCTTCCGTGGGTTGTAGATGACGGATGCGTAACAATTGTTCTTGTATCTCCTAAGTTTGCAGATAATGAACACATTTTTATGTTGTCTAGAAAAACTCTTCCTGCTTCAATTCCTCCTTTAATTTCAAAAGCGACTATGTTTCCACCTAATTTCATCTGATTTTTGGCAACTTCATACTGTGGATGCGATTTTAAAAACGGGTACTTTACCAATTCAACATTTTCTTGCGTTTCTAAAAACTGAGCAACTTTTAATGCATTTTCTGAGTGTTTTTCTACTCTAATTGATAATGTTTCTAAACTTTTAGACAAAACCCAAGCATTAAAAGGAGACATTGCAGGACCGGTATTTCTTGAAAATAAATAGATTTCTCGCATTAATTCTTTATTCCCAACTGTAACGCCACCTAAAACACGTCCTTGACCGTCAATTAATTTTGTTGCAGAATGTACAACTAAATCTGCACCAAATTTAATTGGTTGCTGAATATAAGGTGTTGCAAAACAATTATCAACAATAAAAATAAGGTTATGCTTCTTAGCAATCTTACCAATTACTTCTAAATCTAAAATATCTACAGCCGGATTTGTAGGTGTTTCAATGTATAAAATCTTTGTATTGGGTTGAATTAAACTTTCAACCAAATCGACTTCATTTACCTTAAAATATGATGTTTCAATATTCCATTTTGGTAAAAACTTAGTAAGCATACTGTGTGTAGATCCAAAAACTGAACGACAAGAAACCACATGATCTCCAGCATTTAATAAGGCAGCAAATGTTGAAAATATTGCCGACATTCCAGTTGCAAAAGCATAACCAGCTTCTGCTCCTTCCATAGCAACAATTTTATCTACAAACTCTGTTGTATTTGGGTTTGTAAATCGGCTATATAAATTACGTTGTTTTTCTTCTGCGAAGGAAGCTCGCATTTCTTCCGCATCATCAAAAACAAAACTAGATGTTAAATATAATGGTGTTGAATGCTCAGAAAACTGACTTCTTTCTGTTTGAGTTCTTATTGCTTTTGTTTCAAAATGTTTTTTCATATTATGTTGTTTAGAATCAAGACCGCTAACGCTTTTAGAACCAAGAACAAGGACTAAAACACATCATTCTCCTCTTTTATCTTGTTTCTTTTATCTTGTTTCTTTTATCTTGTTTCTTGTTTCTTTTATATTTTTCAATCAGTTTTATTATTGACTGAATTACTTCCAACTGAAAACAGCCTACTATTTTAGTTGTTATGTTTTGCCAGTCTTAAAATGTCTCCAAAAACGCCTCTTGCTGTTACTTTAGAACCTGCTCCTGCTCCCTGAATAACAATAGGTTGTTCTCCGTAAGATTCTGTATAAATTTCAAAAATAGCATCCGATCCTTTTAAAGATCCCAAAGGAGAATTTTTACAAACCGACACCAATTTTACGTCTAAATTTCCTTTATTTTGTGATAAATCTCCACTTAATTCACCAATATAACGCAAAACATGATTTTCTTCTTGGTTTTCTTTTAATTCCTGATATTCATCATTCATTAAGTCTAAATTAGATAGAAAATCTCCAACCTCGCCTTCTCTTAAATTTTCTGGAATTAAATTCTGAATATTAACATCTTTGAATTCGTTTTCTAACTCTAATTCTCTTGCCAAAATCAGTAATTTTCTTGCAACATCATTTCCACCTAGATCTTCTCTTGCATCTGGCTCTGTATATCCGCTATCAATTGCTTCTTTTAAAACCTTAGAAAAACTTCTATTTTCTGCTGAAAAAGTATTGAATAAATAACTTAAACTTCCAGAGAAAACACCTCTAATTTTAGTGATATTCTCTCCAGATTCGTGTAATAAACGAATCGTATCAATTAATGGTAAACCAGCACCAACATTAGTTTCATACAAATATTGCTTTTGGTATTCTTTTAATTTTGCTCTTACTTCTTTGTAAAAATCAAAAGACAAGGTATTTGCAATTTTATTACAAGAAACTAAATCGAAACCTGCTTCTATAAACTGAATATAATTACCCACAAAAGGCACACTTGCTGTATTATCTACCGCAATTAAGTTTTCGAAATGATGCGATTTAGCAAACTCAATAATATCTTCAATTGAAGTATTTTCTTGTCCGTTTGTTAGTAAATCTTGCTCCCAGTTTTTAGAAACTCCATTTTCATTTAACAAAGTTCTTTTAGAATCTGCAACAGCAAAAACGTTTAACTGTATTTTTCTTCGCTCTAAAACTGAAGCTGTATTCTCTAAAATTTGATCAATTAAAGTTCCTCCAACGGTTCCTTTACCAAAAATGGCAATGTTTATTTTCTTTGCAATTCCAAAAACTTGACCATGAATTACATTTACAGCTTTATGAAGTTCATCTTTCTTAACAACTAAACTCACATTTTTACCTGTAACTGTATTGTTAAATAAAACAGGTACAATTTGATTTTTTATCAATGCGTTATAAGGCAAATGAAATTCGCTTAAATCTTGACCAATAATAGAAATAACAGCTACATTTTCTATAATAGAAATCTGATTTACATCTTGCGAGTAAAAATCGTTTTCAAATGCTGCTTCTAATGCTAAAACTGCTTCTGAAGCTCTATTTGAATCAATTATTAAACCAATTCCTCTTTCTGAAGAACCTTGAGAAACAATACTTACGCTAATATTTTTATCGCTTAATGCTCTAAAAATACGTGCATCTACTCCAACTTTTCCTAACAAACCTCTTCCTTCAAAATTTAAAAGAGAAACGTTGTCAATTGTTGAAATCGATTTTATTCCTTTTTCAGAAGTCTCAGATGT
Source organism: Tenacibaculum todarodis (assembly GCF_001889045.1). Classification (NCBI taxonomy): domain Bacteria; kingdom Pseudomonadati; phylum Bacteroidota; class Flavobacteriia; order Flavobacteriales; family Flavobacteriaceae; genus Tenacibaculum; species Tenacibaculum todarodis. Next base: position 2,881,060 of record NZ_CP018155.1, on the reverse strand, counting down.
AATTAAAGTCCCTTTATCTTCTTTATTAAACGTATTTAATATTCTTAAATTGATGTTTTTCTCTAAAAGCGGAATAATGGTTTTTGCATGTAAAATGGTGGCACCAAAATTTGCTAATTCATTAGCTTCAGAAAACGATAATTTTTCTATTTTCTTTGCATCAGCTACCAAATCTGGATTTGCTGTAAAAATTCCACTTACATGTGTATAATTCTGCAACTCATCTGCGTCTAAATAATTTGCTAAAAGTGCTGCTGTGTAATTACTTCCGTTTCTTCCTAAAGTTGTTGTTTCTCCTTTTTTATTTGATGAAATAAAACCAGCAACAACATTAACTGTATTACTATTTTCTTTAAAAAATGAAATTACATTTTCTGAAGAAATTGCATTAATTGGCTGTGCATTTCCAAAATTATCATCTGTAATAATTAATTCTCTTGCATCCACAGCATTAGCCGAAACACCTTCTTTTTGCAATAAACTTGTTACCATCTTAGTTGATAGTAACTCGCCTTGCGCTAAAACTTCATCTTTAATTTTAGTGCTATAATCTCCTAATAATGAAACGCCTTCAAAAATGGTTTCCAACGTTTTAAACTCCTTGGATAAATCTACTTTACTATTAGGTTCTTGTTGATATTCTTTAAATTTTTTAAATTTCTTTTTATAGGTTATTTTCGATTTTGCTTTCTCTAAAATAGCTTCTAATAAATCTGTTGTATTACCTCTTGCTGAAGCTACAACTGTTACTTTTTCTCCGTTTTGATGCTTATTAAGGATAATTTCAATAGCATTTTTAAGTCCTTTTCCGTTTGCTAAAGACTTTCCTCCAAACTTTAATACTTTCATTTTTTTTGGTCTATAATCTTTATTGAAAATAGGTTCTATTATTTTTTGAAGCTGATCATATTCTATTAAGAAAGCATCATGTCCATGCAACGAATTTATTTCATTGTAGGTTACATTTTCTTTTGTTAATGCTAATTTTTTATGCGTTTCTCTATTTTCTTCCGCAGTAAAAAATAGATCAGAATCCACACCAATAATGTGAATATTAGCTTCAATTTCATCTAAAATATCAATCTTTTTCTCTCCATTCTTTGTAACATCAATACTTCTAAGTAACTGATTCATCAATTTATACGAAGACAACTGATAACGTTCCTGTAATTTTTCTCCATGATGTAACAACCAACTTTCTACATTAAAAAGTTGTTGACTTTCATTTTTAGATCTCTTAAAACGGTCTTTAAAAGATTCTGGAGTTCTATAACATAACATTGCATGCATGCGTGCATCATGAACAGGATTGCTAGAATTTACTAAAAATTGTTCTTGAATTTGACAATTTGCAATTAACCAATCGGTCGATTTCCAATCGGTTGCAATTGGCAAAAAGTGTTGGGTTAATTTTGTGTTTATCACCATCATTTCCCAAGCAATTCCGCCGCCTAACGAACCTCCAATTAATGCAAATAATTGTGTTATTTTTAGCTGATTTAATCCTTCTAAGAAAACTCTCGCAATATCTCTGGCAATAAAATCTTTGTAGTTTTCAATTAAAAAACCATCAAAACCATTTCCTGGAATATTGAAAGATAAAATTGTATAAACAGCTGTGTCTATGGCTTTTTCTTCCCCAACAACATCTTGCCACCAACCATTTTCTCCAGCAACATCACTGTTTCCTGTTAAAGCATGATTTACTAAAATAACGGGTGCTGTACCTAAACTTTTCCCAAAAACCTGGTAACTTAAATTCAATTCAGAAATTAAAGCACCAGATTCTGTGGTGAAGTTTTTTATTTTGATATGTTCTAATAAATGTTTCAATTATTTGATAAATTAAAGTTATTTGTCTGTTCGAGCGCAGTCGAGAAGTCATAAGTTACAAAAGGTAAAAAGACCTTTCGACTGCGCTCAAGGAGACACTAATATTATAATTCTGAAAAAGCAGCTGTTAAATCAGTTTTTAAATCCTCTAAATCTTCAATACCAACAGACAATCTTATTAAATCTTGAGAAACACCTGCACTTGCTTGTGCTGCTTCATCTAACTGCTGATGCGTTGTACTTGCTGGATGAATAATTAATGATTTTGTATCACCAATGTTTGCCAATAAAGAGAATACTTTTGTTTTATTAGAAATAGTTTTTGCCGCTTCAAAACCACCTTTTGCTCCAAAAGTTACAATTCCGCTTTGCCCTTTTGGTAAATATTTATTTGCTAAAGATTTGTATTTACTACTTTCTAAACCAGGATAATTAACCCATTCAACTGCATCTTGCTGCTCTAACCATTTTGCCAATGCTAAAGCGTTTTCTGAATGCTGCTTTATTCTAACCGTTAATGTTTCTAAACCTTGAATAATATTAAAGGCATTTGTTGGACTTAATGCACCACCAAAATCACGTAATCCTTCTAAAATTAATTTAAAAACAAAAGACGCTGCGCCTAAAGTTTCGTAATATTTTAAACCATGGTAACCTGCTGAAGGTTCAGTAAACTCAGGGAATTTACCATTTGCCCAGTTAAAAGTTCCTGCATCTATAATTGCGCCTCCTAAAGAAGTTCCTTGTCCGCCAATATATTTTGTTAAAGAATGAATTACTAAATCGGCTCCATGTTTTATTGGATTTAACAATGCTGGTGTTGCCACGGTATTGTCAACAATAAAAGGAACTTCAGCAATTTTAGCGTGTTTAGATATCTCTTCTAAATCTAATACATCTAACTTCGGATTTCCTAAAGATTCTACAAAAAATGCTCTTGTATTATCTTGAACAGCAGCTTCAAAATTAGCTGGATTAGAGGCATCTACAAACGTTGTTGTAATTCCGAATCTTGGTAAGGTAACACTTAATAAATTGTAAGTTCCGCCGTATAAACTACTTGAAGCCACAATGTGATCTCCCGATTTTAAAAGCGTTAACAATCCTGTAGAAATTGCAGCAGTTCCAGAAGCAAAAACAACGGCTCCAATACCACCTTCAACCGCAGCTAAACGATCTTGTAAAATTTGATTTGTAGGATTATTTAAACGTGTATAAATAAACCCTAATTCTTTTAATGAAAAAAGATTTGCAGCATGATCTGCATCATTAAAAACATACGATGATGTTTGGTAAATTGGAACTGCTCTTGCACTTCCGTTTGTAGTTACATCATGTCCTGCGTGCAACGCGTTAGTTGCTAATTTTTGAGTACTCATTTTTCTATTTTTTGAGTTAATTTAGATTCCTGTTTTTACAGGAATGACATTTTCAAAAGAAACAAAATATAAAATATTTTGAACCAATTTGAGATTAAACCAAAAGTCAAAACACATCTATTTTAGATGTAGCTTACTAGAAAAATGTTATAAAGAATTATACAGATACACGGAAGTGTATTTGTTTTTGGGTTATCTATCCAATTTCTGATAAATGAATCTGAAATTAAGTAGAATTTAGCACCTTCATTTCCTCACGAAAAGGGTTGCTAAGGTTTCACAGGGTCTAATCCCTCCACCTTTCTTGATAACATTTCAATAAGTTATTGAACTTTGTGAATGCAAATATATGTTCAGAAAAATTTAATATCCAAGTAAAAAAGTATTTATTTTAAAACATTTAACAAATAAGCAGATTACTGCACCTTTTTTTTTGACATTCATAATTATTTGTGAAAATTTAAAATATTTTAGATTATTGACTTACCTTTGCCTCAGAATTGGAGGAAAAATTTGAACTGATTGCAACCTCAATAAAAAAATGCTAAAGCAGTAATTTTCTACTTCTTTAAGCGACCAAGCAATCCAAATTTATTTCTCAAATAAAAATATTAAAGAAGATTTATTATGTCATATTTATTTACCTCAGAAAGTGTTTCTGAAGGTCACCCAGATAAAGTTGCAGATCAAATTAGTGATGCACTAATCGATAATTTTTTAGCTTTTGATGCAACTTCAAAAGTTGCTTGTGAAACATTAGTAACAACTGGTCAAGTTGTTTTGGCTGGTGAAGTTAAGTCTAAAACCTACTTAGACGTTCAGCAAATTGCTAGAGATGTAATCAATAAAATTGGTTACACAAAAAGCGAATATATGTTCGACGGAAATTCTTGTGGAGTTTTCTCTGCAATACACGAACAATCTCCAGATATTAACCAAGGAGTTGACAGAGCAAACCCAGAAGAACAAGGAGCTGGAGACCAAGGAATGATGTTTGGTTATGCAACTGCTGAAACTGAAAACTACATGCCTTTGGCATTAGAATTATCGCACAGATTATTAATTGAGCTTGCTGAACTTAGAAGAGAGAATAACGATATTACGTATTTACGTCCAGATGCAAAATCTCAAGTAACTATTGAGTATTCTGACGATAATGTTCCGCAAAGAATTGATGCAATTGTAATTTCTACACAACATGATGATTTTGATTCATCTGACGATGTTATGTTAGCAAAAATTAAAAAGGATATTGTTGAAATTTTAATTCCTAGAGTTGTTGCAAAGTTACCAGCACATATTCAAACGTTATTTACAGACAATATTACCTATCATATTAATCCAACTGGTGTTTTTGTAATTGGTGGTCCTCACGGAGATACTGGTTTAACAGGACGTAAAATTATTGTTGATACTTATGGAGGAAAAGGTGCACACGGTGGTGGAGCTTTCTCTGGAAAAGACCCTTCAAAAGTTGATAGATCAGGCGCTTACGCAACAAGACATATTGCTAAAAATTTAGTTGCCGCAGGTTTATGTAAAGAAGTTTTAGTACAAGTTTCGTATGCTATTGGTGTTGCAAAACCAACAAGTATTAACGTTGAAACTTACGGAACTGCAACTATAGATAAAACAGATGGAGAGATTAGTAAAATAGTAGAAACTATTTTTGATATGCGACCTTATTTTATTGAAAAACGTTTAAAATTAAGAACACCAATTTATTCTGAAACTGCTGCTTACGGACACATGGGAAGAACTCCAGAAGTAAAGACAGTAACGTTTTCTAACCCAATGGGAGAAACAGTTTCTCAAGAAGTAGAAACTTTTACTTGGGAAAAATTAGATTATGTACCTCAAGTTAAACAAGCATTTAGTTTGTAATTATTACAACTTGTAAATATTAAAAAAAGCACAACAATTGTTGTGCTTTTTTTGTTTTAAACAAGGTTTTCCTCCTTGATTTTTTAATTTTAAAAACCTAACTTCGCTAACTCCTGATATATCGAATTAAAACTCGGCATATCATTTAAGTTAGCGAAACATCTCAAAAACAGCAAAATAAAAAAGCCTCGTAAATTTAAATTTACGAGGCTTTTTTATTATTCAATTTATATATTTTGTTACAATTGATATCTAACTCTAAAACTTATAAACCTTGGTAAAATAAATCTTTCGTTAATACTAAAAGAAAGAATACTTTGGTTTACAGAAGTTTGAGATCCGGTTCCTAATAGATTATTACCTACTATTTCATATTCCCATTTAGCATCTTTGTCTTTTCTGTATGCTAATTTAGCATTCCAAATATCAAAAGTATTTGTACTAGCTCCGTTTTGCCTAACATCTGTAAAAGAATAATCTGAAGTTAAGGTTACAGAATTCCAGATATAAGCATCAAAATTTATTGATGGCGCATGTGTAACACTTTTAATGGTTCCTTCTCTAGAACTATTTTCTTGGTCAGAAAAAGAAACTCTATAGTTTAAACTTACATTTGGCGCTTCTCTAAAATTTGTACCAATTCTAGTATTTAATCCTGTGTTATAAATCTTACTTACATTCTCTAAAGAGTTTATAAACTGATACGATTTATTATAAGAGAAGTTTCCTCCTACTCTAAATTGTAGCTTTCTAATAGACTTACTAGCTGAGAAGAAAGAACTTATACTTTCATTACTAAAAGGTGAGTTTATAGTTGTACTACTTGACACTACTGAACCTGGTTCAAAAATAGTATTACTATTAACTTGATCGGCTGTTTTTCTATAATTTACTCTTGCAAAAACAGAGCTGTTATTAAACAAGTTAAAGCTTCTGTAGAATAATGATAGGTTATGAAAGCTTGAGTTTACCAAATCTGCATTACCAGCAAAATAAGAATTATAGTTATTAGCAACAATACCTCTTGCAATTTGATTTACATCTGTAAAATTAATTTCTTTCTTATAACTTAAGGTTAAGCTTTCACTTTTCTTAAACTGCGTTACCATTTCAAACTCTGGAAGCAAACTAACAAATTCGTCTTGGAAATACTCGTTTCCAAATTGTGTATTTTCCGAACTGTAAGAATGCAACGTAAATCCAGGTGTAAATGTGAAGATACCTGATTTTAAACGGTATCTTAAACCTGCATAAATATCCGTGAAATTATATTCAGTATCATTGGTAGTAATAGGATTGTCTATTCCATCAATTGTTGGATCTGGAGTAAATTCTGTTCCGTTATCTAACGTTTGAAAAAATCTAGAATTAAAGTTTTGAGTACTTAAAATTGTACCTGCAACAACATTTAAATTACTTTTATCATTTAAAATATAATAGTAATCTAACTTTGCGTCTAATTGGTTCGATTTAACACGTCTTTCTTGATTTAAATCATAAAACAAATTAGTTCTATCTAAACCTAAACTTTCTGCTGCGTCATCAAAACCATCATTATTTGCATCGTCATTATTGTTTGGATCATTTTCTAGTGAAGCTGCATAAAAAGGATCTTCATCTTGCAAAAGGTGCTTCACCTCTAAAGCAAATATATTTTTTTCACTTGCTGTATAAAAATAACTAAAGTCTTGATTGATTGTAAAAGGAGTTGCATCTTCTTTTTCTGCAATATCACTTAATACAAAAGAGTTTACATCTTCCGTTTTATACTCGTTTGTAAAACGTCCAGAAATATTATAATTTAATTGATTGTTAGCGTTTTTCTTGTAACCAGCACTTAATTTAAACACCCCTGAATTACTTGTTTGGTTTGTTGAGTTATCAACTGTATCGTCTGGCGTATCTGGATCAAGATAATCTATTGTGTTAATATTTCTTTGCCCATTACTATTACCAGACCAAATTAAAAATCCACTTAAATCTAACTTTGAATTTGGAGAATAGCTGAAATTTAATGCAGCTAATTTTGTTTCAATTCTATTTGCATTTCTTGCGCTTGCGTTTAAAAAACCGATTCCGGCATCAGAAATATCAATATTTGTTCCGTTTGAAGGACTTTGGCTTCTAAAATTATTTCCAAAGCTTCTTAAGGTTCTTCTATCTAATACAACTTCTCCAAGATTATTAACATCTCCAATAACATTTAACGTGTATTTTGGCGTGTAATAGAATAATTTCGGTTGAAAAAGGTACAAACCTTCATCTGGCGCAGAACCACCACCTGCTAAAACATCTCCAAACCAAAAGTTCTTTTTTCCTTCTTTTAGTTTAATATTAATAGCAACTCTATCTTGGTTATTTTGTACGCCACTTAACTGATTTACATTACTGTAATTTCTTAAAACCTGAATTTTATCAACCGCATTAGAAGGTATGTTTTTACTTGCCAATTTTGTATCTCCGCTAAAAAATTCTTTACCGTCAACCATTATTTTTTCAACAACCTTACCTTCTACTTCTATTTCACCGGCATCATTAACTTCTACGCCTGGCAACTTTTCTAAAACATCTTCTAACTTACGTTCGCTTCCGTTTTTAAAAGAATCTGCATTGTAAACAATTGTATCTCCTTTTATAGTTACAGGCATTTTATAGGTAATATTTACTTCTTCTAAAGAGTTATCTTCTTTTAAAGTAACGTTTTTAGTCAGTTTTTCTTCTTTTACATCTACATCAAACTCCGCAGTTATAAAACCTACGTAACTTATTTTAATAGCAAAAGCTGTATTTTTAGATAATGATAATTTATAACGCCCACTTGCATCTGTAAAACCGTATGATTGCATTTTGTTAGTCGACTTGTTTAATGCTAAAACATTAGACATTTCTAAAGGATTACCAATACTATCTTTTACTACACCAGTAAGTGTAATTTGTGCATTAGCAGTTCCTATAACCATAAAAATGGCTACGAGTAGTAATTTTTTCATGTGTGTAAATTTGCTTGATATTTATTGATTAACGCCCTCTTCCGCCACGACCTCTTCCGCCACGACCTCTAAAACGCTCTCTCAATTCTTCCATTTTAACTTTTACAACTTCGTTGTATTTTTCTCTAGAAATTTCTTTTCCTTTTGTTGGTTTAGAAATAGTGCTTTCTTCAGTTGGATTAATTACAATTTCTGTACAAAGTATTGTTGTTCTACCTGTACTAACTTCTAAAATTAAACCTGGTAAACCCCAATATTCTCCTGGTCCTGTACCAACTGGAATCTGTGGTGTAAACCACGCAGTTACTAAAACCGTTTCTGGTTTTTTTATTTCATCTGAAGCTGTATTTGTAGAATCTTTTTTAGCTTCGTCTTTATTATTATTTCCTCTTGGACCTCTTCTGAAGTTAGAAAAATCTGTTGGATCAACTTCTTTTAACATTGTAGCTTTAAAAGCCGTGTAGTTTCCTATTTGCTTAGATTCAGAACCTAACTCCCATTTTGGCTGACTCATATCATCCGAAATTAAAAATTGTTTTCCAAAAAACTCTGTCGACTCTAAGGCTACTTTATCTGCACTGTTTTTATATTGAGTTCCGCCACCAGACATGCCTCCAAATCTAAAACCTCGTCCGCCGCCAGGAGCTTCTAATTTTTCGTTTTCTTTGTATAAAGATTCGGATTTGTTAAAGTTTAACGTAAACGTCTTTTCTAACATAGATTTCATACGTTCTTGGATCTGTTTTTTTCTTTGGTCAGTCATTTGTCTTCCTCCAAAATTATTCATATCCATTGTTGTTTTAGACATGTAGACTGCTTTTCCTGTAAAATCTTTTTGAGAAAAAGTTACAATAGAAAATAATAAGAAAGCGTAAGTAAATACTTTTTTCATGTTTTTTATTTATTTTTTTATTTAAAATAGCTTTCGCTACCTCATATAAGACTACAATAAAACACGAAGGTTTAATCTAAGATTAAAAAAAAGTAAATATTTAACCACCAATCTTAATAGTTGTTCCATTTCCAAGATCTAATCCGTTTCTACTTTTAAATTTCTCCATCATTTCTTTAGATTTTTTTTCTTGAATCTCATTAAATTTACTTTGAGAAATAACCTTTCCTTTTTTTGGTTCTTTAATCTCAACTTTCTTAGACGGGTTTAACACAACTTCAGAACAAACAATGGTTAATTCACCTTGTCTCAACTCTAAAATTAAACCTGGTAAACCACCAAATTCTCTTGGTCCATTGCTAATTGGTATTTGCGGCGTGTACCAAGCTGTGGTAACAATAGTTTTCATTTTTTTCTCTTCTTTTACTTCGTTTTCTTTTGAATCTCCAGCACTAAAACTTGAGAAATCTATCTCCTCTACTTCTCTTGAAAATGTTGCTTTGTAACATGTATACATTCCTATATTTTTGGTTTCATCACTTAACTCCCAATCAATCTTTTTAATTTCATCTTTAATTAGGAAGTTTTTCCCCATAATATCCGTTTTCTTGGCATACGTATTTTCTTTAACATTTTTGTACAGTAAATCTGTTCCTCCGCCTCCAAAAGAAATCATTTTTATGCCACCCATTTTTGTTTGTGGAGCAGCTAAAGATTCGTTTTCTTTATAGGTAGATTCAAACCTATTAAAGTTGAGTGTAAATGTTTTTTGATTCATTTTCTTCATTTGAGCCTCTAATTTTTTTTGCATTTCTGGATTTGGAGCATTTTTACCATCTCCAAAAGAAATATTACTTTTTCTATGTGTTTTGTAAGTTGCTTTTCCCATAAAATCTTGTGCGTTTATTGAAAAAGAAATTGTCAAAATAATAAGTGTTATAATTGTTTTCATCTTTATGGGTTTTAAATTTTAGTAAGTTTGTTTAGTATCTTTTTTGCCATTGCAATAGTGTTATCAATATTTTTAGATTTCCCTTTGGAAGTAAATTTGTAACTCTTTTTAGCATCTTTTTTATCCTTTGGATAATTAACTTCAAATTCAAGAAGAATTAAATCTTCGGGTTTATTTTCAGAAAAAATTTCCTTTATATCATCCCAATTAATATCTTTTAATTCTTCAGCAGAATCTACCGAAAACTTTAAACTGTTAACAGTTGCTTCTGTAAAATTCATTTCTGCAATTGGTTTATCTTGAGCATTAACAAATAGGCTAGTAAATAAACATATAATAAATAGTAATTTTCTCATTGTATATGATTTTTAAATTGAACACTACAAAGATGACTATGATGAAACATATTTTAGGTTAATGAGTGTTAACTAGTGTTAACCAATTATTTTTATTCCTTTTTAGAACTTACCTTTGAAATATGAACACCAAAAAACAACGTTGGATTTTATACTTTATAACAGCTACTATTATAACAACTATAGCTGTTCAATTATATTGGAATTATAAAAACTACGAAGAAAACAAGCAAAGAGTCTTAAACGAAATTAAAAGTAGTTTAGATGAATCTATAGATGATTACTATACTAATCTTTCTAAGAAAAATTTGTTAACTATAATTGAACCAGACAATCCAACAGCAGCAGATAGTTTAAGAAAAAAACAACTTTGGAAAGATTTTTTCAAGAATGCAATACCACAAAAAAAGACTTCAGGAACAAATAAAAAAGCACCCGAATTTAAAATTTCTTCAATTGAGATAAGTACAGAAGAAAAAAGAGATTTTGAAAAAACAGATTCAATAATAACTAATGATTTACTAGATAAATTAAATAAAAGTTACCAAAAAGACCTACCTAAAAACAAAAAAATAAGTGGACTAATACAATTAGGGGACAATAAAAAAAAAGGTATTCATATTGCCAAAGATTCTGCAAACAAAATAACATCAATACAAGTATTTAGAGGAGAAAAAGCACGAGACAGCATTAAACTTATTAAAGGTTTAAAAACCATGTTTATTGCTATACATAATGATTCTTTAGATTATACCGTTTTAGACTCCTTATTAACTTCTAAACTAAAAAGCAGAAAAATTAATCTTGATTTTGCTTTTAATCACTTTAAAAAAGACACCCTTTTTTACGCTTATAATGTTTCGGAAAATATTGAAAAGAATGTAATCACTAATTCAAACTCAACTTATTTTCAAGATAATAATCGTTTTGATTTATTGCATACAAATCCTTCTAAAGAAACTTTAAAAAGAAGTTCTACAGGAATTTTATTATCACTCTTATTGTCCTTAGCCGTAGTTTCTAGTTTATTTTATTTATTGAAAATAATCAATCAGCAAAAAGAATTAGCAGAAATTAAAAACGATTTAATTAGCAATATTACGCATGAATTTAAAACACCAATTACCACTGTTTCTACAGCTTTGGAAGCAATTGGTAATTTTAATGCCATTGATGATAAAGAAAAAACCAAAAAATACGTTTCAATTTCTAACGTTCAATTGAAAAAACTACATCAAATGGTAGAGAAATTATTGGAAACAGCTACCTTAGATTCTGAGAGTTTATTATTACAAAAAGAGGAAGTAAACATTGTTGACTTGATTGATAAAATCACAAAAAAACATCAATTAATTTCAGAAAATAAAACAGTGCTGTTTTCTTCTAATATTTCTGAAATAACAGCAAATATAGATGCTTTTCATTTTGAAAATGCAATCTCAAACCTAATTGACAACGCTATTAAATATGGTGGAGAAACAGTTGAAGTTAATCTGAATTCGGTTTTAAATACTATTGAAATTAGTATTGTTGATAATGGAAATGGAATCGAAAAAAATCAACAAGAAAAAATATTTGAGAAATTTTATCGTGTTCCAAAAGGAAACACACACGATGTTAAAGGCTTTGGAATTGGCTTGTATTACACCAAGAAAATCATTGAAAAACACAACGGAATTATCAACTTAGTTCCGAATATAAAAAACACCGTTTTTAAAATTCTTTTGCCAAATGAATAATACTATAAAAATATTACTTGCCGAAGACGAACCAAGCTTAGGACAAATTGTAAAAGAAAGTCTAGAAACTAGAAACTTTGAAGTTTTTCATGTAGAAAATGGTGAAGAGGCTTATAAAATATATAAAGAAGAACAACCAGCAATTTTAGTTTTAGATGTAATGATGCCAAAGAAAGATGGTTTTACTTTGGCAAAAGAAATACGAGAAGAAAACAGTACAATTCCTATTATTTTTTTAACAGCAAAATCACAAACAAAAGATGTTTTAGAAGGATTTTCTCACGGTGGAAACGATTACTTAAAGAAACCATTTTCTATGGAAGAATTAATTGTTCGCATTCATTCTTTATTAAACAGAGTTGAAAAAATAAAAGATGTTGAAAAAATAAAAATCGGAAATTATACTTTCAATTACAAGAAACAGACACTAGAACTAGATAACATTTCCAATTTATTAACCCATAGAGAAGCGGAATTATTGTACAATCTTTGGCAACAAAAAAACGAAGTTTTGGACAGAACATTCATCTTAAAAAAGTTATGGGGAAATGACGATTTTTTTAACGCAAGAAGCATGGATGTCTTTATTTCTAAACTTAGAAAAAAACTTAAAAAAGATGAAAACATTCAAATTGTAAACATTCGTGGTTTTGGTTATAAATTGATGTGCTAAACATTATTTTAATTCCTTTTTTTGTGTAAATTTACCGTCCCTATAATTGTAACACTTTACACCTAGAATTATGCACGTAGCAATTGCCGGAAACATTGGAGCTGGAAAAACCACACTTACTAAATTATTAGCCAAACACTATAAATGGACTCCTCATTTTGAGTCGGTTGATGAAAATCCTTACTTAGATGATTTTTATGCAGAAATGGAACGTTGGTCTTTTAACTTACAAGTATTTTTCTTGAATAGTCGTTTTCGTCAAGTGTTAGAATTACGCCAATCTGGGAAGAAAATAATTCAAGACAGAACTATTTATGAAGACGCACATATTTTTGCGCCCAATTTACATGCAATGGGATTAATGACAAATCGTGATTTTAGCAATTATTCTTCACTTTTTGAATTGATGGAAAATTTAGTTACTCCACCAGATTTACTTATTTATTTACGCGCAGATATTTCTACCCTAGTTGGGCAAATTCACAAACGTGGTAGAGAATATGAAAACTCAATAAGTATCGATTACTTAAGTAGATTGAACGAACGTTACGAAGCTTTTATCAGCAAATACACAAAAGGAAAATTATTAATTATTGATGTTGATAATTTAGATTTTGTTGAAAACCAGGAAGATTTAGGATATATTATTGATAGAATTGACGCCCAAATAAACGGTTTATTTTAACGTCTAAATTCGCTCAATAAAATAGCAGTTGCAGTTGCAACGTTTAAACTTTCTGTTTCTTGTTTTACGCCAAAGCGTGGAATAGAAACTACATTTTTAGCGAGTTCTTTTATTTCTTTAGAAACACCATTAGCCTCATTACCCATTATTAAAACACCTTCTTTTGGAAGCTGACTTTTATATACATTTTCGCCATCCATATCGGCAATAAATGTTGGTAGTTTCGTTTCTGATAAATAAGAATTTAAATCAACGTAATTAATCTGAATTCTTGTTAAAGAACCCATACTTGCCTGTACAACTTTAGCATTATAACAATCTACAGTATCTTTAGAACACAATAACTGTTCAACCCCAAACCAATCACACAAACGTATTATTGTGCCCAGATTTCCAGGATCATTTATTGCATCTAACGCAATTACCAAACCGTTGTTTTTAAGTAGTTTTTGTTCCGGAATTTGAAACAAACCTAAAACCTTATTTGGCGTTTTTAGTTGACTTATTTTTTTAAGTTCAACATCAGAAACTTCAAAAGTTTTATCTACAGGAATATCAAAAGAACATTCATTTGTAACAAACAACTTCTCTAAAACTAAAGAGGATTTCAGTAATTCTTCAACGACTTTTATCCCTTCAGCAATAAATAATTTATGCTTTTGACGATACTTTTTTTGCTGTAAACTTGTTATTAGTTTAATATGATTTTTTGATAAACTCATTAAATAATTTTTAACAACTTAAAACCGTTAAAAAATAGTATTTTTGGTTCTTATTGCGATGCGTAAAGTTAATGAAAAAACTTTCTTTTTACATACTTCTTGTACTTTTAGTAACCTCGTGTAATTCTATAAAACGAGTTGCAGAAGGAGAACAGTTACTTACAAAAAACACAATTTTTGTTGATGATAAAAAAACATCAGGCACAGAAGACTATAATTATGTAATTCAACGCCCTAACGCTAAAGCACTTGGAATACCTTTATCACTCTATTTCTACAACTTAGGTAATCCAGATGGTTCAAAAAATTCAGCTGAATGGGAAAAAAGACATCCAAAAACATATAAATTTTTTAAAAACGTATTTTCAGAAAAGCAAAGTATTGGTGTAGCAAAATCTTTTATTGGTATAAATAATTGGTTTTTAACTAGCGGACAAGCACCTGTTATTATAGATGATATTAAAATTAATAGAACTGTAAATGAATTAAAATCATATTATTTTACAGAAGGCTATTTTCAAGCAGAAGTAACCTCAAAAAGAGATACCGTTGGCACAAAAAAAGGAGCTGTAAATTATTATATAGGAAAAGGAAAGGCTACATTTTTAGATAGTATTTCTAAAAAAATAATGTCTCCCGTTTTAGATTCTATTTATGAAGAAAACAAAAAATATACTTTTTTAAAATCTGGGGATCAATACAATAACAGTAATTTTGAAAACGAAGCAAAACGTATTACAAAGCTTTATAGAAACAATGGTGTTTATCATTTTAACCTTAATTCAATTGGTTTTCATGAAATTGATACGGCAAGTGTAAATTACAAAACAAATGTAGATTTAAAAATTTCAGATAGAATTATTGAAGAAGATGGCGACTATTTTTATAAGCCTTATAAAATTCAGAAAATAAAAAAGATAAATGTTTATACAGACTACACGTATTCTGATAAAGACAAAAAAATTAAAGATTCTTTATCTTACAAAGGCGTATCTTATTTAGCGCATGATAAATTAAAATACAACCCAAAATACTTATCTCAATCATTATTTATTCATCCAAATGAAATTTATTCAGATTCTTTAAGAAATTTAACTAGAAGCCATCTACGTGGGTTAAAAAATTTTAAAACTAATACAATTAAATATCGTGAATTAAATGATGATGAACTTGAAGCCAATATTTATTTAACTCCAATTGAAAAATATACGTTAGGTTTTGAAACAGAACTTTCTAGATCTAATATTAGAAATTTTGATGTTTCTGGTAAGTTTTCAATATTAAATAGAAACACATTTAGAGGCGCAGAAATATTTAAACTATCCGTTTCCGGTTCTTATTTTAATTCTAATAATGGTCCTGGTTGGGAACTTGGTACAGATTTATCATTAGAAGTACCTCGTTTTATGGCTCCTTTTGGGTTAAACAAGTTAGTTCCAAAAAGAATGTCACCAACAACCAGTTTCTATACAGGTCTTGTCGTACAACGTAATATTGGTCTAGATAAACAAAATATTAATGTCGGTGTAAATTACAAATGGAATTATAACAGTAAAAAAACACTGCAATTAGAAGTCTTAAATGCACAATACATTAGAAACCTAAATGTAGATAATTACTTTAATGTTTACGCATCTGAATACAGTAAATTAAATACCGTAGCACAAACATTTTATAATGACCCAACGTATCAATTAAGTGTGCCAAATGAAGTATTAAGTTTTATGAGTATGGTAGCAACAGACACTTCATTTGCTACCAATAACCCTATAGAATCTCAAAGTAATTTAAATATCTTAAATCGTTATAATATTATTTCTTCAGATTTCTTAATACCGGTTATCGCATACAATTTCACTTACAACAACCAAAGTAATTATGAAGATCAAGACTTTTCATATTTTAGAATTAGAATAGCAAATTCTGGAAATGTAATGGGTTTACTTTCCAATCAAACAAATAATAGAAATCAAAAAACAGTATTTAAAATTCCGGTTGCACAATACTTTAAAACAGATATTGAATACAAGAAATTCTGGCAACTAGGAGAAAATTCTGTATTAGGTTTTAGAGCTTTTACAGGTGTTATTATGCCTTATGGAGATTCTGACATTCCTTTTTCTAAAAGTTATTTTGCAGGTGGTTCTAATGATATTAGAGCTTGGAAGACTTATGATTTAGGACCCGGAACAAGACAACAAGGTTTAGAATATAATATTGGAAGCTTTAAATTTTTATCCTCTCTAGAATATCGTTTCGATTTAGTTGGAAGTCTAAAAAGTGCTATTTTTATAGACGCTGGTAACATTTGGGATATTACAGGTCAAGATTTTATAGACGATGCATCTAAATTTAACGGCTTTTCTTCAATAAAAGATTTAGCTGTAGGAGCTGGTTTTGGACTTCGATATGATTTTAAATTCTTAGTAGCACGTTTAGATTTAGGTTTTAAAGCACACGAACCTTATTTAAGCGGAAATAGATGGTTTAGAAACTTTAATTTTGGTAATACCGTCTACAATATTGGTATTAACTATCCATTTTAAAGTACAAACTCCCGAAAACGTAAAAGTTTAAAGACGGGTAATTCTTTCCATTTTGCACAAAAAAAATGTAATTTTGCTGTATTAAAATTTTAAATAACTAAATCTTTAAACCAATGATTAAACCAGGAGTTGCCACAGGTACAGAAGTTCAAGAAATTTTTAACCTTGCCAAAGAAAAAGGATTTGCATTACCAGCAGTTAATGTTGTAGGTTCTAGCACAATTAATGGCGTTTTAGAAACAGCAAAAGAACTAAATGCCCCAGTAATTATTCAATTTTCTAATGGTGGAGCACAATTTAACGCAGGTAAAGGTTTAGCTAACGAAAATCAAAAAGCAGCCATTGCAGGAGCAGTTGCAGGCGCAAAACATATACATGAATTATCAGTAGCTTATGGAGTTCCGGTAATTTTACATACAGACCATGCAGCAAAAAAATTATTGCCTTGGATCGATGGTTTATTAGATGCTTCCGAACAACACTTTAAAGAAACTGGTAAACCTTTATATAGCTCACATATGATTGATTTAAGTGAAGAACCACTTGAAGAAAACATAGAAATTTGTAAAAAATATTTAGCTCGTATGAGCAAAATGGGCATGACTTTAGAAATAGAGTTAGGTATTACAGGTGGTGAAGAAGACGGTGTAGATAATTCGGATGTAGATATTTCTAAACTATACACACAACCAGAAGAAGTTGCCTATGCTTATGAAGAATTAATGAAAGTTTCTCCACAATTTACCATTGCAGCAGCATTTGGTAACGTACACGGAGTTTACAAGCCAGGTAATGTAAAATTAACGCCAAAAATCTTAAAAAACTCTCAAGAATTTATCACAAAAAAATATGGTGTAGAAGAAAATCATATCGATTTTGTTTTTCACGGTGGTTCAGGTTCTACTTTAGAAGAAATTAGAGAAGCAATTGGTTACGGAGTTATAAAAATGAATATTGATACCGATTTACAATATGCATTTACAGAAGGAGTTAGAGATTACATGCATGAAAAGGCAGCTTTTATAGCATCTCAAATTGGTAATCCAGACGGAGCAGATAAACCAAATAAAAAATATTACGACCCAAGAAAATGGTTACGTTTAGGTGAAGAAACATTTAAAACACGTTTAAAACAAGCGTTTTCAGACTTAAACAATGTAAATACACTTTAATTTTTGGGCGTTACTTTATCCTAAAAGCATTTAGGATTAAAGTCAGGCTATCCGCACTCACTATAAAAAAAGCATTTTGAAAAACATCAAAATGCTTTTTTTATGAGTTCAGACAAAGCTTCTATCCTTAACGCAGAGATAATAGTAAAGAAAGAATTGTAGTTCATAAAAAACTTTTACATTTGTAGTCTGCACTTTTTATAAAATTAAAAAGTATATTTAACAAATAATAAACTAAACACCAACTAACTATGTCTTGGTTTAAACGTACAGATAAAGGAATTCAAACTCCTACAGAACATAAAAAAGATACACCTAAAGGCTTGTGGTATAAAACACCAAGCGGAAAAATAATAGATACCGAAGAACTTAAAGAAAACTTATATGTAAGTCCAGAAGACGGTTACCATGTAAGAATTGGAAGTAAACAATATTTTGAGTTATTTTTTGACGAAAATAAATTTACCGAATTAGATGAAAAATTAACATCTAAAGACCCTTTAAAGTTTGAAGACACCAAAAAATATCCAGAAAGAGTAAAAGCTGCACAGAAAAAAACAGGATTAAAAGACGCTGTAAGAACAGCTGTAGGTAAATCCAACGGAAAAGATTTAGTTATTGCTTCTATGGATTTTGCTTTTATTGGTGGTTCTATGGGATCTGTAGTTGGAGAAAAAATAGCAAGAGCTATAGATTACGCAATAAAAAATAAGTTACCATTTTTAATGGTATCAAAGTCTGGTGGAGCACGTATGATGGAAGCTTCGCTTTCTTTAATGCAATTAGTTAAAACTTCTACAAAATTAGCACAATTAGCAGAAGCTAAATTGCCTTATATATCACTATGTACAGATCCAACAACTGGAGGTACAACAGCATCATTTGCAATGTTAGGAGATATAAATATTGCAGAGCCAAACGCATTAATTGCCTTTGCAGGACCAAGAGTTGTAAAAGACACAACGGGTAAAGATTTACCTGAAGGTTTCCAACGTTCTGAGTTTGTTTTAGAGCATGGTTTCTTAGATGCGATTTACGAACGTAAAGACTTAAAAAAACAAGTTAATTTGTATATAGATTTAATACAAAACCAACCTGTTAGAGCATAAACAAAAAAACCGAAGCAAATTTGCTTCGGTTTTTTTTACTCCCAAATATCGGTTCTGTAATGTTCTTCTTCTCCTTCTAAAATTTGTAGGTAACTTTTATAACGAGACCAAGAAATAGTTTCTTCTTCTAATGCGTCTTTTACTGCACAATTTGGTTCTTTTACATGTATACAGTTATTAAACTTACAGTGTTCTTTTAAGGCAAAAAACTCAGGAAAGTAATCACCTAGTTCTTCTTTGTCTATATCTACAACTCCAAAACCTTTAATTCCGGGTGTGTCAATAATTTTAGCATCGAAACTTAATTCAAAAAGCTCCGCAAAGGTTGTGGTGTGTTGTCCTTGCTTGTGTTGTTCAGAAATTGCTTTGGTTTTTAAATCTAAACTTGGCTCAATAGCATTTACCAACGTTGTTTTACCTACTCCGGAATGACCAACAAACATAGATGTTTTACCAGTCATCATTTCTTTTATAGTGTCTACATTTTTATTTTGTGTAGCAGAAACCTCAACACATCTATAACCAATAGCTTCATACACATCTTTTAAATATAAAATCTCAGCTCGTTCTTCTATTTGGTAGCTATCAATTTTATTAAACACTAAAATGGTATCTATTCTATAGGCTCTTGTTGACACTAAAAAACGATCTATAAATGTGGTAAATGTTGGTGGATTGTTAATGGTAATCAACAAAAAAACTTGATCTATATTAGACGCAATTATATGGGTTTGCTTAGATAAATTTACCGATTTTCGTTCAATACAGTTTTTACGTTCGTGTATGTTGTTAATTACACCTGTTTCTTCATCGTTTTTGGTTTCTAACTCAAAGTCTACAACGTCTCCAACCGCAATTGGATTAGTGCTTTTAATTCCTTTTAATCGGAATTTTCCTTTCATACGGCAGTTATAAAATTCTCCTTCGTGAGATTTTACTTGATACCAACTTCCTGTAGATTTGTATACGATTCCTGTCATTATTACAAAGATGCTGAATTTTAACTAAAACTTTGGTGTGGTTTCCAGTGATTTTTTATTTTAAGAGAAAAAAGGTTTTCTTCTTCTATCTTTTTTCCATTGATGAAAAAAGAAACAAAAAAATCTAGACTACTGAATATTTATCTGAATTTATTATTCGTTGTCTAAATTTTAAGAACTCGCTACGCTCAAACAGCTTAAAATTTTACGACAACTTCATTGTAAATTCTACGACAAACCTTCAAGATGTCGTAGTTTCAATGCTACGCATTGATTACATTGTTTATAAATCACTCTTTGTTTATTAAAAAACAATTAGTTTATAAATAAGCCTGCGTTAAGGATTGAAGCGGCATCCTTTTTTCCGAGTTCGAGTGAATTTGCTTTTTTGCAAATTTGTATCGAGAACTCAGAAAAAAGATATAGCGAAAAGCCTGACCTGAAAGGTAACGCCAAAAAAAACCACAAATTCAGAAATAATTCGTGAACTTGCGGTTAAAATTTATATAAATACACTGAAAAAAGTTCAGCGTAATAATCTTATTAGATTATTATCCTTTAATAATTTTTTCTTGATGATTGATTGATTCTTGGTGAATTGCTTTAAACATCCTTAACACAAACTCTTCACTTAAACCTTTGCTTTCTCCTTCTAAGATCATGTTTCCAAGAATTTCATTCCAACGTCTAGATTGTAAAACGGCTACATTTTGCTCTTTTTTAAGCGCTCCAATTTGGTCGGCAACTTGCATTCTTTTACCCATCATTTCTATTAACTGACCGTCTACAACATTAATTTGGGCTCTTAAATTTTCTAATGAATCTCTGTAACTAGAATCGGTTTCTGTCTGTTTTCTAATCTTTAAATCTTCCATTATTTGCTTCAACTTTGTTGGTGTTACTTGCTGTGCAGCATCAGACCAAGCGTTATCTGGATCGTAATGAGTTTCTATCATTAATCCATCGAAATTTAAATCTAAAGCGGTTTGAGAAACGTCAAAAATCATTTCTCTGTTTCCTGTAATGTGTGATGGATCGTTAATTAAAGGTAAATCTGGAAATCTGTTTTGAAATTCAATTGCAATTTGCCATTCTGGGACGTTTCTGTATTTAGATTTTTCATAAGTAGAAAAACCTCTGTGGATTGCTCCTAAATTTTTAATATCTGCAGTGTATAATCTTTCAATACCACCTAACCATAAAGCTAAATCTGGATTTATTGGGTTTTTAACCAATACAATTTTATCCGTTCCGTGTAAAGCATCTGCTAGTTCTTGCATTATAAATGGAGAAACTGCTGTACGAGCACCAATCCATAATAAATCGATATCGTGCTCTAAAGCTAACTTTACGTGTGCTGTATTTGCAACTTCTGTACAGGTTTTCATACCTGTTTCTGCTTTTACTTTTTGTAACCATTTTAAACCTAAAGCTCCTACTCCTTCAAAATTTCCTGGTCTTGTTCTTGGTTTCCAAATTCCGGCACGGAAATAATTTACATCAGAATCTTTTAATTCGTGTGCAATTTTTAAAACCTGTTCTTCGGTTTCTGCACTACAAGGCCCTGCTATTACTAGTGGATGATCTAATTTCATATCGTCCAACCATGTTCTTAATTCTTTTGTATTCTTCATCTTTCTACTTGTTTTGGCTTTTAGTTTATGCCGTTTAATATTTGTTTTATATAATTTGTGTTCTCCATTTCGTTAAAAATTTCGGAGAAATTATCTTGTTCCATCAGTTTTTTAAAATGTTGTAAATTACTGATGTATTCTTCTAATGTTTCTATTACGTTTTCTTTATTCTGCTCAAAAATTGGTGTCCACATTGCTGGACTACTTTTTGCCAAACGAACTGTAGATCTAAAACCTGAACCTGCCATATCAAAAATATCACGTTCGTTTCTTTCTTTATCTATTACTGTTTTTCCTAACATGAACGCGCTTATGTGAGATAAGTGCGAAACATAGGCAATATGTTTATCATGCGAAACTGCATCCATGTATCTAATACGCATTCCAATCTCGGTAAAAAGCTTTAAAGCTTTCTCTTGTAATTTAAAAGTTGTCTTTTCCACTTCGCAAATAATATTCGTTTTACCAACGTATAAGCCAGAAATAGCTGCTGTTGGCCCAGAATTTTCTGTTCCTGCAATTGGATGACATGCTAAATAATTTCTTCTTTTAGGATGATGTTCAACCGCTTTACAAATTGCTTCTTTTGTTGAACCAGCATCTACAACTAGTCCAGTATCCGAAATTTTATCTAAAATTGTTGGCAATAATTTTACTGTTGCATCTACCGGAATTGACACAATTACCAAGTCTGCTTTTTCAATATCGTCTAAAACTGCTTTTTCTTGAATAATACCTATTGCTAATGCTTCATCTAAATGATCTTCATTGGCATCTATTCCATAAATTACAGTTTCTGGATTGTTCTTTTTTATATCGATAGCAAAACTACCGCCAATTAAACCAACACCAATTAAGTAAATGTTTTTCATTCTCTTTTCTCTTTAAGTGAGATTCCTCTTCGTTCCTCATTCGGAATGACACTCTTACGCTTAAACTTTTTATTTGATAATTTTTCAGCAAACAGACTAACTGCCAATTGCGACTGAAAACTGCAAACTTATTTATAACCTATTAATTGCTTCTTTAATTACATCTGTTGTTACACATAATGAAAAACGAATATATCCTTCTCCTTGTGAACCAAAAATGGTTCCTGGTGTTATAAAAATATCGTTTTCATATAAAACTGAATCTGTAACTTCTTCAGATTTTTTTCCTTCGGGAATTTTTGCCCAAACAAATAATCCTGTTGAATTTTTATTATAAATACAATTCAACTTATCAGCCAACTGAAAAATTAAACTTCTACGTTTTTCGTACACTTTATTTTGTTTTAAAAACCATTCATCAGATAGTTCTAAAGCTTCTATGGCCCCTTTTTGAATTCCGTAAAACATACCTGAATCCATGTTAGACTTCACCTTTAAAACTTCATTAATAAACGTTGAATTCCCTAACAACATACCAACTCGCCAACCTGCCATGTTAAAGGTTTTACTTAGTGAATTTAACTCTAATGCTATATCTTTTGCGCCTTCAACTTGTAAAATACTAATAGGTTTATCATTTAAAATAAAACTATACGGATTGTCATTTATAATTAAAATATTATGTTTTTTACCAAAGGCAACCAACTTTTTAAAAGTTGATAAGGTTGCATTTGTTCCTGTTGGCATGTGTGGATAATTTACCCACATAATTTTTACGTTTTCTAAATCTTGACTTTCTAATTCCTCAAAATTTGGCTGCCAATTACTGTCCGCTCTTAAATCATAAAAAAGTGGTTCTGCTCCTACTAACTTCGTAACTGATGTATAGGTTGGATAACCTGGATTGGGAATTAAAACCTTATCGCCTTCATTTAAAAAAGCCATAGAAATATGCATAATTCCTTCCTTACTTCCCATTAATGGTAAAACCTCATTTTCTGGATTCGACTCTACAGAAAATTTGTTTTTATAAAAAGTTGAAATTGCATTTCTTAACTCCGGTAAACCTTGATATGATTGATATTTATGTGCGCTTGCATCACCCAAACTTTTTTGGATTGCCTCCAAAACTTTTGTTGGCGGTTGCAAGTCTGGAGAACCAATTCCCATATTAATAATTGGTTTTCCTGCAGCAACCAAACCACGTACTTCTCTTAACTTTTTAGAGAAATAGTATTCTTGAACTGTATCTAATCTTTTAGCAGCTTTAATCATTTTCTCCCATTTTTGTAGGTTCCTAGTATTTTGAATTCTTCTGCCATTATCTTTAAAATTGCTTCCGCTTTTTTGTATTCCTTATAATCATCAAAAGTAACATCTACAAAAAATGAATACTTCCAAGGTGTTTCTATAACTGGCAACGATTGAATTTTTGTTAAACTCATTTTACAATCGCTTAACACATTTAAAATTGCTGCTAAACTTCCTCTTTTATGATTTAATTGAAATTTTAACGATGCTTTATTAATTTGATCTATTCCGTTATTTGGTGCTGTGGTTTGTACAATTACAAATCTTGTAGAATTGTCTTTTATTGTTTGAATTTCATCTTCAATAACTACTAAATCAAATATTTCTGCGGCTATTTTTGGTGCAATAGCTGCAATTCCTTTCAAATTTTTATTTGCTATTCGTTTTGCAACTTCAGCAGTATCTACATCTTCGATTAATTTAATATGAGGATGCTTTTTAAAAAACTCTTTACACTGCAATAATGCCATTGGATGCGACCAAACTTCTTTAATATCTTTAAGTTCCTGACCCTTTAAACACATTAAATGATGATTAATATTTAAATATTCTTCTCCAATTATATGAAGGTTGTTATTATCAATTAAAGCATAATTAGGAATAATTGAACCTGCAATTGTATTCTCTAAAGCCATAACAGCAAGTGTTGCAGAACCGTCCAATAAACTATCTACCAAGACATCAAAAGACATACATTCTTTTAATTCTATTGACGTTCCATAAAAGTCGTGAGCAACTTTATGATGATTTGAGCCTTCTGCTCCTTGAATAGCAATTACCTTTTTCATTTTTAATCAAAAAAAAAGCCTCGAAGTAAATTCGAGACTTTATATATTTTTTTATTGTTTTAACAACATGATACAAAGTCTCTCCTCTTATTGTAAAAATAAAAGTAAAAATAGAAACGTGTCCAAGTAGTATTTAACATCTTAATTCTCTCTGTTTGAGCAACAAATCTAAAGATTATATTGATATAAACAAACCTTTTGGTAAAAGATTACAACTTTTTATGAATTCTGTAAAAACTAATTTCAATTAGTTGTTAATTTTAAAGTATATCTATTTTAACAATCTTTTTCTATTGAATTCTAGAAAACTTTTTTATACGGATACTTTTCCTTTTATATGTGGATGTGGATTATAATTAACTAATTCAAAGTCCTCAAAAGTAAAGTCTTCTATGTTTTTAATTTCTGGATTTATTTTCATCGTCGGAAGTTCTCTAACTTCTCTAGATAATTGTAATTCTAATTGCTCTATATGATTGCTATAAATATGAGCGTCTCCAAAAGTGTGGATAAATTCTCCTGCTTCATAACCGCAAACTTGTGCTATCATCATAGTAAATAATGCATACGAAGCAATATTAAACGGAACTCCTAAAAATATATCTGCACTTCTTTGGTATAATTGACAAGATAATTTTCCGTTAGCTACATAAAATTGAAAAAATGCATGACAAGGTGGTAATGCAGCTTTTCCGTTTGCTACATTTTCTGAAAATGAAACTGAATTATCTGGTAAAACTGAAGGATTCCATGCAGAAACTAGCATTCTTCTAGAATTTGGATTGGTTTTTAAAGTAGCAATAACATCTTTTAGCTGATCTATTTCATCACTATTCCAATTACGCCATTGATGCCCATAAACAGGACCTAAATCTCCATTTTCATCTGCCCAAGAATTCCATATTTTAACACCATTTTCTTGTAAATACTTAATATTTGTATCGCCTTTTATAAACCACAACAGTTCATAAATAATAGATTTTAAATGTAACTTTTTAGTAGTTACCATTGGAAAACCTTTGCTTAAATCGAATCGCATTTGATGACCAAAAACACTTTTTGCTCCTGTCCCAGTTCTATCTCCTTTTTCGTTTCCACTTTCTAAAACGTGTTGTACTAAGTCGTGATATTGTTTCATTTTATGCTATAAGATTTATGTAAAAATAAAAAAGCATCGGCTTATTTTACCGATGCTTTTCTAAATAATATTAATAAGTTATTAACCAATTATCATTCCAGCAATTGTTGCCGACATTAATGATGCAATTGTACCACCAATTAAAGCTTTCATTCCGAATTCTGATAAGGTTTTACGTTGTCCTGGCGCTAAAGAACCTATTCCTCCAATTTGGATTCCAATAGATGCAAAATTTGCAAATCCACACAACATATATGTTGCCATAATAATAGATTTATTGTAAGTTAAATGGGTTGCTGAAGCTACATTTTTCAATTCTGCTAATTGTATATAACCAACAAACTCACTTGCTGCCAACTTAATTCCTAATAATTGTCCCATTAGTGCCATATCTTCTCTTGCTACTCCAATTAACCACATTAATGGCGCAAAAATATAACCCAAAATTGCTTCTAAAGTAAAACTTCCATAAGCAGTATTTTCTGCCATCCAAGTATTTAAAGATGTTACATCTCCAAACCAACCTAAAATTCCGTTTATCATTGCTATAAAAGCGACAAAAACTAATAGCATTGCTCCAACATTCATTGCTAATTGCAAACCTTCTGTTGTACCATTTGCAATAGCGTCTAACACATTAGAACCTATTTTTTCTGAAGATACTTTTACATCTGTATTAACCTCTTCTGTTTGCGGATATAATATTTTAGAAATTACAATGGCTCCTGGCGCTGCCATAACTGACGCTGCTAATAAATGTTTTGCAAAATGCAATCTTAAGGCAGGATCATCTCCTCCTAAAAACCCAATGTATGCAGCTAAAACAGCTCCTGCAACAGTTGCCATTCCACCAATCATAACTAAAAGCATTTCAGATTTATTCATCTTTTCTAAATATGCTTTAATTAATAAAGGAGCTTCTGTTTGCCCTAGAAAGATATTTCCTGCAACTGATAAACTTTCTGCTCCAGAAATTTTTAATACTTTGGTTAAAGCCCAAGCTAATGCTTTTACTAATTTTTGTATAATACCTAAGTAGAATAATAATGATGTTAACGCGGAGAAAAAGATAATTGTTGGCAATACTTGAAACGCAAATATGAATCCGAATTTGTCCATATCTACCACTAAGCCTTCAAATAAAAACTTACTTCCAGCTCTGGTAAAGTCTAAAACACTTACAAAAACACCTCCAATTGTTTCAAATATACCTTGTATAAAAGGCACTTTTAATACTCCAATTGCAATTATTAATTGAAAAGCTATACCTAAACCAACTGTTTTCCAATCTATGGCTTTTTTGTTTGAACTAAACAGGAAAGCGATTACTAAAAGTGCCGCCATTCCTAAAACACCTCGCCATAAACTTCCAATAGAAAATCCTTGGCTTGGTATAATTTGAGATGTAATTTCTGTTGTTTCTTGAGAAAATGCTGAAACTGAGACAAGACAAAATAGTAATAAAACTAGTTTTTTCATAAGTATATAAGTTTAAGAGCGCTTGCTAATTTCGTCTCTAATTTTTGCTGCTAACTCGTAGTTTTCATTAGTAACAGCATCGTTTAATTGTTGATGTAATTCTTCTGAAGTTAGGTTAGAAAAACTACTTTCTTGGCTAATTTCTTCTTCTAATTGAAGTTCTATTTCTTCTGACTCTAAATCTTCTTCCATAAAAAGCTCTTCTTCTATCTTTAGATAAATACCTGCTTTGTCTAGAATGTTTTCATACGTAAAAATAGGTGCATTAAAACGAACTGCCAATGCAATTGCATCTGAAGTTCTTGTATCTATTATTTCTTCGACACCATCTCTTTCGCAAATTAAACTAGAAAAGAAAACACCATCTACTAATTTATGAATAATTACTTGCTTGACATTTATTTCAAATCTATCTGCAAATGTTTTAAACAAATCGTGTGTTAATGGTCTTGGCGGACGAATTTCTTTTTCTAAAGCTATGGCTATAGATTGTGCTTCGAAAGCGCCAATTATAATTGGTAATGTTCTTGTTCCTTCTATCTCGCTTAACACTAGAGCATAGGCTCCACTTTGTGTTTGGCTGTAAGAAATCCCTTTAATGGTAAGTTTTATAAGGCTCATTAATCTTTCTTAAAATGAGAAATACTGTTTAAAAATTAGTGCTTAAAATCAGTATTATTCTGCGGCACAATTTACTAAAATTTATGGGTTTTAAAACTTTCTTAAAAAGAAAAACCTTAAAGACTATACTTTTCTTTAAGGTTTTCTATTAGTTTGCAAGTACACCTTGCGTTAGCGATTGAAGCGGCATCCTTTTTTTGCTGATTTTTCTCAGCTAAAAAAGATATAGCGGAAAGCGCGACCTGAAAGGGAACGCCCAAAACACACTACGCTTGCTTAAATGCTTTTAATTTTTCTACTAATTGTGGTACAAACTCAAAAGCGTCTCCAACAATTCCGTAATCGGCAGCTTTAAAGAAAGGTGCTTCTGGATCTGTATTGATTACTACTTTTACTTTTGATGCGTTGATACCTGCTAAATGCTGAATTGCGCCAGAAATACCAATTGCAATGTATAAGTTTGATGCTACTGGCTTACCAGTTTGCCCAACGTGTTCACTGTGCGGTCTCCATCCTAAATCTGATACTGGCTTAGAACATGCTGTTGCTGCTCCAAGAACTGATGCTAATTCTTCTACCATTCCCCAGTTTTCTGGTCCTTTTAAACCACGTCCTGCAGAAACTACAATATCTGCATCTGCAATGGTAATTACACCTGTTGCTTTGTCTACACTTTCTGACGTTACGCCCATTTCTGGTACGTTAGCGCTAAATGTTTCTGCACTTCCTGCAACTGCATTTTCATGTGCTCCGTAAGAGTTTTTTGCTACTCCAATTACTTTTTTATCAGTTGAAACGATAGTATTTGAAAATGCTTTGTTAGAAAATGCTTTTCTTTTTACTGTAAATGGTGCTGTTGAACTTGGTAAAGCCACAACGTTTGACGCATAACCTGCATTCATTGCTACTGCAACCATTGGCGCAACATATAAACCGTCTACACTAGAATCTATAACTACAACATTTGCACTTTGTGCTTCTGCTGCTTGATTTATGATTGAAGCGTATGCTTTTGCATTAAAAGTTGAAAGATCGTTTTTTACTTCTAAAACTTTTTCAGCTCCAAAAGCGTATAATTCTGATGCGTCTCCTCCGTTTATTGTTAAAGCAACTAAATTAGTTCCTAATTCTTCTGCTACTTTTTTTCCGTAAGAAACAACTTCAAAAGCTGTTTTTTTAAATTTTCCTTCCGATGAATCGGCAAAAACTAATACAGACATATTTTTTATTTTAGATTATTGGATTTCTAGATTATTAGATTTTTAGATTCTTTCTAAAAAACTTTTCTAAAAATTATTTTAATTCTTTTTTGAGATTCTGAATCGAGTTCAGAATGATTTAATTTAAAAATTAAATCACTTTTGCTTCGTTGTGTAATAAGTTGATTAAATCATCTACATTATCTACTAACTTAACCGCTCCTTTTGGCGCTGGTTTTTCAAATGATTGTGTTGCTGTTGATGCGGTTACACCAGAAGATTCTACAACATTTAAAGGTTTTTTACGCGCCATCATAATTCCTCTCATGTTTGGAATACGTAAATCTTTTTCTTCAACGATACCTTTTTGACCTGCAATAACAATTGGTAATGAAGTTGATACTTTTTCTTCTCCTCCATCAATTTCGCGAGTTGCAGAAACTGCTGTTCCGTCAACTTCCATTCCTACACAACCGTTTACAAAGTTAAAATCTACTAAAGAAGCTAACATTCCTGGAACCATTTGTCCGTTGTAATCTGCAGATTCTTTTCCTGCTAAAACAACATCATAACCTCCATTTTTAACAATTGTTGCTAATTCTTTTGCTACTAAAAATCCATCTGTAGGATTTACATTTACACGAATTGCATCATCTGCTCCAATAGCTAAAGCT
Source organism: Tenacibaculum todarodis (assembly GCF_001889045.1). Classification (NCBI taxonomy): domain Bacteria; kingdom Pseudomonadati; phylum Bacteroidota; class Flavobacteriia; order Flavobacteriales; family Flavobacteriaceae; genus Tenacibaculum; species Tenacibaculum todarodis. Next base: position 2,851,432 of record NZ_CP018155.1, on the reverse strand, counting down.
TTACGTAATGTTGGTTCTGTTGAAGCTTCTCCAACATTTACAACTGTTACAGTTGCTCCTTGTTTTTCTTTAAACCACATTGCACGTGTTAAACTAAACTCGTCATATGGATTTATTACAAACTGAACTCCGTTTGCATCAAACTTTGTATCGTTATCTGTAAAATTAATTTTTGAAGTGGTATCTGGTACGTGACTAATACATACTAATATTTTCATATCTATAAGATTTATTTAAAAATAAGTGCTGCGAAGATACATCTTTTTTCTAATTTACTATGCATGCATAGTAAATTTTTGATATTTAAATTCTCAACTAAATCGTTTTCGTTTCCTACAAACAAATAAATAGTGTAATGAACCGAGAAAAAATGATATAAATTTTCTTATTTTTGTGAGCCAAAACAAACAACTAAACATCAACAAACAAATAATTTATGAAGACTGTTCAATTTAGAGAAGCAATTTGCGAAGCAATGAGTGAAGAAATGCGTAGAGATGAAAGCATTTACTTAATGGGAGAAGAAGTTGCTGAATACAATGGTGCTTACAAAGCATCTAAAGGTATGTTGGATGAATTTGGTGAAAAACGTGTTATAGATACACCAATTGCTGAATTAGGTTTTGGAGGTATTGCTGTTGGTTCTGCAATGAATGGTAATAGACCTATTGTAGAGTACATGACATTTAACTTCTCTTTGGTTGGAATTGATCAAATTATAAATAACGCAGCAAAAATAAGACAAATGAGTGGTGGTCAGTTTAACTGCCCAATCGTTTTCCGTGGACCTACAGGTTCTGCTGGTCAATTAGGAGCAACACACTCACAAGCTTTTGAAAACTGGTTTGCAAACACTCCAGGTTTAAAAGTAATTGTGCCTTCTAATCCATATGATGCAAAAGGATTATTAAAAGCGGCTATTAGAGATAACGATCCTGTTATTTTTATGGAAAGTGAGCAAATGTATGGTGATAAAATGGAAATTCCAGAAGGTGAATATGTTTTACCAATTGGTGTTGCAGATATAAAAAGAGCAGGAACAGATGTAACTGTAGTTTCTTTCGGAAAAATCATAAAAGAAGCTTACAAAGCTGCTGACGAGTTAGAAAAAGAAGGTATTTCTATAGAAATTATTGATTTACGTACTGTAAGGCCAATGGATCATAATGCAATTATAGAATCTGTAAAGAAAACTAACCGATTGGTGATTTTAGAAGAAGCTTGGCCATTTGGTAGTGTTTCTACAGAAATTACCTATAGAATACAAGATGAAGCATTTGACTATTTAGATGCCCCTATAAAAAGAATTACAACAGCAGACACTCCGGCTCCTTATTCTCCTGTTTTATTAGAAAAATGGATACCAAACTCAAATGATGTTGTTAAAGCTGTAAAAGAAGTTTTATACAAAAAATAAAAGCAACAATAAATGTTGAAATAAATCCTTTTGGCCAACGCTAAAAGGATTTTATTGTAAAAAAACCTAAATGAAGAATTACATAATTTTCTTGCTTTTTGCCTTATTTAGCTTAGGAATAAACGCACAATTAACCTTAAAAGGTAAAGTTGTTGACGAACAAGATGAACCACTTCCTTTTGTAAATGTTATTGTTAAAGAGACAACTATTGGTACAACTACCGATGATAATGGTAAATTTAGCATTACCTTAAAAAACAAAAAAAAACGAGGTACTCTTGAGTTTTCATTTGTAGGTTACATAACTAGAGATGTTAAAATAAATCCAAAAAGAAACAATTTAACAATTGTTTTAAAAGAAGAAAACAATGAATTAGATGAAGTTGTAGTTGTTTTCAAACCTAAAAAAAGACTAAAGAAAAAAGAAAATCCTGCGTTTAGGATTCTTAAAGAAATTTGGAAGAGGAAACGCCGAAATGGCTTAGACTTGGCAAATTATTATCAATACAAAAAACATTCATCAATAGAATTAGGTCTTAACAATCTTGACACTGTTTTTCTAAGAAGCCTTTTTGCTGACCAGTATGAAGACGCAATGAACAATGTAAAATACGATAGTGATGGCATCAATTACTACATCCCTATAAATATTACAGAAACCGTTGAAAATGTTTACGGAGACAATGTAAACAATCTTCTAAGAGAAGATATGGAAGCTGAGAAAAAAGAAGGTCTTACTACAAAAGGTTTTGTTTTCGACAGGATGTCTTTTACATTTAGAAACATCGATGTTTTCAAAAACAATATCACTTTACTAAGAAAATCATTTGTTAGTCCGCTTTCTTCAGATGGTTTTGCAACATATGATTATGTGTTATATGACAGTATTACTAGAAATGACAAAAAATACTACAACATTTATTACTTCCCGTTAAGAAATGAAGATTTAGCATTTGAGGGTAACTTTTTAGTAGACAGCAAAAACTTTTCATTATCAAAAATTAGAATGAAAGTTAATAAAAATATTAACTTAAATTTTGTTCGAGGGCTTACAATGGAAAAGGAATTTACTGTTAAAAACGACAGTTTATATATTCCAACAACAAATAAATATGAGGGAGACTTTACATTCCTTGATAAAAATGAAAGCAACAGGGGCTTAACTATTAAAAAGACCGAAAAATTTGAAGACTACATTTTAAATAAACCTTTAGCTAAAGAATTTTATGCAAATAGTATTGAAAAATATCGTCCTGATCAATTTTCAAAATCAGATGCTTATTGGGAAGGAAAACAAAATGAAGACGATTTAGCTACCTATAAAATAATAGAGAACGTAAAAGGAAAACGTAAGATAAAAAAGTTAACAGGTTTAATTAATACAGTAACTACAGGTTATTTTAGTGTTGGTAAAAACTGGCAACTTGGACCAATGTGGACCGCTTTTTCTAGCAACGAAGTAGAAGGTTTTAGAACACGTGTTGGATTTAGAAACTTTACAACTACTGATGATCGATTTAGATTTAACGGTTTCTTAGCATACGGTTTTAAAGACAAACGCTTAAAATATGGTGGTGAAGCAAGTTATTTATTATCATACAAGCCTAGAATAACTACAAGTCTAGCTTATCAAAAAGATATAGAACAATTAGGAAGTGTTCTCTTAAATACTACCCAACTATTAGGACGCTCATTTGGAACAACAGCTTTATTTAGTAGAGGTAATAATTTTTTCTTATCTGATGTAGAAAAAACTGCTGCAAATTTTGATTTTGCAATTTCTCCTAACTTACACGTTGGTACAAATTTTACGTATGAAACTATAAAATCTGCAAGTCCAGAAAATTTTAACATGAATTATCTAGACGAAAAGGGAGTAATACAATCTAACTTAACCAATGTAGCATCTGACGTATATCTTTCCTATACGCCAGGAAGATTTGTTTATGGTTTAGGTGTTTCACAACGTTTTGGAAAAAACATTTTCCCAACATTAGTCTTAAACTACAAACATGGTTATAAGGATTTTTTAAACGGAAGTTTTTCTTATGATAAATTACAATTCTTATACACACAACCTATTTTACTAGGTAAATTTGGTTTATTAGACGCAACTATAGAAGGAGGTAAAACATTTGGAACTGTACCCATTGGTTTATTAAGTCCAGTGCCAGCAAACCAATCGTTGTCATTAGTTCGTAATACGTTTTCTCTATTAAATTATTACGATTTTGTTACAGATGAATACCTTGCCGGACATTTTGAGCATCATTTTAACGGATTTATTTTAAACAGAGTTCCACTTTTAAAGAAACTTAAACTAAGAAGTTTAGTTACATTTAGAGCAGCTTATGGTTCCATTTCTAAAGAAAATAGAGACATTAATAGATCAGGAGTAAATTATAACACACCAAATAAACTATATTATGAATATGGATTTGGATTAGAAAATATCGGATATGGGAACCTAAGATTTCTAAGAATTGATGCTATCTGGCGCAGTAATTACAAACCTCCAATAGGTTCAATCGCAACACCAACACCTGAGTTTGCTATTAGAATAGGAATTAGACCTGGACTATAACATAAAAATAACCTTTAATTAATCTTAAAAAGACATATAATTTCGTAGTTTTGCACTCCGATTTTAGAACCGAAAGAATACAAAAATAATGACAGCAAAAGAAAAAAAGACAGTAGATTGTCTAATAGAAATACCTAAAGGAAGCAGAAATAAGTACGAATACGATTTTGATTTAGGTAAAATACGTTTTGATAGAATGTTGTTCTCATCAATGATGTATCCTGGAGATTACGGATTTATACCAGAAACTTTAGCTTTAGATGGAGACCCTTTAGATGTATTAGTTTTAGGAGCAGAACCAACTTTTCCAATGTGTGTGATGGAAGTAAAACCAATTGGTGTTTTCCATATGGCAGATGAAAAAGGACCAGACGAAAAAATTATCTGTGTTCCTACTACAGATCCTATTTGGAATAGCTATAATGATTTATCTGACTTAAACCCACACCGTATTAAAGAAATTACACATTTCTTTCAAGTATATAAAGACCTAGAAAAGAAACAAGTAGATATTGGTGCTTGGGGAAGTGCAGATGAAGCATATGATATCTTAGATAAATGTATAGAACGCTATGAAAATAGTGAACACAAAGCAAATGGAAACTTTACAATTTAAATTGTAAAAAAACCATTAATATGTATAAAGCCTTTCAGTTAATTCTGAGAGGCTTTTTTCTTTCTCATTGATTTTGTTATATTTACGACCGTTAAAAACTAATCAAAACATAAAATATATGGAATCAATGATGATTTGGATGCCAATTGTAGCCGCTATAATTGGATTACTTTACATGCTTGTAAAGCAAAAATGGGTTATGAAACAAGATGCCGGTGACGGTAAAATGAAAGAAATTTCTGACCACATTTACGAAGGAGCATTAGCTTTTTTAAATGCAGAATATAAACTACTTGCCATTTTTGTAGTTATTGTAAGTATTTTACTAGCAATTGTAGCCTTTTTTGTTCCAACAACAAGTTATTTAATTGTAATTGCATTTATATGTGGAGCCATTTTTTCTGCTTTTGCAGGAAATATTGGTATGAAAATAGCTACCAAAACAAACGTTAGAACTACACAAGCAGCTCGTACAAGTTTACCAAATGCCTTAAAAGTATCATTTGGAGGAGGAACTGTAATGGGTCTTGGTGTTGCAGGTTTAGCTGTTTTAGGTTTAACAGCATTTTTCATCTTTTTCTTCTGGTTTTTCATGGATAGTACATGGACAAACACCATGGACATGACAGTTGTTCTTGAAACCTTAGCAGGTTTCTCTTTAGGAGCAGAATCAATTGCATTATTCGCTAGAGTTGGTGGAGGAATTTACACAAAAGCTGCCGATGTTGGTGCAGATCTAGTTGGTAAAGTTGAAGCTGGTATTCCAGAAGACGACCCAAGAAATCCTGCTACCATTGCAGATAACGTTGGAGACAATGTTGGTGATGTTGCTGGAATGGGTGCCGATTTATTTGGTTCTTATGTTGCAACAGTTTTAGCAGCAATGGTTTTAGGGAATTATGTAATTAAAGATATGGGCGGAAGTATTTCTGATGCTTTCGGCGGAATTGGGCCAATTTTATTACCAATGGCAATTGCTGGTGTTGGAATTATAATTTCTATGATTGGAACCATGTTGGTAAAAATAAATAGTAACGACGCAAAAGAATCTCAAGTTATGGGCGCCTTAAACTTAGGAAACTGGGTTTCTATTGGTTTAGTAGCTGCTGCTTGTTTTGTTTTATGTAAATGGATGTTACCAGAAACTATGAAAATGGAATTCTTTGGTGAAGGCTTACAAGAAATTTCTTCTATGAGAGTGTTCTATGCTACCTTAGTTGGTTTAGTTGTGGGTGCAGTTATTTCATCAGTAACAGAATACTATACTGGATTAGGGAAATCTCCAATTTTAAAAATTGTTCAACAATCTTCAACTGGAGCTGGAACTAATATTATTGCAGGTTTAGCAACGGGAATGATTTCAACTTTCCCTTCAGTACTATTATTTGCTGGAGCAATTTGGGCTTCATATTTCTTTGCAGGATTTTACGGAGTTGCTTTAGCAGCTTCTGCAATGATGGCAACAACTGCTATGCAATTAGCAATTGACGCATTTGGACCAATTGCAGATAATGCAGGTGGAATTGCAGAAATGAGTGAACAAGAGCCAATTGTTAGAGAACGTACAGATATTTTAGATTCAGTTGGTAATACAACCGCAGCAACAGGAAAAGGTTTTGCTATTGCTTCTGCCGCATTAACATCCTTAGCATTATTTGCTGCTTATGTAACCTTTACAGGTATTGACGGAATTAACATTTTTAAAGCACCCGTTTTAGCCATGTTATTTGTTGGTGGAATGGTTCCTGTAGTATTTTCTGCTTTAGCAATGAATGCTGTAGGAAAAGCTGCCATGGAAATGGTGCAAGAAGTTAGACGTCAGTTTAAAGATATTCCAGGAATAATGGAAGGAACTGGGAAACCAGAATACGACAAATGTGTAGCAATTTCTACACAAGCATCTTTAAAAGAAATGATGTTACCTGGTTTATTAACAATCGGATTTCCTTTAATAATTGCATTTGTTCCAATGATTTTTGGAATGGATAATTTAGCTATCGCCGAAATGTTAGGTGGTTATATGGCTGGTGTTACTGTTTCGGGTGTACTTTGGGCAATTTTCCAAAACAATGCTGGTGGAGCTTGGGATAACGCTAAAAAATCTTTTGAAGCAGGTGTAGAAATCAACGGAGAAATGACTTATAAAGGTTCTGAAGCACATAAAGCGGCGGTAACTGGAGATACTGTTGGAGATCCTTTTAAAGATACTTCTGGACCATCAATGAATATTTTAATTAAACTTACTTGTTTAATTGGTTTAGTAATTGCTCCTATTTTAGGAGGACATACTTCTGATGACACGCATGCTAAAAATGAAATTAAAAAAGAGGTTAGAGTTGAAGTAAAAAGTGGAGAATCTGAAATTGCTCAAGCTACAATAACAACAACCACAATTCAAAATGGAAAAACCTCAACAGATATTCAAGAAATAAAAGGAACTGTTGCAGAAATTGAAGCCAAAGCAAAAGAAGCTGGAACAATTGTTTCTGTTAATGTTGAAAAAGAAGCTAAAACGATTACAAAAGAAGTAAAAGTTGAAGTTGAAGAAATAAAATAATTTCTCAATTATATTTTATAGAAACCCGATAGTTTTACTGTCGGGTTTCTTATTTTTGCGCAATGCCAATTAGAACAACACAAACTTTTTCAATTGATTCTCCTTCGGAATTTAAGCAACGCTTATTCCAATGGTCGCAACAATTTGAAACTATAATTTGGTTAGATTCTAATAATTACCAGCAGCAATATTCTTCGTTTGATAGTTGTTTGGCTGTTGAAGAATTTACGTCTATTAAAACCGATTATCACGGTGCTTTTGAAAAGCTAAAAGAATATCAATCCTACACAAAAGATTATATTTTTGGATATATTTCTTACGATGTAAAAAATGATATTGAACAACTATCTTCCAATAACTTTGATGGTTTAGATTTCTCTGATTTGTATTTTTTTCAGCCTCAAAAGTTAATTTTTATAAAAGGAAACACTGTTGAATTTCAGTATTTAAGAATGATTGATGATGAAATTGAGGAAGATTTTGAAGAAATAATAAAAACCAATACAAATGTCACTTCGAGCGTAGTCGAGAAGTATTCAGAACAAGAAAAAATAAAAATAAAACTTCGCATTCATAAAGATGAATATTATCAGAAAGTAGAAAAAATGCTTGCACATATTCGTCGAGGAGATATTTATGAAGCTAATTTTTGTCAAGAGTTTTATACAGAAAATACAAGTATTAATCCGCTTGAAGTTTTTCAGCATTTAAACGAAATTTCTGAACCTCCTTTTGCAACTTTTTTAAAGCTGGAACATCAATATTTATTATCGGCAACGCCAGAAAGATACATTAAAAAGGAAGGAACAAAAGTTATCTCTCAACCTATAAAAGGAACCGCAAAAAGGTTAATTAATAAAGTTGAAGATGCTAAAATTTCTTTCGATTTAGCACACGATAAAAAAGAACAAGCAGAAAACGTAATGATTGTAGATTTGGTAAGAAACGACTTATCTAAAACTGCAAAAAAAGGCTCTGTAAAAGTTGAAGAATTGTGTAAAGTGTATACATTTAAACAAGTGCATCAAATGGTTTCTACAATAGTTTCTGAAGTTGAGCACACAACACATCCTGTAGATATTATCAAAGAAACCTTTCCAATGGGAAGCATGACGGGTGCTCCAAAAGTTTCTGCCATGAAAATTATAGAAAACCTAGAAGAAACCAAACGAGGTTTATATTCTGGAACTGTTGGCTACTTCACTCCTACTGGAGATTTTGATTTTAATGTAGTTATTAGAAGTATACTTTATAATGAAGAAAAAAAGTATATATCTTATTCTGTTGGTGGCGCAATTACAGCCAAATCTACACCAGAAAAAGAGTACGAAGAATGTTTATTAAAGGCAAAAGCTATGAAATACGTTTTGCTAAATTCAAAATAGAATTATGATTATTAATCAGGAAGAAAAATTTAAAAACGTTTACAATTCGTTAAAAGAAAAACAAACGGAACAAAGTATGTTTAATGCATTTTTAAAAATGTATCCTTTGGAGTGGAAACAATTAAAAACTACCTTCACAAAATTTAATAGAAGTAAACAATTTGGAAAAACAATTCCGTTACCTAAGCCAGAACAATCACTAAGAGTTGCTATTAGGGTTTGGTTGAAAAAAAACGCTTAAAAAACTATCTTAAACGATTAACAAAGCATAAAAAAAGCTGTCTTTAAAAAGACAGCTTTTTTTATGCTTTGTATTTTATTTAATACTTATAACTTTAAAGTTAATCCTGCTCTAAATGTCATTCCATTAAACCCAAACTGGTTTACTTCCCAAGGGTATTTAAAGCGACCTCCCAAATCAGTAGAAGCATCTCCTTTAGCATCTAACTCATCTGGATACACATTAAATAAATTATTTACCTGTGCATTAATAGATATTTTATCAGTTAACTCATATCCAAAAAATAGATCTGTAATAACTTTTCCTTGAAAAGTTTGATCTTTGCCAGGATCTGTTGCATGCATCCAAGTTACTTCACCAAAATAAGTGTTATTTAAATTTGCTGAAAATTTATTTATTTTATAATCTCCTCCAAATAAGAATTTAGTGCTTGGTCTAGCGCTAATAATTCTCGATTGTTCTTTTCTGTTAAAAATAGCATTTTTATAACTTGATAATTTTGTAGGAGTTTTAACCTCTCCTTCTAATCTAGTATTATTAACATTTAATGCTAAATTAACACCTAGTTTCCCTGCACCAACTTCTAAGTTTTTTTGACGTACTGTAAAGTCAAATCCTTCTGTTTTGGTATCTGCTGCATTAATAAAAAATTTAATACTGGTAACACTATTGTCATCTAAAATTTGTTGTACTGCTGCATTTGGATTACCATTATCATCAGTTCCTCCAATTTCGCCAGAGAATACTACCCTGTCTTCAACTTTTACATTATAATAATCTAATGAAATTGTAAAATCTCTAGAAGCTTTAACAGTTATACCAGCAGAAATACTTTTAGATGTTTCAGCAAATAACGAAGCTACACCTAAATCTTTTATCACAGGACTTACATTATTAAAGGTCCCTTGATTAGAAATTGTACCACCAGAAACTAACGTTTGTACATTACTTAAATATACTTGATGTAAAGATGGCGCTCTAAAACCAGTACTATAAGATGCTCTCAATACACCTGAATCATTAATCTTATATCTTGAGCTAATTTTCCAAGAAGTATTTCCTCCAAAATCTGAATAATTTTCATAACGAGCTGCTCCACTTATTAAGAACTTATCTGTTATATCCCAATCTAAAGTACCATAACCTCCAATATTAGTTCTTGTTTCACTTAAAGCGTTTCCTGGTTGTAATCCTGGAAAAGATTGAGCTCCTCCGTCTATATAAGATTCTTCCTGACCTGCAGTAACATCAAACTGCTCTTGACGTCCTTCTAAACCTATACCTATACTTACATCTCCAAAAGAACGACTAACATCAAAATTTCCAATAATATTACTAAAAGCATACGCTCCAGCATCAAAAGATGTTGGACTATTTGCTCCTAAACTTGGGTTTAAAGTATTACCAATAGTATAACCAACTGAATTACTACCATAACTAGCACTTGCATCCGCATTAAATTCTCCTAACTTAAATTTACTTCCTGCAGTAAATAAAAAGTCCTTTATATCAGTTTCAAAGGTCGGCTGAAAACCTTGATATTCTGTTCCTGCTTCATGTAGTAAATTATGTGGATCTTGAACCCAATATGGTGGTCTGTATAATGCAAAACTCTTTCCTTGTCTCATATTAAAACCTCCAAAAGCATACAATTTAGTATTATCATTTAAAGGCATCTCTGCATTAACAAATATATCTCCTTTTTTCATTTCTGGTTGCCCAATAGTCATTCCTAATGCTGGGTTATCTCTAGTCCATTGATCATCAACACCAAATAAGTCATCTTTCCCTGGCTCACCGGCTCTATTAGTAATGTCTTGGTAACTTAATCCTAAAGAAGTATTTACAAAACCGCCATCTGCAAAAGTAAATGTGTGATTTACATCACCATCAATATTAAATCCGTCTCCTTCTTTAGTAACACCTGAATTAACGTTTACTTCAGTAAAACTAACATTTTTCTTCAAAATGATATTTATTACACCTGCAACTGCATCAGAACCATATTGTGCAGATGCACCATCACGTAAAACTTCAACTCTTTCAATTGCTGCTGTAGGTATACTTTTCATATCTACACCAACTTCACCTTTACCAGGAGTGTCATTTACATAGACTAAAGCACTTTGATTTTTACGTTTACCGTTTACTAAAACTAAAGTTCTACTTGGCCCTAAACCTCTTAAATCTGCAGGGTCAAAATGAGCAGTTCCATCAGAAACTGTTTGACTACTTGCATTATAAGAAGGAACACTAAAAGTTAGCATTTGATCTACACTAGTTTGCCCAGTAGCTTTTAAGTCACCAGCATTAATATTATCAATTGGCACTGCCGAATCTAATATTGTTCTAGGTTTAGAACGGTTACCTGTTAATACAATTTCATCTAAACTTACACTATCTTCTTTTAGTGTAAAAGTTAATGGAGTTGTATTTGTAATTTGTTTTTCAATGGCAGAAAAACCAATAGACGATACCACTATTATTGTAGGCATCTTTTTTACATTAAGAGAAAAAGCTCCATTTTCATCTGTAGTAGTACCATTAGTGGTACCTTTTTCGATGACATTAACGTAAGGCAAAGACTCACCATTTGTATCAGTAACTTTTCCTGTAATTGTTTGCCCAAAAGCTGTGGTAACAAGCAATAATCCAAATGCAAAAAGTAATTTGCTAATAAAGTTGTTTAGTTTCATAATTAATTTGATTAAAATTATAAAACAAATGTTTAAATTATAATCAACATAAGCAAGATAAAATTAATAAAAAATTATTTTCGGACTACTAGAATTATAGATTCGATAAAAAAACCCCAGATATATTACGTTCTTATTTACTACATTTGTTATTAATCTATTATAACTTCATGACACATCAAGAGTTTACTTTCAATATTTATAAAACTGATTTTTTTGGTCAATATTGGCAACCAGAAAACCCAAAAGCAGTTGTAGTTTTGGTTCACGGAATGGGCGAACATTCTACAAGATATACAACTTCAGTAGTTCCAAAATTAGTAGAGAATGATTTTTCTGTAGTTGCTTTTGATCATTTTGGACACGGAAAAACTACTGGAAAAAGAGGTCACAATCCTAATTATAATGCCGTCTTAGAAAGTATTACTGAAGTTATAAATAAAGCAAAAGAATTGTACCCAAACAAACCTGTTTTTTTATATGGACATTCAATGGGAGGAAATGCCGTTATTAATTACACATTGAGAAAAAACCATACTTTAAAAGGTGTTATTGCAACCAGCCCAATGTTAAAATTAGCATTTACACCACCAGCTTGGAAATTATCTGTAGGGAAAATTATGCAAAAGATTGCGCCGTCAATTACCTTACCAAGTGAGTTAGATGCTAACGGAATTTCACGAGTCCAAGAAGAAGTAGATCTATATACAAATGATCCTTTGGTGCATGATAAAGTGAGCCCTAATTTTTCATTATCCTTTTTTGACGCTGCGGATTGGGCAATTGAAAACGCTTCTAAATTAGAAACGTCGATGTATTTATTACATGGAACTGACGATAAAATTATTGACTATAAAGGAACTGAATCTTTTGCCAACAAATCAAAAAACGCAACCTTAAAAACCTATAAAGGTGGTTATCATGAATTGCATAACGATTTATGCAAAGAAGAAATGCTAGAAGATGTTGCAAATTGGATGAATTCTCAACTTTAAAAAAATTGTCATTCCTGCGAAGGCAGGAATCTCATTAATAATAGCCTCATTTTATTTTTAGATTCCTGCCTTCGCAGGAATGACAGGAAATGTTTACTTTTGAAGCTGAAATGCATCAGAAATTCAAAAAACATATTGCCGATAATTTTCCTTTCTTAGAAGGAAAAAAACTACTAATTGCTATTTCTGGCGGTTTGGATTCTGTAGTTTTAACACACATATTCAGTACACTGAATGTAGCTGAAGCTTCTTTAGCTCATTGTAATTTTCAATTACGTGGAAACGAAAGTGATTTAGATGAACAATTTGTAGTTAATCTAGGCGAAAAACTAAATTTAAAAGTATATCAAACTACGTTTAATACAAAGAAATACTCCAAAGAAAACAAATTATCTACACAAATTGCAGCAAGAGAATTACGTTATAATTGGTTTCAAAAATTGGTTAAAAAACATTCTTTTGATTTTGTATTAACTGCGCATCATGCAGATGATAATTTAGAAACTTTTTTAATAAATCTAACTAGAGGAACAGGATTGGAAGGTTTAACCGGAATTCCAGCGATTAACAAAAATATTGTGCGTCCGTTATTAGTTTTTTCACGTGAAGAAATTAAACAATTTGCTACAGAAAACAATATTAATTGGAGAGAAGATGCAAGTAATGCGGAAACAAAATATGTCCGTAATAAAATTAGGCACGAAGTAATTCCGAAATTAAAAGAATTGAATCCTAACCTATTAAATTCGTTTGAAAAAACCTCTCTTTTTCTGCAAGAAAGTCAACAAATTATTGACGATAGCATTGAAGATATTAAAGCAAAAGTTGTTTCAAAAGACTTCTCAACTGCGCTAGAAGTGACAAAGATTGATATTGAAAAAATTCAGCAATTATCAAACCCAAAAGTATATTTATATCAACTTTTAAAAGCATATAATTTTACTGAATGGAATGATGTTGAAAATTTACTTTCTGCCCAATCGGGAAAACAAGTGTTTTCTAAAACACATCGACTTTTAAAAAATCGAGATTTTCTTTTGGTTACTGAGATTAGTTCTTTTGAAGAAAACCAGGTTTTTTATATTGAAGAAAATCAAACAAAAATCACGAATCCTATTCAGCTTAAACTAGAAAAAGTTTCTGAGAAAGTTGACACAAAAAATAATGTTATTTTTGTAGATAAAGATTTGTTAAAATTTCCATTAACAGTAAGAAAATGGCAAAATGGCGACTATCTTTACCCGTCAGGAATGAATGGTAAAAAGAAGTTAAGTAAGTATTTTAAAGATGAAAAACTTTCACTCTTAGAAAAAGAAAATACTTGGTTACTTTGTTCTTCTGACAATAAAATTATTTGGGTTTTAAACAAAAGACAAGACAATCGTTTTTTGGTTACCACCAACACACAAAATATTATAAAAATAACACACAAATGAAGCAATTCATATTATTAATTTCACTTATTTTATCACTCACCTCTTTTGCACAAACAGAAGATAATCCGTCAGTTTGGAATGCTGAAATAAAAAAAATATCAGATACAGAATATGATGTTATTTTTAAAGCCAAAATCTTAGATAAATGGCATGTGTATTCTCAATACAATCCAGATGGAGCATCTTTGCCTATTGAAATTTACGCACCAGACAGTCTTGCAAATTATAAAATTATTGGTAAAGCCAAAGAAAGCAAAACCTATAAAGAGTATACAGAAATTTGGGATAAGGAAGAGATTTTCTTCAAAAAAAACGCAACCCTAACACAGCGTATAGAAATTACAGATCCAACAGCTTCTAGAATTAAAATTATCTTAGAAGGGCAAGTTTGTAAAGAAGCTTGTTTACAAATAGAAGAATCATTTATTTTATCATTAAATGGGCAAACTTTAAACATTGTTGAAACCATTGATGAACGCAGTAAATTACTATCAAAAAAATTAAAATTAGATTTAAAAAACACTTCACTTTTAAAAATGGATTCTGATGGTAATTCTGAAGAAGGAAGTAGTCTTTTTACCATTTTTATTCTTGGTTTTGTTGGTGGATTATTAGCATTATTAACACCTTGTGTTTTCCCAATGATTCCGCTTACGGTTTCATTTTTCACAAAACAATCTCAAACAAAGTCCAAAGGAATTACCAATGCTGTTTTATACGGTGTTTTTATTGTTGTTATCTACTTTCTTTTAAGCCTTCCTTTTCATTTAATTGACGGTTTAGATCCTAGTATTTTAAATAGCATTTCTACCAATGTATGGCTAAATCTATTTTTCTTTGCTATACTTGCCTTTTTTGCGTTTTCATTCTTTGGTTTTTATGAAATTACACTACCAAGTTCTTGGGGAAATAAAATGGATGATGCTTCAAATGTTGGAGGAATTATTGGTATTTTCTTTATGGCATTAACCTTAGCTATTGTATCTTTTTCTTGTACAGGTCCAATTTTAGGTTCTTTATTAGCAGGTTCTTTAAATGCATCTGGAAATACCGCAATGCAGCTTTCTACAGGTATGGTTGGTTTTGGTTTAGCGTTAGCGTTACCATTTGCTTTATTCGCATTGTTTCCTAGCTGGTTAAACTCATTACCAAAATCTGGTGGTTGGTTAAACACAACAAAAGTTGTACTAGGTTTTTTAGAATTAGCTTTTGCTTTTAAATTCTTATCAAATGCTGATTTAGTTGGGCATTGGGATTTCTTAAAACGTGAGGTCTTTATTGGAATTTGGATTCTTATCTTCTTTGGATTAGCTTTATATATCTTCGGAAAAATTAAATTTCCACATGATGGCCCTTCAAAAAAATTATCTTTTTCTCGTATTTCCTTCGGAATTTTAGTTGCATCATTTGTAATCTATTTAATTCCAGGTGTTATGAAAAATCCAACTTGGAATTTAAATCAATTAAGCGGATTTCCACCACCACAATTTTATAGTATTTACGAGCAAGAAAGTGATTGTCCGTTAGGTTTAAATTGTTTTAAAGATTTTGATGAAGGTTTACAGTATGCTAAAGAAAATAACAAACCAATCTTGCTAGATTTCACAGGTTGGGCGTGTGTAAACTGTCGTAAAATGGAAGAAAATGTTTGGTCTGAACCGGATATTTATCAAACATTAAAAGAAGATTTTGTATTAATCTCTTTATACGTAGATGATAACGAAAAAGAACTTCCGAAAGATCAGCAATTCGACTTTTTAAAAGCCAACGGAAAGATTAAAAAAATAGAAACTGTTGGAGATAAATGGGCAACTTTTCAGGTGCTAAACTTTAAAAACGCATCGCAACCTTATTATTTATTATTAAGTCCAGATTTAGAAATTTTACATAGACCTGAGAAATATACGGATAGAGATACTTATAAACAATGGTTGGATGAAGGTTTGGTGAAATTTAAAAATTAAACTAAAATGTCTCCAGAAAGCATAATCAGTATTTTTCTAGGAATTGGACTTGCTGCTTCAGTAGGTTTTAGAGTATTTTTCCCGCTTTTCGCATTAAGTTTAGCTGGATATTCTGGTGTAATACCTTTAAATGAAAGTTGGCTTTGGATTGCAAGTATCCCTGCTCTAATAACATTAGGAATTGCAATGCTTGCTGAAATTTTTGCCTATTATATTCCTTGGTTCGATAATTTATTAGACACTATAGCTGTTCCGTTAGCAGCAATTGCTGGAACCGCAGTAATGATTTCTACAGTTGCAGATTTATCTCCAGTAATTACATGGGCATTAGCTATTATTGCAGGTGGAGGAACAGCAACTGTTATTAAGGGAACTACTGCTTCTACTAGACTTACCTCAACAGCCACAACAGGTGGAATAGCAAACCCTATTATTGCTACCGTAGAAACAGGAACTGCAATGGTACTTTCTGTTTTCTCAATATTACTCCCAATAGTAGCTATTATTTTGGTTGTTTTAATTTTCTTAGGAATCAGAAAACTGTATAAAAAGCTATTTAAAAAATCTTTAAAAGCATAGTTTTCAAACATTTAATATTTTTCTCTATCTTTAACAAAAAGAGAAAGAAAAAAATATGCTAGTTAAAGTCTATGGTAGCGCCGTTTTCGGCATTGATGCTACCACAATTACTGTTGAAGTAAATATTGATAAAGGTATTGGTTATCATTTGGTAGGTTTACCAGATAATGCCGTTCGAGAAAGTTCTTATCGAATTTCCGCTGCACTTAACAACAATTCTTACAAACTTCCTGGAAAGAAAATTATCATTAATATGGCGCCTGCCGATATTCGAAAAGAAGGTGCTTCTTATGATTTAACGCTGGCAATGGGAATCCTTGCTGCTTCAAATCAAATTAAATCTGATGGAATTGATGAGTACATTATTATGGGTGAATTATCTTTAGACGGAAGTTTACAACCCATAAAAGGCGCTTTACCTATCGCAATAAAAGCACGCGAAGAAGGTTATAAATATTTTATACTTCCGAAAGAAAATGCAAAAGAAGCTGCTATTGTAGACAATTTAGAAGTTTTGGGGGTTGAAAATATTATGGAAGTTATCAATCATTTTAATGGTGATGAATTACTAAAACCTACAGTTGTTGATACTCGTGCAGAATTTTATAAAAATGTAGATTTCCCTGAGTTTGATTTTAGCGATGTAAAAGGACAAGAATCTATAAAACGCTGTATGGAAATTGCCGCAGCTGGCGGACATAATATTATTCTTATTGGCCCACCAGGAGCAGGAAAAACTATGTTAGCAAAACGATTACCTTCCATTTTACCTCCAATGACGTTACATGAAGCTTTGGAAACCACCAAAATTCATTCGGTAGTTGGTAAAACTAAAAACAATGGATTGTTATATGAAAGACCTTTTAGAAGTCCACATCATACAATTTCTGACATTGCTTTAATTGGTGGCGGTAATAGCCATCCACAACCTGGAGAAATTTCTTTGGCACATAATGGCGTGTTATTCTTAGATGAATTACCAGAGTTTAAGCGTGGCGTTTTAGAAGTGATGCGACAACCTTTAGAAGATAGAGAAGTTACTATTTCTAGAGCTCGCTTTTCTGTAAATTACCCAAGTAGTTTTATGTTGGTGGCAAGTATGAATCCGAGTCCATCAGGATATTTTAACAATCCAGATTCGCCAATGACATCATCTCCTCAAGAAATGCAGCGTTATTTAAGTAAAGTTTCTGGACCTTTATTAGATAGAATTGATATTCATATTGAAGTTACTCCGGTTCCGTTTGAAAAACTTTCTGATGAACGAAAAGGTGAATCTTCGGTAAAAATTAGAGAGCGTGTTACTTTAGGTAGAGAGATACAATCTGAACGTTTTAAGGAATTTGAAAATGTACATTACAACGCTCAAATGAGTGTAAAACAAATTCGAAAATATTGCAAATTATCTTTAGAAAGTAAAACGCTTTTAAAAACTGCAATGGATAAATTAAACCTTTCTGCCCGTGCTTACGATAGAATTTTAAAGGTCTCTAGAACAATTGCCGATTTAGCAAATGAGGAAAATATTTCTCCAGATCATATAGCAGAAGCAATACAATATAGAAGTTTAGACAGAGAAGGTTGGTTAGGATAAAATAGTTAGCAATTTTCAGGAATTAGTTGGCAAGTACGCGCGTTAAGGATTGAACCTTTCGACTGCGCTCAAGACAGGCTCTATGTTTGAGCTCTTTTTGTTTTAGCAAAAACAAAAAAGCGAATAGTGAAAGCCTGTTAAAACGCCAAAAAAATAGGTAAAATCCTTATTTTAAGAGTGTTATTACTTCTTTTAATTCCCTAAATTTACATACCAAAAACTACTATTAATGAGAGGTGAAAAACAACTCTTGGGAAATCTATGCAATAAAACAACAATTTGTTTTATTGGTTTTCTGTTGTTTTTTAGCTTTTCTTCTTTAGCGCAAACACCATTATACGCAGATATTCCTGTAAGTGATAATGGCACAAATAACAACCTTGGTAATGCAAATACAAGTAGAAATGTTGCTATTGATTTTAACGGAAATATTTACGTTGTATACGCTAATAATAATCAAGTAAGAGTTGCTAAAAGCACTACTGACGGTTTAAATTTTAATTCGAGTGTTTTGGTTGCTATTGCAACTAATGTTGAGCCCGAAATTGCAATTAACAACCAAGGAACTGTTTTTATTGCTTGGGTAGAAAGTAAATCTATTTATTTTACACTAAGTACAGATGGTGGCGCAACTTTTAGTACTCCAGAATTAATTAGTTCTACTATTTTAGATACCCAAATACATATGACAACTTATAACGAAAATGTATATCTAACAGAAAGACAAGGGAGAAATTTATACTACAATAACAATAATGGTGTTGGTGGTTTCAATGCTACCTCAACAGGTAGATCTATGATTTTTGCAGATGTATTAACAGACCAAAATGGTGTTGTTTATATGCCAATGGATAATCCTAATTTGTTACTTTTTGAAAGCACAAACCAAGGTACTTCTTTATCACAAACAAATTTAAATCCTTCGGGCTTGGTTTATTACTCTAGTTACGCTTTAAGCGATGGACCTTGTGGAACTTTTATTTTTGTTGGTGGCGGAGAAACAAATCCGTCTACTAATTTAGGCTACAAAATGGACGTAAATACTGGGGTAATAACTGAATTAACTCTAGGTCTAAATACAACTACAGCACAAGCAAGAACTTTATATGCAGACAATCAAGGTACTTTAATTGATGGTTATAGAAGAAGTAATGGAGATTTAATGATTAGTGTAAGTTCTAATCAAGGTAATAGTTTTGACACACCAATTGTAGTTGCAAGTGGAGAAAGCCATAATATTGCTAGAAGCCCAACAACAGACAATATTGTTGTAGTTTACGAATCTAATGGAGAAATATTTTTAACGGTGTATGATAACATTTTAAAAAACATTGAATTACTAGAACCAAACCCTCCGTTGAGATTATGTGTTAATGAAAGTTTTGAAATTTCTTTTGAACTTACAGGTGTTTTTAGTCCAGGTTCAGTTTTTTCGGCTTCTTTAAGTGATGAAAATGGTGATTTTTCCAATGCTACTGAAATAGGTACAGTTACAACAAATAGTAGCGGAACCATAACCTGTACAATTCCTAACAATGCAATTGCTAGTTCTCTTTATAGACTTCAAATTGAATCTCTAGAAAATTGCATACAAAGTAATAGCATTCTTTTAACGGTAAATGAAGGTTCAGTTTCTGGGCTTTCTAAAATATGCGAAGGAGATAATACCCAATTAATTGCTACAGGAATGCCAGATTCTACTATACCTTGGACGTCTTCTAATATAAATGTTGCTACAGTTAATAATACTGGACTTGTAACTTCTGTAGGCATTGGAACTACAAATATAATTTATAATACAAGTGGTGGTTGCTCTATAACATATCCTTTTGAAGTATTAAAAATCCCTACTTTAAATCAAAATATATCTCTGAATAGTTGTCAAACTGATACAGACGGAACAGCGGCTTTTGATACCTCAACTATAGAAAACACCTTATTAAACGGACAAACCGGAATGTCTGTTTTTTATACGGATGAAAATGGAAATGCGCTTCCAAGTCCGTTACCAAACCCGTTTAATTCTGAGACACAAACTGTTAATGTGAGAGTTGAAAACAGTCTTTCTGCGACTTGTTTTGCGGAAACTACAATTGATTTTATTGTGAATGCAAATCCAACTATAACAGCAATTCCAACTCAAGAAGTATGTGATAATGATACTGATGGATTTGCAGATTTTGATACTTCAACCATAGAAAACACCTTATTAAACGGACAAACAGGAATGTCGGTTTTTTATACGGATGAAAATGGAAATGTGCTTCCAAGTCCGTTACAAAATCCGTTTAATTCCAATTCGCAAACAATTACTGCAAGAGTTGAAAACAGTCTTTCTGCGACTTGTTTTGCGGAAACTACAATCGAATTTATTGTGAATGCAAATCCAACTTTAACAACAATTCCTGCTCAAGAAGTCTGTGATGATGATACTGACGGATTTGCAGATTTTGATACTTCAACCATAGAAAACACCTTACTAAACGGACAAACTGGAATGATTGTTTCTTATACTGATGAAAATGGAAATACACTTCCGAGTCCGTTACCAAACCCGTTTAATTCTGAGACACAAACTGTTAATGTGAGAGTTGAAAATAGTCTTTCTTCAACTTGTTTTGCTGAAACAACTATCGATTTTATTGTGAATGCAAATCCAACTATAACAACAATTCCTGCTCAAGAAGTTTGTGATGATGATTCTGATGGTTTTGCTGATTTTGATACTTCAACCATAGAAAACACGTTGTTAAACGGGCAAACAGGAATGACGGTTTCTTATTCAGCTGAAAATGGAAATCCATTGCCAAGCCCGTTGCCAAATCCATTTAATTCCGATTCGCAAACAATTTCGGTAAGAGTTGAAAATAGTCTTTCTGCGACTTGTTTTACGGAAACTACAATCGAATTTATTGTGAATGCAAATCCAACTATAACAACAATTCCTGCTCAAGAAATATGTGATGATGATTCTGATGGTTTTGCTGATTTTGATACTTCAACCATAGAAAATACGCTGCTAAATGGACAAACAGGAATGACTTTTTTTTATACCAATGAAAACGGAAATACATTGCCAAGTCCGTTGCCAAATCCGTTCAATTCCGATTCGCAAACAATTTCGGTAAGAGTTGAAAACAGTCTTTCTGCGACTTGTTTTACGGAAACTACAATCGAATTTATTGTGAATGAAAATCCAACTATAACAACAATTCCTGCTCAAGAAGTATGTGATGATGATACAGATGGATTTGCTGATTTTGATACTTCAACAATAGAAAACATACTACTTAATGATCAAACAGGAATGACTGTTTCTTATACGGATGAAAACGGAAATGCACTTCCAAGTCCGCTTCCAAATCCGTTTAATTCTGAGACACAAACTATTTCTGTGAGAGTTGAAAACAGTCTTTCTGCGTCTTGTTTTTCGGAAACTACAATCGAATTTATTGTTAGACAAGAACCCATTGTTCAAGTAGATCCAGAAGCAACTATTTGTATGACAGAAAACCCTTCTTTAGATATTTCTGTGATGAATCCAAACCCTAATTACACCTATCTTTGGACTGATGAAAACGGAACTCAAATTGGTTCTGGTGCAACTATAAATGTTTCCAATGCTGGTTTGTTTAATGTTAGCGCAACACTGCCTTTAGGTTGTATTACAAATAATGCTCAAATAAACGTTATTGAATCTAATATTCCTGTACTTACAATTGATGATATTACTATACATGAAAATTCGACAAGCAATTCAATTACCATAAATACATCTAATCTTTTACCAGGAGAATATCAATTCAGTTTGTTAGATGATAATTTAAATGTTGTATATGATTATCAAAGTGAACCGTTTTTTGATAATTTAGATATTGGTTTGTACACAGTTTTAGTTAAAGATATACATAATTGCGGAACAGATGAGGTTAATATCTCTATACTAAATTTCCCAAATTTCTTTACTCCAAATGAAGATGGCATCAATGATTTTTGGACAATTGAAGGTTTTAATAATTCATTTTATCCATCAAGTAGTATTCATATTTATAATAGATATGGAAAAGTAATGGCAGAACTTCCTGCCGAAAACCCATCTTGGAATGGAACTTTTAGAGGAAAAAGAATGCCTTCTACAGATTATTGGTATTTAGTTTTATTGACGGATATTTATGGGAGATTAAGAGAAGAAAAAGGGCATTTTAGTTTACTTAGGAAGTGAAACTTTTAAAGTTATTTTAGAAGATGAAAATATTGGAGTAAAATTCATATTTTTGAATTCTATGAAAAAAACACTCCTTTCAATTCTTTTTTGTTTTCTTTTTTATTTCAATTCTAATTCTCAAATCACTTTATCTCATAATGTTGGTGATGATGTTATTCAAAATAATATGTACGGCTGTAGTTGGGGTGGTATTAATTGGGCAAGAACATTTAAACTTGAAAACTTTAATATCAATACAAATGAAGAATTTGTTATTAAGTCAGGGAAAGTTGGGCTTTTTAACTCCTCTAATTGGGGAGTTTATATTCAATTTAATATTTATGAAATCGATGATGACTTTCCGGATTCTTTTTCTGAAAATAGTTTAATTGGAAGTAGTCAAAGTGTACATCAATTTGCTACTACAGATCAGCCTCATATTGTGAATGTGATTTTTGACAATGAAGTTATTGTACCTGCTAGTGTAAAAAAAATTTTAGTTGAAGTAAAACAATTACATAGTACAGCAAGTTCTGCTGTAGCATTTTGTGCTGGTACTCAAAATGATAATGATTTATCATGGTTCAAATCCGACAGTGGAGGATGTCCACCTTTTCAAGAATATAAAAGCACTACAGAAATCGGTCGTCCCAATGCTCGGTATTACATAACTGTTAACGGAGAATCTAAAACAATTTTACCTTTTGAAATAGAAAGTGAAAATAATTGTATTAATTCAGAAATAGATTTCACATTAACTAATCAATCAGAAATTGACACTGTAATTTGGAATTTTGATGACCCAAGCTCAGGAGTTAATAATACCTCTAACTCTATAGATGTTGTACATCAATTTTCAAGCCCAGGAATTTATAATGTTACAGCAGAAGTTCTTCATACAGATGGAACAAATTATACAATACCTAAAGAAATAGAAATTTTCGACGCTCCTATTGTTAATCCACTTGTTCAATTAAAACAATGTGATAATTTTGATATTAATGGATTTAGTTTTTTCAATTTAACAGAAGTGAATGAAGAAATTATTACTAATTCTTCAAGTTATACAATTACTTATTTTGAAACTGAATTACAAGCTCAAGAGAATAATACGCCACCTATTGCAAACTTTACAGCTTATGAAAATCAAACTGTAAGTTCAGATACGGTTTGGGCAAGAATTGAAAATACCAACGGATGTTTTAGAACCAGCCAAATTGACTTAATAGTTTCTACCACGAAAATACCGTTAACCTACACAAAAGAGTTTTATGAGTGTGATGATGGTGCAAATACCACAGACGGAATTGCAACTTTTGATTTCAGTCAAGTAACCACTGAAATTGAAAATATTTTTCCAGCTGGTCAACAATTGATTATAAAATATTATCAATCCGAAGCAGAAGCCTTGGCAGAAATGAATGCAATACCTGATGCTAATATTTCAAATTATCAAAATACAGCAAGCCCAAATCAGCAAGAGATTTACATTCGAGTTGATAGCGCACTAGATAATGATTGTTTAGGTTTAGGGCATCATATTACGTTGAATGTAGAAGCGCAACCTGTAGCAAATCCTGTAACTATTACTCCAGAATGTGATAATGATAGAGATGGTTTGTTTGCTTTTGATACATCAAATATCAAAAGCACACTTTTAGGTTCTCAAACAGGAATGACAGTAACCTATTTTGATGAAAACGGAGCAAGTTTATCAAGTCCGTTGCCAAATCCTTTTTATACTGCTTCACAAACTATAACAGCTAGAGTTACCAACACATCAAGTCAAGATTCTGATGGACAATGTTATGCGGAAACTACTTTTGATTTTGTGGTAAATGCTGTACCAATTGCAAACCCAATAGCACCTTTAGAACAATGTGACAATGATACTGATGGAATAATTGCTTTTGATACATCAAATATAGAAAGCACTATTTTAGGCACACAAACAGGAATGGTTGTAAAATACTTTGATGAAAATGGAACGGCATTACCAAGTCCGTTGCCAAATCCGTTTACAACGGCATCACAAACTATTACGGTAAGAATTGAAAATCCGATTTATGCTGTTTGTTATGAAGAAACCACAGTTGCCTTTATTGTTAGAGAGAAACCTGTTGTTAAAGTATTTCCAGAAGACATAATTTGTATGACGAGTTCTCCTTCAAAAGATATTTCTGTAGAAAACCCGAACTCAAATTACACCTACACTTGGACAGATGAAAATGGAACTCAAATAGGCACAGGAGAAACGATTCCTGTAAATGAAGGCGGAATGTATTCTGTAATAGCAACTTCTCAGTTTGGTTGTGATTCTGATAAGGCAACAATTACTATAATTGAATCCGAAATTGCAACCATAACGCAAAATGACATTGAAATTGTTGACGATTCTGATAACAATTCAATTGTAATTAATACAGCTAATCTTGGACAAGGAGAATATCAATTTAGTCTATTAGATGAAAATTTATTGACTGTTTATGATTACCAGAACAGTCCAGTTTTTGAAAACTTAAAAGGAGGAATTTATACTATTGAAATCAGAGATAAAGATGACTGTGGTATAGCTCAAGAAGAAGTTTCTGTAATTAGTTATCCAAAGTTTATAACCCCAAACAACGATAGAATTAACGATGTTTGGACAATTAAAGGGTTTAATGCTACTTTTTATCCTTCAAGTACTATTCTTATTTACAATAGATTTGGAAAAATAATGGCAGAATTATCTGCTGAAAACCCAACTTGGAATGGTTTATACAAAGGGAAACCTGTACCTTCAAACGAATATTGGTTTACGGTTCAATTAGTTGATAGAAATGGAAATTTAAAAACTAGAAAAGGGCATTTTAGTTTACTTAGGAAGTAATTTCATTTATAATTTTCACATGATGATTTGTATGCAAAACCAAAAACCGAACAACTCTTTTTTTATTGATATGTCTAAAAAGAGGGTGTTTAAAATAAGCGTTGTTATCTAAACTTGAGATTGTTTTAATATTCGTTTTTGCTATTTCAAGTTGCAAAATTATATCTTCTTTTAAAACCACTTCTGGTGGTTTTACATGTTTTGGAGCTTTTGCTTTTCCACGAGGAAAAAAACCTAAAGCAAAAAACACTTTACCAACAAAACTAAAATTGTTTTTATATGTTGTTGGATCAGATTCTTGGAGTGTTTTAACTACCGCATTAACTACCTTAAGACTATGATCTAAATGCCAACCTACAGATGCTTTAGAAATATCTAATTTTAATACTTCATGATTTTCAATATAACCCTCTATTCGTTGTAATAAATAATCTAGTTTTTCAGTATTCATAAAGTCGATTTTCGAGTATAAATTTAATCATTTTATTGCGTTAAAGATTGAAACCGTTCGAATATCTATTGATATTCTTAACCTTTTTTCTTTTTCTGAAAAAAGATATAGCCTTTCGACTGCGCTCTAGGTAAATTCCAGCCTGTTAAAACGCCAAAAAAAAGAGATTCCTCAATCGGCTTAAAAAGACTCATTTCGGAATGACAGAGTAAGAAAAAACCCTCACAACTAATGTAAGGGTTTTGATTTTTATGAGATTTCTCAATCGCCTAAAAAGGCTCATTTCGAAATGACAAATAGTTTTTAAAGTTAAGTTGTTACTAATAACTAACGACTAAAACCTAACAACTATTTAATATCTATAATGTTCTGGCTTATAAGGACCTTCAACAGTTACACCAATATAAGATGCTTGATCAGAACGTAATTCTGTTAACTCAACACCAATTTTAGCTAAGTGTAATTTTGCTACTTTTTCATCTAAATGTTTTGGTAACATGTACACTTCGTTTTCGTAAGCATCTCTGTTTGTCCACAATTCAATTTGTGCTAAAGTTTGGTTTGTAAATGAGTTACTCATTACAAAACTTGGGTGACCTGTTGCACAACCTAAGTTTACTAAACGTCCTTCTGCAAGAATAATAATATCGTTTCCTGCAATGTTGTATTTATCAACTTGAGGTTTGATTGTATCTTTTGTATTTCCGTGCTCTTTATTTAACCAAGCCATGTCAATTTCGTTATCGAAATGTCCAATATTACAAACTATTACCTTGTCTTTCATTGCTTCGAAATGACGACCTTGAATAATATCTTTGTTTCCTGTAGTTGTAATAATAATGTCAGAATTAGCAACAACAGTTTCTAATTTCTTCACTTCAAAACCGTCCATTGCAGCTTGTAAAGCACAAATAGGATCGATTTCAGTTACGGTTACAATTGAACCTGCACCTTTAAAAGAAGCAGCTGTTCCTTTACCAACATCTCCATAACCACAAACAGTTACACGCTTTCCTGCTAACATAATATCTGTTGCTCTTCTAATTGCATCTACTGCAGATTCTTTACAACCGTATTTGTTATCAAATTTAGATTTAGTAACAGAATCGTTTACGTTAATTGCTGGCATTGGTAATGTTCCTGCTTTTACTCTATCGTATAAACGGTGAACTCCAGTAGTAGTTTCTTCTGATAAACCGTTGATTCCTGCAGCTAGTTCTGGATATTTATCTAACACCATGTTTGTTAAATCTCCACCATCATCTAAAATTAAGTTTAATGGTTTTTTATCTTCACCAAAGAATAAAGTTTGCTCAATACACCAGTCAAACTCTTCTTCTGTCATATCTTTCCATGCATACACAGGTGTTCCTGCAGCAGCAATTGCAGCAGCAGCTTGATCTTGTGTAGAGAAAATATTACAAGAACTCCAAGTAACTTCTGCTCCTAAAGCTTGTAAAGTTTCAATTAAAACAGCAGTTTGAATTGTCATATGTAAACATCCTGCAATTCTTGCACCTTTTAATGGTTGTTCGTTTTTATATTCTTCTCTTAAAGACATTAAGCCTGGCATTTCTGCTTCAGCCAATAAAATTTCTTTTCTTCCCCAATCAGCTAAAGAAATATCTTTAACTTTAAATGGTACGTAAGCTGTTGTTGTGCTCATATTTTGTATATTTATATTCTAATTTTCGAGCTGCAAAGTTACGACATCCATTTTAAAAATTATGGCTCTTTACAAAAGTTTAACGGTAGATAATAACACTAAAGTTCTGATTTGGAAGATTGAAGAATCTTTTGAAGCATTAAATGCAGATATTATTCTGACAGAGAACAGTCAAACTCGTTTAAACGGAATGAAATCTGAATTGCATCAACGCGGTTTTCTAAGCGTTAGACATTTGCTAAAAGAAGCAGGTTATACAGATAATGATTTGTTTTATGATGAATTTGGGAAACCCTATTTAAAAGATGGAAAGCATATTTCTATCACGCATTCTTTTACCTTTTCTGGCTTAATTATTTCTGATGATAAACATGTTGGAATTGATATTGAAAAACAACGTGATAAAATCTTAAAAATAGCGCATAAATTCACACCAATTGAAGAATACAAAACCATTGCAAATCATGATGCATTAATTAGTAAATTGACGATTGTTTGGGGAGCAAAAGAAAGTTTGTATAAAATCTACGGAAAGAAAAAACTCTTATTCTTACATCATATTTATATTGAAGATTTTAAGTTTGAAGATGAAAGAACTACTGGAGAGATTAGATATGAAGGAGAAATTAATTCATACGGAATTCACTTTTTAGAGTTTGATGGTTTTACTTGTGTTTTTGCTTATTAATGAAAAACCTAATCTTCACTATAAAACATATAAATCCAAATAGATCTAGAGCTTCTAAAGTTAAAAGTACTTAATAGTATAGCTATTGTTATAGCAATTATGATAACATTTATATATGAAAAGTTTAATATTAATCTAAATAAAACTGCAGTTGCTATCATTTCTGCAGCTACAAGAGCGTAACTTACAAACATAGACCCGAAGAAGAAACCAGGTTCTTTTTCGAATTTAAAATTACACTTTTTACAAAAAGCATTCATTTTTGGTGCTTTAAGTAACAAAAAGTTACCTGTCTTATAAAACATTTTCCCATCTTTACAATTAGGACATTTACATTTTAATATATTTAATACTTTTGGCATAATATTTATACTATTTTTATGCAAAATTAAAGTAATATAGTTAGAAACTTCATATAACATAATCGCCATTTTTTATACTTTTAAGACATCATCATGAAAATACCAGTTTTAAAAATTAATCAATTTAAAGAACCTGAAACATTAAATGATTTCTACATCAATTCATTTTCGAATCATATAGATTTAAATAAGAAGTTATTAAAAAAGCCACATAGCCATAACTTTTACCTTTGCGTTATATTTACACAAGGTTCTGGAACTCATGAAATAGACTTTAATTCTTACCAAGTTAATTCTGGTAAAGTATTTTTCTTAAAACCTGGACAAACACACTCTTGGAAGTTTGAAACAAAACCAGAAGGTTTTATATTTTTTCATTCATTAGAATTTTATAATTTAAAATTTTTAGACCATACACTTCAGTCATTTCCATTTTTTTATTCTAACCAAAATCCACCTTTATTAGATTTATCGAAAAAAGAATTAAATAAATTAAAAATGCTTTTTGAAGAAGTATATAAAGAATATCTTCAGAAAAACTTATTACGAGAATTAAAAATAACAAACATTGTAAATAATATTTACATAGAACTAACAAGAGCTTATACAGCTAATATTGATATAGAAGAATTGGTTTCTACTAATTACTCTGTAATATTAGAAAACTTAGAAAATTTAATTAACACAAATTTTTATAGAGAAAAATTCCCTAAGTTTTATGCAAATCAATTAAATATAACAACAAAACACCTTAACAGAGTTGTAAAAAATGCAATTAATAAAACTACAAGTCAGTTAATTTCTGAGAGAATTATTTTAGAATCTAAAAGGTTAATGATACACTCTGAAAATAATTTAGCAGATATTTCTGATACGCTACAATTTACAAATTATGCTTATTTTTCTAAGTTTTTTAAATTAAAAACCGGTTTTACACCTTTAAGTTTTAGAAAAAAATATGCTATTTTTAAATAGAATAAAAACTAATTATTATCTATAATTTAGTAATTTGTATTTTCGCAATTGTGAATATTTACCAAAACATTATATCAGCAAAAGCAGCAAACAAAAAACTATTAGCAGTTTTAATTGACCCAGAAAAGTTTGAAGTTGAAAATACAGTTTCATTTTTTGAAAAAGTGCATCAATCTATTGCTACGCATATTTTTGTTGGGGGAAGTACAGATGAAAAAAACCAAACAGAAAACGTAGTTTCTGCTATAAAAGAAACTACTGATTTACCTGTTATTTTATTTCCTGGTGATGTTTCACAAATTTCACAAAAAGCAGACGGAATCTTGTTTTTAAGTTTACTTTCTGGTAGAAATCCTGAATATTTAATTGAGCAACAAATTAAAGCTGCTTCAATTTTAAAAAAATCAGATTTAGATATTTTACCAACTGGTTACATCTTAATTGACGGAGGAACTAAAACTGCAACTCAAAAAGTAAGTAATACAACACCAATTTCTCAAGACAATTTAAAACTTGTTTTAAACACTGCTTTAGCTGGTGAATTCTCAGGTAAAAAACTTATTTATTTAGAAGCTGGAAGTGGCGCAAAAATTTCTGTAAATGAAAACATTATTAAAGCAGTTTCTGATAATTTATCTATTCCCTTAATTGTTGGAGGCGGAATTTGTTCTAAAAAACAATTAGATGAAGCCTTTAATGCAGGAGCAGATTTAGTGGTAATTGGAACTGCTTTTGAAAAAGACACATCATTTTTTAATCAATTGAAAAAATAGTTGTGTTTTGTCATTCCTGCGAAGGCAGGAATCTATAAATACATAATCGAGATTCCTGCCTCCGCAGGAATGACATTGATTATAAAAATGTACTTTTGATTTTTAAAAATAATTTTCTAATGAAAATATCTATAGAACTTACTTTGTTACCTCTCAATAATAATTTTGAGGATCATATTATTACGTTTATAAAACGTTTACGCGCATCTAAGTTTACTGTTTTAGAAAACCCAATGAGCACTCAAATTTATGGCGAATATGATTTATTAATGCCTTTTTTAACTTCAGAAATTAAAAAATCGTTTGAAAATCAAGAAAATGTTGTCGTAAATTTAAAAATAGTAAAATCTGATAGAAGTAATTATGAGCCACATTTTTGATTTCCTTTTTGGTCAATATAAAGACTATTCTACAGTTGATACAACTTTAGAAATTATAGCAGTAATTTTTGGTTTTTTATCTGTTTGGTTCTCCAAACAAAATAAAATTTGGGTGTTTCCAACTGGAATGATAAGTACCGCAATTTTTGTCTATTTGCTTTTAAAATGGGAACTTTTAGGTGATATGATGATTAATGGCTACTATTTTATAATGAGTGTTTATGGTTGGTATATTTGGACTCGTACAAAAGATGGAGAAGTTGTTAATCCGATTTCTAAAACTACATTAAAAGACAAGAAAATTTCAATAGCCATCTTTTTAGCAACCTTAGTTTTTGTTTATATCGTTTACAAAACCTTTGACAAATGGACAAGTTGGGTTGCGTATGCAGACACTATTACAACAGCAATTTTCTTTGTTGGTATGTGGTTAATGGCAAAAAGAAAAATAGAAAATTGGTTATTCTGGATTGTAGGAAACATCATTTCTGTACCTTTATACTTCTATAAAGGATTTACATTTACAAGTTTCCAATATTTTGGATTTACATTTATAGCAATATTTGGCTACATAGCATGGAAAAAAAACTTAGACAAAAATCAATCAATCTTGTAAAGGTTGTTTTATTTGGACCAGAAAGCACAGGTAAAACTACACTTTCTACACAACTTGCACGTCATTACAATACTGTTTGGGCACCAGAATTTGCACGTGAGTATTTACAAGACAAATGGAATAACGAACGTAAAACTTGCGAGGCTTCTGATTTAATTCCTATTGCAAAAGGGCAAATGAAATTAGAAAACACCTTAGCTAAAAAAGCTGATAAGGTTTTAATTTGTGATACCGATTTATTAGAAACCAAAGTGTATTCAGAAGAATATTATGGCGGTTTTGTTGATCCAGAATTAGATAAAGCAGCAAAAGAAAATAAATACGATTTATATTTGCTAACCTATATTGATACGCCTTGGGAAGCAGATGATTTACGCGACAAACCTGAAGAGCGTTTGGAAATGTTTACTACTTTTGAAAATGCCTTGAAAAAGCATAACAAAAACTACATCTTATTAAAAGGTGATAAAGAAACGCGCCTTAAAGAAGCTACAATTGCTATTGATAAATTGATTGCTGAGAAAGATGATTTATTTTCTTTTTCAGATTCTTTATTAGATTTAGATATGCATTTCTTACACCAGAATACAGATGATTTTGGTAATTCTTTTGATTACTAATGAATTCTGAAACCATCATAAAAGAATTATCTTTTAAGGCTACCAGAAGTTCTGGTGCTGGTGGGCAACACGTAAATAAAGTGTCTTCTAAAATAGAATTATCATTCGATTTAGAGAATTCTACTTCTTTGTCTGATGATGAAAAAGAACGTTTAAAGGACAAACTTTCATCTAAACTTACAAAAGAGAATATCCTTATTTTATATTGCTCAGAATCTCGTTCTCAACATAGAAATAAAGATATTGCCATTAAACGTTTTTTGGATCTTATTAAAATTGGTATAAAACGCCCCAAAATTAGAAGGAAAACAAAACCAAGTAAAGCTTCTGTTAAAAGAAAGGCAGAACATAAAAAAAGAACTTCCGTTAAAAAAGCTTTGAGAAGAAAACCAAAATTAGATTAAGTTTTCTAATAATTGGCAAGTAAGCTTAGCCCTGATTGAACGGCTTGTTTGAGCTCTTTTTTGGTTATTGAGCGTAGTCGAAATGCCAAAAAAAGCGAGTAGTGAAAGCAGGAAATAGCTTCTAAAAAGAAAAATCGTTTTTTTGTTTTCTAATCAATTTTTCCAATATACCTTTGCCGCGTTCTCATAAAGGGGTGCTAATTTTAGTTGGCAGTTTTTTAGTATTCAGTAGGCAGTTAAACTGTAGACTGATTACTGATTACTGATTACTAAGAAAGGCTGAGATCATACCCAATGAACCTAGAACAGATAATGCTGTTTAGGGATTGCGAGCGTTAAGAAAACATCTTGTAGATGTTTTTAGTGAGTAGCGAAAAAGCTATGCTTTTTCTTTATTTAATGTTCGATAACTAATTATTCAATATTAATCACAAGAATAATTACCTCTTTTTATTCGTTTTAAAATTTTTTAAAATGAAAAAATCTATCATTTTTTTATTCTTGTTTGTAACAGCAGTTGCAAACTCCCAAAACTACACTTTTTCAGGAAAGGTTGTAGATGAAAATCAAGAACCACTTGTTGGTGCTACTATTGCCGTTAGCGCATTAAAAAAAGGAACTACTTCGGACTTTGAAGGAAAGTTTAAACTAAGTTTACCTAAAGGAACTCACAAAATTGAAGTTTCGTTTTTAGGCTTTAGAACTGGTTATTTTACACAAGAAATTCTTAAAAACGAGCATGTTTTTGTTGAATTATTTTCTGATTTATCTAAGTTGGATGAAGTTTTAGTTTCCGCAGTTCGTGTACAAGCAGATGCGCCTGTAACACATTCTAACTTAACCAAAAAAGAAATTGCTAAACGTAATTTAGGACAAGACATTCCAATGTTAATGAACTATATGCCAAACGTTATTTCGTCTTCAGACGCTGGTGCAGGAATTGGTTATACCTACATTCGTGTTCGTGGTTCTGATGCTTCTAGAGTTAATGTTACTTTAAACGGAATTCCTTTTAACGACTCTGAAAGTCAAGGTTCTTTTTGGGTGAATATGGGTGATTTTGCTTCATCAACACAAAGTTTACAACTACAACGTGGTGTTGGAACATCAACAAATGGTTCTGGTGCTTTTGGTGCAAGTTTAAACATTTTAACCGATGCTATTTCTGAAGAAGCTGGTGGAGAAATTTCTAATTCTTTTGGTTCTTACGGAACAAGAAAACACACCGTAAAATTTACTACTGGTAAAATAAACGAGCATTTTGAGCTTGCAGGTCGTTTGTCTAATATTTATTCGGACGGTTATATTGATAGAGCATTTACTGATTTAAAATCGTACTTTTTACAAGGAAGTTATTCCGATGAAAACACATTGGTAAAAGCAATTGTTTTTGGAGGAGAAGAACATACTTACCAAGCATGGGAAGGAATTGATGCTGCACAATTAGCAACTGACAGAAGATTTAATCCTTATACGTATGAAAACGAAACGGATAATTACAATCAAGATCATTATCAATTACATTGGAATGAAAAGCTGAATGACAAATGGTCTACAAACTTGGGTTTAAACTACACAAGAGGAAAAGGGTATTATGAGCAATATAAAGCTGGTAGAGACGCAGCAGACTACAATAATTTAATTGTAGACGGAAGTGATGTTATTGTACAACGTTGGTTAGATAATCATTTTTATGTTGCTAATTTTAATGCTGATTATAAAGGCGATAATTTTGATCTAATTTCAGGTGTTTCTTATAATAATTACAAAAATGATCATTACGGAGAAATTCTTTGGGGAAACGATTTAGCTCCAAATACATCAATTTATGATCGTTATTATGAAAGTAATTCAACCAAAACAGATTTTAGTATTTTCTCTAAAGCAACCTTTAATATAGCTGAAGATTTAAAAGCTTTTGTTGATTTACAAGGAAGATTTGTAAACTATACAACTGCAGGTTTAACTTCTGATAGAGATCCAATTGATGTTGATGCAGATTACAGTTTTTTTAATCCTAAGTTAGGTTTAACATATACTTTAAACGAACAAAACAGTTTGTATGCTTCTTATGCACGCGCAAATAGAGAACCAAACAGAACCGATTTTGAAGGCGGAAACTCTCAACATGAAAGTTTAGATGATTATGAATTAGGTTGGCGTTTAAAAAACGAAAAAGTAAAATTAAATACCAACGTATATTATATGGATTACCAAAACCAATTAATATTAACGGGTGCAATTGATCAAAATACTGGAGAGCCATTGCGAGCTTCGAGCGGAAAAAGTTACCGTTTAGGTTTAGAAATTGATGCAGATATTAAATTATCTGAACAAGTTTCAATTAGACCAAATGTTTCTTTTAGCAAAAATATAAATCAAGATTATAATGCAGAAGTTGACGGAGTTTTACAAAACTTAGGAAACACACCAATTACATTTTCTCCAGATATAGTTTTTGGAAATGCAATAACATATAGTCCAACAAATAATTTTCAAGTAGCATTATTATCTAAATACGTTGGTAAACAATTAATGAGTAATTTAGATAGTAAAGTTTCTGACTTAGATGTTTTAGAAGGTTTTTTCACAAGTGATTTAAACCTAGTTTATGAAATACAAACTAATAAAATATTTAAATCTATAGTGTTTACAGCTTTAGTAAATAACATTTTTAATAAAGAATATGTAGACAGAGGTTATTATTATACCTATGATGATACTTGGTCTAATCCAGGCACTACAACAACTGTAGATGGCTCTGGTTATTATCCGCAAGCAACAAGAAACTTTTTAATTGGTGCTACTTTAAAGTTTTAAAATATTTTTTCCTTTGGAAGAAAAAATCTCGAGCAAATGCTCGAGATTTTTTTGTTAAACAAGGTTTTACCTTTTGTTAAAGAAGTAATACCCTTATTTTTTTTAGTGTTATTAAGATAACTTAGTACTTGCTTAACTTAAATATGCTATTATTTAGTTAAATAAGAGTTATAAATAACCCTAAGAATAAAGTATGGGATCACAAAAAATACAAGGAGAACTTTGGGGAAAAAGACCCAAAGATTGGGCTAACATACAAGAACTAACAGGAGATTCTGGATATAGACACGCATTAGAATTACTTAAAATAGAACCTAACCAAACTTTATTAGATGTAGGTTGTGGTACAGGATATTTTTGTGATTTAGCTACAAAACAAGAAATTGATGTTACCGGAATTGACGCGAGTGAAGAGCTTATTAAATACGCTAAAAAAAGAAATTCAAACATAAAATTTTTAACAGGTGAAATGGAAGAACTACCTTTTGATGATAATTCATTTGATTTTGTTTGTGGGTTTAACTCCTATCAATATGCTAATAATATAAAAAATGCATTTACGGAAGCTAAAAGGGTCTTAAAAGATAATGGAAAACTAACAGTAATGATTTGGGGTAACAAAGAAGACTGTGAAGCATTAACCTATCTAAAAACTATTGAAAGTTTACTTCCGCCACCACCTCCAGGAGCAGCTGGTCCTTTTGCTCTTTCAGAAAACAAACTACTTGAGCGAACATTAGAAGAGGTTGGTTTTAAAATAATTTCAAGTAATGACGTGGATTCAATTTGGGATTATCCCAATTCTATAACAGCTTTAAAAGGATTATTATCTGCTGGCCCTGTAGCAAAAGCGATAGATAATAGCGGTTTCGAAAAAGTATTTGATGCAATAGATGTAGATATACAATCCTACATTCAATCTGATGGAGGTATTATCTATAAAAATAAATTTAGAGTTGTTATTTGTGAAACAAATAACAACTAATTAATATACAGTGTTTTACCTTTGGGTAATTGTTAATTAATAACTAACTTTCGTATAACTAATTATTTTAATAATCTAAAAAAAAATATTATGATAAACAACTATTTTTCATTTAAAAAATCTGGTTATAACTACTTATTATATTGTCTAATGTTATTAAATAGTAGTTACTTAAATAGCCAAACAATTAACTTTACTATAGACACTGCTGTGGATGAAAACACTGTTTCTATTACAGAAACTATAGGTAATGGAACAGACACGTATACATTAAATGTAGAACATCCTGGAAATGAGGAACTTGATGAATTAACTTCAGGAGATTTTATTTTTTATCTGAGTACAGGCGGAACAGTTGCTCTTCAACCCTATACAATTTCTATAACTAAAAATAATAATCCTGTAACATTCACTTTAAATGGTGTTGATTATGACACATTAGAAGCAGGAAGTATTTCTATTACAAACCAAGATGATGCTGAAATTTCAGCTAATAAGTTATATGCTATTGGTTCTGGCGCATTAACTTTTACAAATACTACAAATGCAACTGGTATCTCAGCTTTTAAAATTGTACCGAATTCTAACGGAGAATTAAATGATTTTGGGTTTCACAATATTCAAGTAGAAATATCTAACGTATTAAACGTAGATAACAACACATTAAGTACTAAAGGAATAATGATATATCCTAATCCTACTGAAGGATTAATAACTATAGAAAACTCGAGCAACACACCTTTAAAAGAAGTACAAATTATAGGCTTAAATGGTAGATTACTTAAAAGTTATGATTTTAGTTCCGAGAATAAAGAACTTAATTTAGACTATCTTTCTAGTGGTATTTATATATTAAAAATAAACACTTCTAAATCGTCAATAAGTAAAAAAATACTTATTAAATAATAATATAATTTTTAAAAAAATACTGAACATTTAAGTGATGTTCAGTATTTTTATTTTAAGAATCAATTCTACCAACAGCACAACTAACAAAAGATTTTGCCTTGTGTACAATAGTGTTTTTACCACCCACTTCTGGATATCCCAATTTAGATAATTTTTCTTTTATAACTTCTATTTTTTCATTTTCTGAAGTTACAAAAACCATTGATTTTTCTACATCAACTTCAACATTAGCAATTCCATCTAAGTTTAATAGTCCTTTTTTAATAGTTGCTGCACAACCACCACATTTAAGGTTTTCTATTTCTATTTTTGTTTTCATTTTTTCTATTTTTCTATTTTTCTTGTTTCCAAGCGTTATATCCACCCAAAACATTAATTACTTTATACCCTTTTTCTTGTAAAATTTTAGAGGCCTTCATACTTCTCCCTCCACTTCTACAGTAAATATATACAGGTTTTTTTTTATCTATAACTGAAGACACGCTATCATAAAAACCATCTTTATTAACATCTGAAAAGACAGCTGTTTCTATAAATCCCTGCTCAATTTCTGATGTAGTTCTAACATCTAATAATTGAATTTTATCATTTGATAAAATTGTTTTTAATTCCCTAGTTGTAATAGATTTTATTTCTTGAGAATTACTGCAAGAGATAAAAAATAGTGTTAAAAATACACATAGTAAACTTCTCATAATTTATTAATTTTTAACTACTGGTATCTTTCTCCATCCACTTATAGACTCAGAAAAATCTCTACCTGTAAAACACCAAATAACAACTTTTTTATTTTTAATCCAATCTATTTTTTTTGCTTTTCTGTACAAATCTATTCTAACTGAATTTGTACCTGAACCCTTAACTGCAATCAAATCTAAATTAAAGCCTAACTTAGAAGCCAATACACCAGGTAAACCTGCGTTTTCCGCTAACATATCATTACTTGAATGAAATATTAGACAATGGCTGTCACCCATTAAAAGTACGGGTGAATTATTATTAAGTTGAGACAACTTATTATATTGTTTGATTTTAATTTTCTCTTTCTTATCTGATTTATTAGAATTCTTCCATAAATCTCCTTCAATTTCTATTTCTAATTTATTTGGAGATTCGGACAATTTATTTTCTTTAAGGTAATCTATGTACCAACTATTTTCACTTACTTTTTTAAGTATTTCTTCTGAAGCAGTATTAATACCGTTAGGACTCCAATGAGAATCTTGCTTACAATAAGTTTCTATTCCTTTTCTTCTATTATTTTTAAATTTTGAAATAAGGTTTATAGTTTTAACCCCGCTTTTTTCTAACTTACTAAACAACTCTTTATAATTAACATCATATGTATTTTTAATAGAAAGTTTTTTTGATAATTTATCTGGGTAAAGCAAAGCTTTAGGAGGAACTGGCATTACAAATAAAGTTACTCCTAATTTTTGTAGTTGATTATTAAAATCTACAATTGCAGGTATTGGATCTTGCCTACCATTTTGTTTGTTTTCAGAAGTTATTTTGGAAACTTCTCCATAAAACTTACCCTTAGATAAATGGTTTATTTCATCTCTTAAAAACATCCACCCATCAAGACCTTTAATCGTTTTTTTTGTTTTATTATCTGTTAAAATTCTTTTACTTTCAACTTCTAATAAGTTTTGAGATCTAGTTTGTAAAATATTAAAAAATATTAAACTTAATATAAAAACTGTTTTTTTCATTATTTTATTTAATTAATTCTCCCCATAAAGGTTCTTCCAATGAAAGAATTTCATCATCTAATTCAGAACGATTTAAAGACCCGAATTTATTGATTTTTCTTTGCCAATTAGAGAGTTTTAGAGTAATCTTAGTCCCAACATTTAAACTAGCTGCTGGCGTCCAAACATTATTTTTCATGCTCTCTAAATATACTACTGCATCTCCTAATTTTTTATTATTTAAGGAAGAAACAACTTCTTTTAAGTGAACTGAAACTATATGGTCTTTATAAGGCACACTACCAACCATTGGGATTTTAGCAACGTCTTCAACCACAGCATTAACTATAATTTCATCTTCTTGTTTTAACATTAAAAAACTTGTTTCAAAATTGGGATTATATTTTAAAGGAATTAGTTTCCAATTCCCTAAAGATAATTCCCTTTCTGCAAATTGCCATATTATTACCTTTTTTCCTGCTAACCTATTCTCTCCTCTATTTAATTTATTAGCTAATTCTTGTCGGGTTGCAAAAGCACCGTTATTATTTAATGTAATTTTATCTATTGTTTTATTTAAACTTAAACTTAAGTTTTCAAATAGTCCTGCAGAAATACCCCATTCCATATTATTTATCGAGTAAATATTTGAAAAACTGTCTCCTAATAGCAACACGTCAGAATTTTTATTTGGTTTTAATGGATAGTTATTCTCTAAAACTTGCTTAATACCTACTGTTTGCTTATCAAATAACCTGCCAATCTTTTTCACCTTTAACATATTTGCAATATCTCCATAATTTGAAACTGCTGTATGATGAATAACAAATTCAGCATTACCTTTTTCGACCTTTAAACTATCAAGAATTTTGGCTAATAAAAAGTTGGCTTTATGCATTGTTTTTGGTGTCCAATGAGTATCTAAATTAAGGTATTTATCTTCTACAGACAATTTATTATACAGATCTAAAACTACAATATTTTCTTTTTTTATTTTATTGATGAATGCAGAAAATGATGTGTTATTTATTAGTTTACCCTTAGTATTATTAATGGACATTTTTGAAGGAACTGGCATCAAAACTAATTCTATACCTTGTTTCTTTAACTGATTACTAAAATCTACTATTGCTGCTATTGGGCTTGCTGAAACACCTTCATTTTCTACTCTTTGTTTTATTTTTTGTTCATCTAAAAAACCAGATGAAAACACATATTTATTAGAATCATAGAAATATAATTTATCATTGTCTATCCAAACCTTTTCATTTCCTACTTTAAAAACTGATGTTAATAGAGTTTGTACTCTTGGTAGAAAATATTGCTGTAATAATGATTTCTCTTCAATATCTTTTTCTAAATCTTTAAAAGATGTTATTAACTCTTCATTTAAATTAAATAAAGAGCTATTCTTTTCAGTTTTTACAGAAAATGTAGAACCATCACTAAATATATTTTGAATTATAGGAACCAAAGTAATTACTGCTATAAACACATAAAAAAGTATTTTACTTAAAACAGGATTAATTATTGTTTTACCAACTTCTAAACTTGCTAATTCTTCTGGTGTTATATTTATTTTTTTTTCGCTCATTAATTAAAAAATAAAATAAATAAATGGGTTAAAACTTTGTGTTAATAATGTAATTACGGAAACAGTAAATAAAGTAAGAATATATACAGCTTTTGGTATTGTTATTTTTTTTGTAAAATCCCATGTTTGAGGAAAAAACCAAACAACTATAGCAGAAATTATAAAGCATAAAAGGTAATACGGATTCCAAATTAAAATATCTATAACATTATCTGTAATTACATTTGTATTGAACCCTAACATTGAGCTTAGGTAATTTATTGCGCTAGAAAGTGTATCTGATCTAAAAAACACCCATGCAAAAACAACTATAATAAAGGTCACTAATATTGATGCATTCTTTGGTAGTTTTTTATACAAACTTTCTTTACCCACCATTCTTTCAATAGATAAAAACACTCCATGAATAATACCCCAAATTACAAAATTCCATGAGGCTCCATGCCATAAACCTCCTAGTAACATTACAATCATTAAGTTTATGTAAGTTCTATGTTTTCCTTTTTTGTTTCCCCCTAACGGTATGTATAAATAATCTCTTAACCATGTTGATAATGAAATGTGCCATTTTCTCCAGAAATCTGTAATGCTTCTTGATGAATATGGAGAGTCGAAATTTTTAGAAAAAACAAAACCCAGCATTAAACCTATACCGATAGCCATATCTGTATAACCACTAAAATCAAAATATATTTGAAAAGCATAAGCTATTGCACCATACCAAGAATC
The DNA here is from genome assembly GCF_001889045.1 of Tenacibaculum todarodis. NCBI lineage: Bacteria > Pseudomonadati > Bacteroidota > Flavobacteriia > Flavobacteriales > Flavobacteriaceae > Tenacibaculum > Tenacibaculum todarodis. The sequence continues at coordinate 2,810,626 of NZ_CP018155.1, read as the reverse complement.
AATAAAACCAACTTCTACGGCATTAAAACAAGAGTCTGCAATTTTCCCACAGGGATTTGCTAATAAAATTTTTTTTGCTAGACCTAAACTAAAAAAGGCAATACCTCTAGTAAATTTTTGTATTGTATGAGTTCTAGTTTCTAATTGGTTTGCTATTTCTTGAAATCTTATAATAGGTCCTGCTACTAATTGAGGAAACATAGAAACAAAACACGTAAAGTCAATAAAATTCCTAATAGCCTTTGCATTACCTCTATATATATCTATAGTATAACTCATACTTTGAAATGTATAAAAGCTAATTCCTAAAGGAAGTATAACTCTAAAAAAACTATCATATTGATAATTATCAAAACCCAACCCTGTCATTAAACCATTATAACTTTCAATACCAAAGTTAAAATATTTAAAAAAAGCCAAAAGGCTTAAATTTGAAATTATTGATATTAATAAAGCTCTATATTGAACTTTAGTTCTTGTAGAATTCTTATTTAGCAGCTTAATTGGTTTACCCCATTCTCCAATACTTTCAGAAATAAAGAGCCCACAAATGTAATCTATAGTTGTGCTAAAGAGCATTAATAAAATAAACATTGGGTTAGCCCAACCGTAAAAAACATAACTTATAATTGTTAATGTAAGGTGGCGTATTTTTTTGGGAGATAAGTAGTATAATACCAATGCTATTGGCAGAAAATAAAATATAAAAAAGTAAGAGCTAAAAACCAAATCTTATTTACTTTTGAGAGAGTTAATTGTAATACTTTCTATTTCTAGGGGCCTAGAACTTCTTGTTTTTAAAAATTCTATTATAAGCTCTTTACTATTCATACTTATATTAAAATAGACTGTTTCTGTATGGCTATCTTTAACATTTTTTGTTCTAACTATTTTTTTTGAAATATTGTTATAACTTACTTTTAAATACCCAGGAACTATGCTTGTAAACTTTATAGGTACTTTTATGTAATATATGTTTTTATCAAATTTATAATTAACCTAGTCTATTTATCAGATTTATTCTTATTAATAATTTTCGGAAAAACCTTTAAATTACCATTACAAAGAATGTAAAACTCTTTTTCATTCTTGGTTTTATTAAATTTAAAAGGTGCAGATAAATATGTAAGATTTTTCCAATTTTCTTTTGATAATTTAACTATTTTTTTTCTAAAAATTCATCCTTTTTAAATTTATACGCTTCAGGAATTTTCAAAACATCTCCTTGAAAATGATCTGGATGCACAATATAAACTAAAACTTTTTTTCCTTCTAAATATTTCTCTCCGTTTTTAAAAATCAATCTACCAAATCCTGAGCCACCACTTCTTAAAAAAACATCAGGAGTAATATTACTTTGTTGTTTAAAATAATGCGGTACACTTGCCCCTTTCTTGAATGATGGATATGCTAAAAAAGAATTTCCAACAAAAAGAATACTAGATTTAGATTTGTCTGTTAATAAAAATGGGGTTTTCTGTTCATTAATAACAGCTGAATATGTAATATCATCTGTTGCTTGATATATATCATTTCCATTAGGCCATTTATATTTTTTCCTATTTCTAAATTGATTCTCTTTTTTTTCTGAAATTATATTTTCCTTTTTACTTTCTTTTTTAAAAAAAGGGTATCTTTTAACTCTATTAACAACTTCATCTGCAATAACCAAAGAGACTTTTTCCCCTGGATGTGATTCAGTAAAATCATTATAAAAATACGTCAAAGGAGAATTTAGTCTTTCTTTTATAAGCCGTGGAGTTATATTTATTACTTCTAGATCATTCTCTAATAACTCTTTTGTTATTTTTAAAACATAAGGATCTATTATTAAATTTTCTGGAGGATGCTCTATAAACAAGTCAGCACAAATCTCTCCTTTATAAGGGACTCTTACTAAAATTAAATCTATATTAAACTTATTTAAGTAATCCTTAAATTCAACCATTGCATCCACAAAGTTACCTTCCTTTTGTTTATGAAATGCTTTTCCAGCTGAAAAAAAAGAATTTTCGACCCATTTTTCCTCCTTTTTACTAAAAGATTTAATATATTCTTTTCGGTAATCTAATGTGCTGTCATACCAAGATTCCCAATTGCTACTTCCTTCTTTCTTATAACGTTTTCTTAACGCCTTTAAGTCTTTCTTAATATACTTTTTCCGTTGTTTTATTGCGAATCTACTTCTTGGTTTTATTACTAATTTTTCTTCTTTTACTTTATTTTTATTTACTTTATTTTTCTTTAAATATGATTTAACTTTAGAAAAGTTACTTGCAAAATATATAGGTAAATCAAAATCTTCTATATCATCTGAAAGTTGCATTTGTTGTATTTCTGAAGACGTATTTTTAAAAGGAACTAAATTCAATTTTAATTTATCCCCTTTTTTTAAAGTTGATGCAACTAGTAATTCATTATTTTTTATACCTCTAAAAATAACGCTTATTTTTTCATTTTCAGACGTTAAAAGAACAACTGAAAAATTACAATTGGGATAATTAATACTCTTAGGATCTGGCAATTTCGAAATAAAAGATAACTCACCAAACGTTAGTTTTTTAATTTGAAAAGTAAAAGCTTTATTACTCAAAACAAAAACAACAACAAGAAACAAAAGCTTAGACTTCATCTATATTTATTTTAAAGTTGAAGGACAAACTGTTGCTGTTCTTTTAATAGTAGTATTTTTAATTGCACCATAACCACCAGCAATATCAATTACATTATGAAATCCACGGGCTTTTAAAATTGAAGAAGCAATTACAGAACGATAACCACCTGCACAATGCACATAAAAATCTTTATCGTTTGGAAATTCCGAAATATGATTATTCAAGAAATCTAGCGGAGTACTTGGCACGTTTTCAATATGTTCACTGTCATATTCCCCAGGTTTTCTAACATCGAATACAAGTGCGTTTTCATTTATTTTTTCTTCCAAAGTAGCTGCAGAAACCGATTCTAACGTATCAATTTCTTTATTTGCTTTTTTCCAAGCATCAAAACTACCATCTAAATATCCTAAAACATTATCGAAACCAACACGAGATAAACGTGTAATTGTAGTTTCTTCTTCTCCAATTGGAGTAACTAATAAAATCGGTTGCGTAATATCTTTTATTAACGCGCCAACCCAAGGTGCAAAAGTTCCTCCTAAGCCAATAAAAATTGACTGCGGAATAAATCCTTTTATAAATTCTGATTGATGACGTACATCTAAAATGATTGCATCCGTTTCGTTTGCAATTAATTCAAAATCAGCAACAGATAGTGGTTTTTTAGAAGTCTTAACAATCTGATCTAACGATTCATAACCTTCTTTATTCAACTTTACATTTAGAGGAAAATATGCTGGCGGAGGCAACAAACCATCTGTTACTTCTTTAATAAATTCTTCTTTGGTCATATCTCCTCTAAGTGCATAGTTGGTTTTCTTTTGATCTCCAATTGTACCTACAGTTTCTTTACTTAAGTTTTTACCACAAGCAGAACCTGCTCCATGTGCTGGATATACTATTACATCATCTGCTAAAACCATCACCTTGTTACGCAAGCTATCAAATAACAAGCCTGCTAAATCTTCTTGTGTCAAATCTCCCTTTTGAGCTAAATCTGGTCTTCCAACATCACCTAAAAACAAGGTGTCTCCACTAAAAATAGCATGATTATTTCCTTGTTCATCTTTCAATAAATAACAAGTACTTTCCATTGTATGTCCTGGAGTGTGTAGTACCGTAATTGTAATATCACCTACTTCAAAAACTTGATTATCTTCAGCAATTATAGCATTAAAACTTGTTTTTGCTGTTGGTCCATACACTATTTCTGCTCCAGTTTTTTCTGCCAAAGTAACATGACCGCTAACAAAATCTGCATGAAAGTGTGTTTCGAAAATATATTTAATTTTAGCTTCATTTTTATCTGCTTTGGTAATATAATCTTCTACTTCACGTAGTGGATCTATTATAGCAACCTCTCCGTTACTTTCTATATAATAAGCTCCTTGTGCCAAACAGCCTGTATAAATTTGTTCTATTATCATTATTCTTGTATTCTTTTCTAACTTTAAAATAACTCATTAGTCGGTATTTGACATATGATATTTATCAGTTTTATTTTAAATTATTTATATGCTTGATGTATATATTTCGCATATTTTTCTTGATGCTTTCTATCACCTGTTTTATAAAATTTTACTGCTTGATTTGCTCTCATAAAAAAATGATTGACATCTATGATTTCTAAAAGTCCTCCTCTAAACAGCAAGTCTCTTACAGGTCCTTTTACCCCTGCAAAATAAAAGGCTATTCCTTTATTTTGATAAAACTTAACTCGCTCTTTAAGCATTTCTACTCCAGTACTATCAACTCTATTAATACTTTCTGCATCTATAACTATCAATTTTAATGCCGAGCCTTTTTTAGATGCCATTTCATCTAAATTATCTCTAAAATAACTTGAATTGGCATAAAATAACTGAGCATCGAATCTAAAAACTAATACATCTTCATCTATTACAACTTCTTCAAACCTATTTTTGTTTTTATAAAAATTAGAGTTTGGTACTTTTCCTAATTCTGTAACATAAGGTCTAGACGTTCTAAATATCAAAATTATTAAAGACAAGCCTACTCCTGTTATAATTCCGTATTCAACACCAAAGAAAAGGGTTGCTAAAAAAGTAGCCATCATCAACCAAAAATCTAGGTTATTCGCTTTCCATAAATAAGCTGCCTCTTTAAAATTTATCAATCCAAAAACTGCTACAATAATTATTGCTGCTAATACTGTTTTTGGCAAATAATAAAAAACGGGTGTTAAAAAAAGTAGAGAAATTACAATCATTATAACTGACACAATTGCCGACATGCCTGTTGTTCCACCGTTTTCTTGATTGATTGCTGAACGAGAAAAACTTGATGTTGTAGGATATGCTTTAAACAATGAACCTGCCATATTACTTAAGCCTAAAGCGATTAATTCCTGATTCGCATTTACGCGGTATTCATTTTGTTTAGCTTCTAATGATTTACCAATAGATATGGTTTCTAGGTAACCAACCATTACTAAAGTTAATGCAATTGGTAATAGTTCTCTAATCTGATAAAATTCAATCTCTGGCATTGTAAATTTTGGTAATCCAGATGGAATTTCTTTGACTATAGAAACATCAATTAAATTTTTTCCAAAATAATACATTATTAAAATTCCTAAAATCACCACAAAAAGTGCGCTTGGTAATTTCTTGTTTACTTTTCTAAAAGCAATTATAATTACTACAGTTATTAAACCAATTACAGATGTATTAAAGTTAAAAGTTGCTATTTGCTGCCAAATATCTTGTATTAAAATGTGTATTTGATCACTTTGAATGAAATCCACACCTAATAAATTTTTAAATTGATTTGCGCCAATTATTAACGCTAAAGCGGAAGTAAAACCCGTTATTACCGGTTTAGATAAGAAATTTACAATAAAGCCTAACCTAAAAACACCCATTAAAAATTGAATTGCACCAACTATAAGTGCCAACAAAATTGCAATGGCAATATAACTTTCCGATCCTGCTAGTGCAAGTGCAGAAACTCCTGAAGCTACAATTAAAGAATCTATGGCAACTGGGCCAATTGCTACTTGCCTTGACGATCCAAAAACAGCATATATTATCTGTGGAACTAACGCGCAATATAAACCGTAAATTGGAGGTAAACCAGCAATTAACGCATACGCAATTCCTTGTGGAATTAAAACAATTGCAACTGTAATCCCAGCAATAAAATCTCCTTTAAATTGAGATGTATTGTAGTTAGGCAACCACTCTAAAATTGGTATGAGCTTTTTTAAATTCATTTTATAAAAACTAATTTTTAGGTATGTAATAAAATGGAATTTTCCAATTTAAAATCTTAGTCTCTCCAAACTCTTTTTTTACTTCAATAGAATTAATACCTTTTTTAAGGTTTGAAATATCTAAATAAGAAATTACTCCAGATTGCTTCGTTCTTGAATGTGCATTAAGTCTTAAAAATTCAACATCAATTTTTTTATCATTAATATAAATATGATAATATTGATTATAACAATCTAAAATAAAAGTATTCCACTCTTCTCTACGAACTTCTAAAGATAGCTCAGAATTTTCATTATCATCTCCACAAAATTCAGTTTTCATATTTTCTTCATGCTTAAAAACAGGAATAAAGATTTTTAACACATTAGCTTCAACTTTGTCTGATTCTATTTCTGGCGTTAATAAAAAAGTATTGTTTTTATTTTCATCATTATAAAAACTTGAATATACTTTTGTAGTATTAAAATGTTTTTTATGACTAGTTAAATAAAGAATATTCGTTTTAGGAATTTGATTTGCAAAAACTAAAACACCTGCAAATAAAAATGTTAAGACAAGATATATTAACGATTTTTTCTTCTTAAAATTAGAGCCAAAAATCATGCTTATTTGTAAAATTGATCTATATAAAGGCCCAAAAAGAATTTTAGATACAAATGTATTTACTTTAAAAGATAGAATCTGTAATTTCTCTTTTTTTCTGTTAACTTTTAAGTTTGCTACAAAAGTAATAATAATTTGTACTAATAGACTTAATCCAATTAAAACTGCAGGAATTAATAATATATAAGTGTTTATATAAGTAGACAATAAATTAAAAACAAATAAATAAACACTAGTAAATAAAGATGAATATGCATATATCATCAGCATAGTAAATGCAGCAGAGAAAATAACGCTACATAGTTCATCTGTCTTTTGTATAGAATCTTTTAATTTAGGTAATATTCCTAATATTTTTCGAGTATAAATTTCTGAATACGCACTATCTTCAATACTATAATCAGGAAAAACTGAATTTAAACCTACTAATCCAATCCAATAAGCTCTAAGGGAAAAATGTATTATAAACATTGATACTAAAATACTCACAGCTAAAAGTCCAAAAGTTACGATATAATACCCAATAACATATTGTTCAGGGTTTAAGACATTAATAAAAAAATTAACACACCAAGAAATTACACCAAACAACTTAAATGTACCAAAAATAGCAATTGCAGAAACTAGTAATTCAGCTTCCCAACTTTCATCTTTTAACCTTTGTAACCAACCTGTTGTTGATGGTTTCGCTATCGTATTATTTACTTCTTGTTGTTCCATTTAAAATTTATGCCTAAAATAATTCGCCTTGATTTCTCCCTTTAATTAAACCTAAATGTTTATACGCTAAATCTGTAACTTCTCTTCCACGAGGTGTTCTCATTATAAAACCTTGTTGAATTAAGAAAGGTTCGTACACTTCTTCGATAGTTTCTGTGTTTTCGGAAACAGCTGTAGCAATAGTACTTAAACCAACAGGACCTCCTTTAAATTTATCTATAATGGTTTTTAAAATTTTATTATCCATTTCATCCAAGCCATGTGCATCTACATTTAATGCTTTTAAAGCATACTTTGCTATTTCAATAGTAATGTTTCCATCACCTTTTATTTGTGCAAAATCTCTTACTCTACGTAACAATGCATTTGCAATTCTTGGTGTCCCTCTACTTCGTCCTGCAATTTCAATTGCCGCTTCCATAGAAATTGGAACGCCTAAAATTTGTGCGCTTCTCTGTACAATTGTAGTTAAAAGTTCTGTAGAATAATAATGTAAACGACTACTTATTCCAAAACGAGCACGCATTGGCGCAGTTAATAATCCTGAACGGGTGGTTGCTCCTATTAATGTGAATGGTTCTAAATTGATTTGAACAGTACGGGCATTTGGCCCAGATTCAATCATAATATCAATTTTATAATCTTCCATTGCAGAATACAAGTATTCCTCTACAATTGGGCTTAATCGATGGATTTCATCAATAAATAAAACATCTCGTTCATCGAGATTTGTAAGCAAACCAGCCAAATCTCCAGGCTTGTCCAGAACTGGTCCAGAAGTTACTTTTATACCAACTTGTAATTCATTTGCTAAAATATGTGCCAAAGTAGTTTTTCCCAAACCTGGAGGTCCATGAAAAAGTGTATGATCTAAAGCTTCATCTCTTTGATTTGCTGCTTCAACAAAAATCTTAAGGTTTTCAATTGCCTGATCTTGACCACTAAAGTCTTCAAAAGAAAGTGGGCGCAATTTTTTTTCTACATCAATATCTTCATTAGAAAGATTTGTGTTTTCAGGATTTAAATTTTCATTCATACTTAACAAAGATAACAATTTGACAAGAAGCAAAAAACCTTTCCAATGGAAAGGTTTTTTTGTTATTTATAATGACCTTTAGCTAGGCTCAAGGTTACAATTTAATTTTTAAGACGGCTCTTCTCCATCATATAATGGTACTACTTGAGGTATAAAGTCTTTACCTCCTAAGTAATCACTATCATCATCTTTAGGATCTACTCTTTTACTATAGTCATAAGGCCAACGGTGTACTTCTGGAATTTTTCCAGGCCAGTTACCGTGAATATGTTCTACTGGTGTAGTCCATTCTATTGTATTAGAATTCCAAGGATTCTGAGTTGCATTTTTCCCTCTATAAATTGAGATAAAAAAGTTAGCTAAGAATATTATTTGACCTAAACCTCCAACTAAAGCAAAAATTGTAATTACAACGTTTACATCAGCTAGATCATCAAACATTGGAAAGTTTGTATTTGTATAATATCTACGTGGTAAACCTGCTAAACCAATAAAGTGCATTGGCCAGAATACACCGTAAGCACAAATAATGCTTATCCAGAAGTGCCAATAACCCATAGTTTTGTTCATCATTTTACCATACATTTTCGGGAACCAGTGATAGACACCAGCAAACATTCCAAAAATTGCAGATACTCCCATTACTAAGTGGAAATGCGCTACAACGAAATATGTATCATGAACATTAATATCTAATGCAGAATCTCCTAAAACTAATCCTGTTAAACCTCCTGTAACGAATGTAGAAACTAATCCGATTGAAAATAACATGGCAGGATTTAGTTGAAGATTTCCTTTCCACAAAGTGGTTATATAGTTAAATGCTTTTACCGCTGAAGGAATTGCAATTAATACAGTTGTAAAGGTAAACACAGATCCTAAAAATGGATTCATTCCTGAGATAAACATGTGGTGACCCCAAACAATTGTAGATAAAAATGCAATTGCCATAATAGAACCAATCATTGCTCTATATCCAAAAATTGGTTTTCTAGAATGCGTTGAAATAATTTCTGAAGTTAAACCTAAAGCTGGTAATAATACAATATAAACCTCTGGGTGACCTAAGAACCAAAATAAGTGTTCAAATAATACTGGTGATCCTCCTTGGTAATGTAATACTTCACCAGAAATAAATATATCTGATAAGTAAAATGAGGTACCAAAACTTCTATCAAAAATTAATAATAATGCTGCTGATAATAATACTGGGAAAGAAACCACACCAATAATTGCTGTGATAAAAAACGCCCACATTGTAAGTGGTAAACGCGTCATTTTCATTCCTTTTGTACGTAAGTTTAAAACTGTAACTATATAGTTTAATGATCCAATTAAAGATGAAGCAATAAAAATTGCCATAGAAACCAACCATAACGTCATACCTGCTCCAGAACCCGGAATTGCTTGTGGTAATGCTGAAAGTGGTGGGTAAATTGTCCATCCTGCAGATGCTGGTCCTGCTTCAACAAATAAAGATATAACCATGATTATACTTGATAAAAAGAATAACCAATAAGAAACCATATTTAAGAAACCAGATGCCATATCTCTAGCACCAATTTGTAAGGGAATTAATAAGTTAGAAAATGTACCACTTAAACCTGCAGTTAGTACAAAGAATACCATTATTGTTCCATGAATGGTAACTAATGCCAAATACATATCTGGATTCATTATACCATCTGTTTGATGATGTCCTAAAAATGCTTCTATAATAGAAAATGATTTTTCTGGCCATGCAATTTGCATACGGAATAACATTGACATGAATACTCCAATAACTCCCATAAAAATTCCTGTAACTAGGAATTGTTTAGAAATCATTTTATGGTCTGTACTAAAAATATATTTTGTTACAAATGTTTCTTTGTGATGATGCTCTGACATAATCTATTTATTTGTAGTCTCTTTTAATTATTATTTTACAACTTGGGCTAATGCTGGCTGTTCAGCTAACCATTTCTTATATACTGCGTCTTCTACAACTGTAATTTTCATTTGCATGTTATAGTGAGATGCTCCACATATTTTATTACATAAAAGTACGTAGTCAAAAACATAAGGATCTTCACCTTTGGCTTTTCTTATCTTATTAATTCCGTTTGTTTTAGCAACAACTTCAGATTGCACACGCATTTCTTCTGTTGTAAACTTAGGTGTAAAAGCAAACTGAGTAACCATACCAGGAACACAATTCATTTGTGCTCTAAAGTGAGGCATATAAGCTGAGTGCAATACGTCTTGTGAACGGAACTTGAACAATACTTTTTTACCTTTAGGCAAGTATAATTCTGTTACTTGTTTATCGTCTTGAGAGTTTTTATCAGACATATCAACTCCCATTGTATTAACTCCTTTAATATAGTTTACGTTTCCTAAACCTAAAGTATTATCTTCTCCTGCATAACGAGCTTCCCATTGAAATTGTTTTGAATATACTTCAATAACAATTGGGTTTTCATCATCACCAACATACATAATGTTATTCCAAGCCCATAAACCATAACCTATTAAGATTACAATAGTAAAAGCAGGGATTATAGTCCAAATCATCTCTAATTTATGACTATCTGCATAGAATTTTGCTTTATTTTCTTTTTTCCCTCTATACTTGTACGTAAAAAAGAAAATTAAAAATTGCATGATAAACTGCACAATACCAATTAACCAAAAGGTAATATTGAAAAGATTATCATCATGTTCTCCTTCAATTGAGGCAGATTCTGGTAACATTAACACATTCATTGCTATTAAACAATAAACCATCATTGCATATAAAAACACCATAAAACCAATGGCAATTTTACCTTGCGAATTATTGTCTTTATCTGTAGCAATAACTTCTCTCAAGTTCATTACACGGGTAATTTGCCAAAAGCTTACCCCGATTGCAACAGCTATAAAAATATAAAATAGAGCTAACATATTTATTTTTTCTTATTTATTTTTAATTCAATTATTTAATTAATGGTGCGCATCTGCGTCTTCACCTCTATGTTCAATATTATAATAGTGAAAGTGTTCACTTTCTCCTAAAAATGGATTTCCTTTTGCAACAGGATCTGCTTTTGCAAATGCACTAAAGGTTGTCCAAATTAGTAATCCTAAGAAAAATAGTATAGCACCAATTTCTGGAATACCAATTGCCCATTGAGCACCAACTGTCGCTGGCATAATCATAACAAATACATCTACATAATGCCCTGCTAAAATCACTATTCCTCCCATAACTACAAACCAAGGTATACTCTTAAAATCACTATTGATTAATAATAAAATTGGGAAAACGAAATTCATTACAACCATTCCTAAAAATAGTCCTTTATATTCGTTAAAACGCATTGCGTAATACGTGGTTTCTTCAGGAATATCTGCATACCAGATCAACATAAACTGTGCAAACCATAAGTACGTCCAGAATACTGAGAAACCAAACATAAACTTCGCTAAATCATGAATATGACTATCATTTACTTTTGGTAAATATCCTTTAGAACGTAAATAAATTGTTACAAATGTAATTGTAGTTACAGCACTTACTAAGAAAGTAGCTAAAACATACCAACCAAATAACGTTGAGAACCAGTGAGGGTCTAAGCCCATAATCCAATCCCAAACTGCCATACTTTCAGTAATCATGAATAGGAATAAAAATATTACAGAAACGTTATAATTCTTTTTGTATGTTGAAATATTTTCAGCAGTATCTTCTTTAATAGAATTTCTTCTAATAAACCAACGGTAAGCATTCCAAACAAATAAATAGAATACACTTCTAATCATCCACCAAGGTGCGTTTATCCATCCTGATTTACCATCTACAATTGGATCATAATTCTCGTGACCTGGAGTAAAAGTTCCTTCAGTCATCCAAGAAAATAAGTGATTCATGTGCATAAATGATGCAACTAAAACAGCAATCAAAATTAAACTAACTGGTAATAAGTTAGCAGTAATTGCTTCCATTACTCTAAACAAAACTATTGACCAACCTGCTTGCGCAACTCTTTGAATTGCATAAAAAGCTAAAACTAATAACGTAACTCCTAAAAAGAATATTAAAGCTACATAAAGTGCAGCCCAAGGTCTGTTTTGTAATTGGTGAAATACATGTTCTGCATGTGCATCATCATGACTTGTTCCGTGTGCGTTATCTGAAGCATGAGTGTCTAATTTTTCTGCATGTACTTCATCAACTTCTTTTACTTCTATTACTTCTTCTGAATGAGATTCACCTTCACTGTGAGAATCACCGTGTACTTCTTCAACTATAACTTCTGAATGAGAATTCTCTTCTGAATGATTATCTTCAGCATGAGCATCTTCTTTCTTTTCTGTATGAGTTTCCTCTACATGTTTTGTTTCACCATGGTCATTACCGTGTGCTCCGTGAGCAGATTGGTTAGCCATAATTTCTTTAGCGTCTTCTAAAGTTTTTGGTGCATTGTAAAAACCTAAAGCAACTCCTAAGGCTCCAAGAACCATAAATGCAATAGCGAGTGTTTTTAATCTACCTGAAAATTGATACATATCTATTATAGATTTATTTTAAATCTGCTTTTAATTTTTCTACATACTGAACAACTTGCCAACGTTCTGTTGGTGTCATTTGTGATGCGTGAGAACCCATTAAGTTTTTACCGTGCATAATTACGTGGTAAATACTTCCTTCGGTAAGTTCTCTATCTTTATAGTTAGGAATACCTGCAAACTTATCACGTTCAGTTAAAATTCCGTTTCCATCACCTTTTTTACCATGACATACTGCACAGTAAATATCGTACATTGCTTTTCCGTTTGTTAAGTTATCTTCAGTAACTTCTAACGGATTTTTTAATTCATTCTTAGCAATTTCGTAACCTTCATTAGTGTCTAAGATGTCATAAGCAGGATATCCTCCTCTTTTAACTGTACCTGCAACTGGTTTAGAGTTAACTGGTTTTCCATTTACACCTTCTGCTCCATTTACATCATAAGGTACAGACACATACATATCTGGCATATATTGTAAACTTGGCTCACGTTTGTTACCACAAGAAACTATACTTGTAAGTACTACTAAACTGAATATTATTTTTAAACTCTTCATTTATCTATTGATTAATGCTTGTCTACTACGTTAATTTCTACAGCTCCTGTAGCTGCCAATAACGTTTTTAATTCTTCTTCGTTTCCATGAACTGGAATTTCCATTAAGAAATGGTCATCGGTTGTTCTTGGATCTGGGTTTTCTGCTTCTTTAAATGGCCAAATCTTACTTCTCATGTAAAAAGTAATTACCATTAAGTGGGCTGCAAAAAACACTGTTAATTCAAACATAATTGGCACAAATGCTGGCATGTTTGTTGCCCAAGAAAAGTTTGGTTTACCACCAATATCTTGCGGCCAATCGTGAATCATTGTATACCAAGTAAGCCATATTGCTACAGACAAACCTGTAATACCATACATAAAAGCTGTAATTGCCAAACGTGTAGGCGCTAAACCCATTGCTTTGTCTAGTCCGTGAACTGGAAAAGGACAAAATATTTCTTCTATATGATGGTGTTCTCCTTTTACTTTTTTAACTGCATCCATTAGGATTTCGTCATCATTGTAAAGTGCATGAATAACTTTTGATGCTTCGTGTGCTCCCATAATTATCCGTTTATAGTGTTATTATCTTCAACTTGAGAAGTAGAAATTCCATCTCTTTGCTTCTTGTAATTTTCTCCTGAAGATTTTAATATTGTTTTCATTTCTGCAATAGGAATTACTGGGAATGTTCTTGCGTATAATAAGAATAATACAAAGAAGAAACCGATAGTTCCAATAAAGATACCTACATCTACAAATGTTGGTTCAAAACGCCACCAAGTTGATGGTAAGTGACCTTTACTTAATACAATTGCAATAATATCAAAACGTTCAAACCACATACCAATATTAATTACAATAGAGATAATGAATGACCAGATAAAACTTCTTCTTATTTTTTTAATCCAAAGTAATTGTGGCGTAAAGATGTTACATATTAATAATGACCAAAAAGCCCATCCATAAGGTCCAGTTTCTGCACCAATTGATAAATAAGTGTAATATTCATAAGGAGAACCTGTATACCATGCAATAAAGAATTCTGTTGCGTAGGCAACTGCTACGATTCCTCCAGTAACAATAATTACAATGTTCATATATTCTACGTGTAAACGTGTAATATATGCTTCCATATTAGTAACTTTTCTCATTATACCTAATAACGTTTGTACCATTGCAAATCCAGAAAAGATTGCTCCAGCTACGAAATAAGGAGGGAAAATTGTTGAATGCCAACCTGGGTTAATTGAAGTAGCGAAGTCCATCGATACGATTGTGTGTACAGAAAGTACTAATGGTGTTGCTAAACCAGCAAGTACCAAAGATACTTCTTCAAAACGTTGCCAATCTTTTGCTCTACCAGACCAACCGAAAGATAATAAAGAATATATTTTCTTTTGAAAAGGTTTTACTGCTCTATCTCTAATAGTTGCAAAATCTGGTAATAAACCTGTCCACCAGAAAACTAAAGATACAGATAAATATGTTGAAATTGCAAATACATCCCAAAGTAATGGCGAGTTAAAGTTTACCCATAATGAACCAAATTGATTCGGAATTGGTAAAACCCAATACCCATTCCATGGACGTCCCATGTGAATAATTGGAAACAATCCTGCTTGGAATACAGCAAAGATTGTCATTGCTTCTGCAGAACGGTTAATTGCCATTCTCCATTTTTGACGGAATAAAAGTAGTACAGCTGAGATTAATGTACCGGCGTGACCAATACCAACCCACCATACAAAGTTTGTGATATCCCAAGCCCAACCAATGTTCTTGCTTAATCCCCAAACTCCAATACCTGTTCCAACTGTATAAAATATACACCCAAATCCCCATAACATTGCTGCTAAAGAAATATAAAATGCTATATACCAGTTTTTGTTTGCTTTACCTTCTATAGGTTTAGCAATGTCTTCGGTAATGTCGTGGTAACTTTTATTACCTAATACTAAAGGTTCCCTTATGGGTGCTTCGTAATGAGACATATTTTTATTACTTAGTTTTTAATTTTTATTGAAGTTAAAGTTTTGAATTCTAACTTTCAACTCGTTTATGCTTCGTTTGTATTTCTAACTTTCACTTGATACACTACATTCGGTTTCGTCTGTAGATAATCTAATACGTGAAATGCTCTTTTATCTTCTGCTAATGCAGCTACTTCGTCTTTTTTGTTGTTAACATCTCCAAAGACCATAGCTCCAGTTGTACAAGCTGATGAACAAGCTGTTGAGAATTCATCTTTATTAACAGCTCTACCTTCTTTCTTAGCTTTTAAAATTGTTGCTTGTGTCATTTGAATACACATAGAACATTTTTCCATAACTCCACGAGAACGAACTACAACATCTGGATTTAACACCATTTTACCGTACTCATTATTCATATTGAAATCGAACTCTTTGTTTTCTGAATAATTAAACCAGTTAAAACGCCTAACTCTATAAGGACAGTTGTTTGCACAATATCTTGTACCCACACATCTATTATAAGCCATTTGGTTTTGACCTTGACGACCATGAGATGTTGCTGCAACTGGACAAACTGTTTCACATGGAGCGTGATTACAGTGCTGACACATCATTGGTTGGAAAGTAACAGAAGGATTTTCTGCTTCAGTTTCTAAAGCTGAATACATTTCTGCTCTACTTAAACCTAATTCCTTAGCTTCTTCTCTTGTTTCAACTTCCGAAGAATAGTATCTATCAATACGCAACCAGTGCATATCTCTACCAACTCTTACTTCGTTTTTACCCACAACAGGTACGTTGTTTTCTGCATGACATGCAACAACACAAGCACCACATCCTGTACAAGATGTTAAATCTATAGATAAGTTAAAGTGATGACCTATTTCTCTGTTATGCTCATCCCATAAATCAATAGATTTTGCTTCTACTTCTTGATGGTCATAAGAAACCATAGCAGGAACATTCCATCCATTTTTATGATCTTTAGGATCTACAGTTAAATATTCTTTTAACGTAGCTTCCTTTAATATATCGTGACGACCTGCAATTGTTTTCTGTACTTGCGTACAAGCAAACTTGTGTACTGCTCCAGATGTCTTCTCAATAGAAACATTATACTGAACATTATTACCGTTTGCATATAAAGAGTAAGCATTTACTCCAACTTGCATTTCTTCTTTTAAACCTTCTAATTTACCGTAACCTAATGCTAAACCAACAGATCCATTTGCTTGACCAGGTTGTATCATTACAGGAACATTTTCTAAAATGACACCATTAACAGTGACTTTAGCATAATTACCATTTATGGCTCCATTATCTTTTACAGGGTTTTCAAACTCTAATGTTTTGGCATCTGCCATAGAAACAGTTAAGTAATTATCCCATGAAGCACGTGTAATTGGGTCTGGGAATTCTTGTAACCAAGGATTGTTTGCTTGTTTACCGTCTCCCATACCGCCTTTGGTATATAAGTTTAATTCAAATGCTGATGCTTTTGTTGCTTTACTTAACTCAGCAGCAACTGCATTTACATCAATATCTCCAGCTGTGTTACTTGCAGTTACTTCTTTATTGAAAGAACCATCATGTAAAACTGTATTCCAAGAAGTTGTTCCTAAAATAGCAGCTGAATTAGTTTTTAAATAATCGTAATATTTTGTTGAATTTCCAGACCAAGTTATTAACGTGTCTTGTAATTGACGTGTATTAAATAATGGTTGAATAGTTGGTTGCATTAATCCGAAATTAGATTCAGAAATCATAATATCTCCCCAAGATTCTAAATAGTGAGGCGCTGGTAATACAAATTCAGAAGCCATTGCCGTTGCGCTATTTTCCGTAGAAATTGCAACAGATAATTTAGCTTTCTTTAATCCTTCTGAAAAATCGGCTGAATTAGCAAGTGTGTAAACAGGATCTACATTATAAGTAATAAGACCTGCAACTTTTCCTGATTTTAAATCAGCAACTACTTGTGCAACTTTAGCATCATTTCCTTGACGGATGTTTAATGTATTGTTTACATCAATCACATCACTACTCAATGCTTTGTTAATTGCTAATGCAATTAATTGTGCATTCTTATCATTTAACCCTGTTAAAACAACTGCTTTAGAACCTGCTTTACGCAAATCTTTAGCTAATGTTTTTACAACAGCATCAACTGGTGTAGTTTTAGAAGGAACATTTGCTCCTGTTACTGCGTTGTATAAGTTTAATAAAGCGAATACTTGATCTGATGGTTTTACAACCACACGTTTATCTGCATTTGCTCCAGTTAAAGACATATTACTTTCCACTTGAACGTGGTAAGACATATGTCCTGTTTCTGGTTTACGACCTGCTATGTAAGATTTTTCGAATCCTCCGTGGAAATCTCCTAAGAAATCTGCCCCAAAAGAAACAATAACTTTCGCTTTGCTAAAATCGTAATTTGGTAATGCGCGCTTTCCGTACATTTCTTCAAAAGCATCGGCAGCACCGCTTTCTGAAATTGCATCATATACAACGTGTTCTACGTTTGGATATGCTGTTGTAAATTCAGAAATAATTTTATCTGTAGATGGACTTGCCATTGTTCCTGTTAATAACACAACAGGTTGGTTAGCATCTTTTAATTCGTTTAATTTTGCCCCAATTTCTTTATCGGCATCTGCCCAAGAAATTACAGTTGAACCTTTAGTTGGCTCTTTAATACGTAATGCCTCATCATATAAAGACAATACAGAAGCTTGCACACGTGCATTTGTTGTTCCGTTTGCTTCTTTATTTGGCATTATTTGAATTGGACGACCTTCACGTGTTTTTACTAACACATTTGCAAAATCGTATCCATCTGCCATTGTAGTTGCATACCAGTCCGCAACACCTGCAACAGTGTCTTCAGGTCTTACTACATAAGGAATAGATTTTCTTACTGGACCTTCACATGCTGCTAAAGAAGCGGCTGCTGTTGTAAATCCTACATATTTTAAGAAATCTCTACGAGAAGTTGAAGAGTTTTCAAGCGTTTCTTTATCGCCTAAAAAATCATCAGTTGGAATTTCTTCTACAAACTCATTTTTACTTAACGCCTCAACTACAGAACTATCTTTTAGTTCTTCGACGCTTTTCCAGTATTTTTTGTTTGAAGCCATTGCTCTTATTAGTTATTAGTTGTTAGTTATTAGTTATTAGTTTGCACTAAAACTGTAACTAGCTATCTCTTTTATTATTAATAGTGACATTTACCACACTCTTTACCTCCAAGTTGTGCAATTGTTACTTGCTCAACGCCAAATTTGGCAGCCAACTCTTTGTGTATTTTAGCGTAATATTCGTTACCTTTTAAATCTACTTTTGTGTCTTTATGACAATCGATACACCAACCCATTGTTAATGGAGAATATTGATATACCTCTTCCATTTCCTCAACTGGACCGTGACATTTTTGACATTTTAAACCTCCAACAGTTACGTGTTGTGAGTGATTAAAATATGCAAAGTCAGGCAAGTTGTGTACACGAACCCATTTTACCGGTTTCGTTTCACCTGTATACTCTAACTTATCAGCATCCCAACCTGCAGCATCGTAAATCTTAGCGATTTCTTTATTCAACTCTTCTTTACCTAAAGTAGCTTGTTCTAAAACTACTTGAGTATCGTCTGCTACTTCAGAAATTCCTTTATGACAGTTCATACAAACATTTACTGAAGGTATACCAGATGTTTTACTATGTTTTGCTGATGAGTGACAATATTGACATTCTATCTTATTATCTCCTGCGTGAATTTTATGTGAAAATGCAATTGGCTGAATTGGTTGATATCCCTCTTCAACTCCAATTTTAAATAAAGTTCCAAATAAGAAATACGCAGTAACTAATGCTCCAAATATTACAGCTAATACTTTTAAGAAAGTGTTTTTCTTTACGCCTTCCCAAACTTCATTTAAGGTAGCTACAGCTCCTGGTGTTTTTGGCGCTCCTTTTAATTCGCTAATTGTTTTTAATAAACTTGCAATAATTAAAAAAGCTACAATAATTGCTGCTGCCAATATATAGATTAACCAACCTGGCGCTTCGCCTTGCTCTCCTGAAGAAGCTACATCTGCAACAGCTCCTGGCTTTACAGGATCTCCAACAGTTGTATAATACAAGATGTCATTTATTTGCTTTTCATCTAATTGAGGAAAAGCCGTCATTGCTGTTGGACTGAATTCCGCCGCTTCAATTGCATCTGCGTTTCCAGATTTAATTAAGGCTGTATTATCTTTAATCCAGCTTTGTAACCAATCGTTTTCTCTTTTATCTTCAATTCCACCTAATGCAGGTCCAACTAGTTTTTTATCTAGCTTATGACACGATGCACAAAGTGATCTAAATAATTTTCTACCTTCTTTTTGACGCGCTGCATCTACTTCTTGTGCTTGCGCAGAAAAGCTAAAAGATAATATTAAAAGTAAAGTAAGACTCTTTAAGAATACGTTGGTTAGTCTATTGTGTAGTGCTACACTCTTCATATTTTACAAACTATAGTTTAAAATCTATGTATTTTTGGCATAAGGTTTGCACCGTATGCAGTTGCACAAAAGTACTAATTCTGTTCAGATTTTGAAATGCTAAAAGAATGTTAATTATAATTTATATTAATTCTAAATAAAGAATTATTTCAATTTATTCAGAAACAAGTCGTTACTTTTGTATAAACTAAAATGATAATGAAAATTAAGATATATTTTTCCGCTGCATTGTTTTTCCTATTCTTTGGAATTTCTACTGTAAATGCACAAACTAGCACACAAGATAACGATAAGATTTCTAGCTTATTAGCTAAAAAAAGAGACTACAATAAACGATATGGTTATGGTTTTAGAATACAGTTATATAATGGCTTAGAAAAACGCGCAAGAAGCACAAAAGGCAGATTTCAAGTAGAATTTCCAGGTGTTTACAGCAAGTTAGATTACGATGCTCCTGAATGGAAAGTGCAAGTAGGAAATTACAAAACAAGATTAGAGGCTGATAAAGCTATTAATAAAATTAGAGAAAAATTTTCTGGCGCTATTGTTATTGAAAAGAATGATTAGATGATTAGATGATTAGATGATTAGATGATTAGATGATTAGATGATTAGATGATTAGATGATTAGATGAAAATACAAATTATAAAAATCCGAGGCTATTGCTTAGGATTTTTTTTGTTTTAAACTTATTTTACTAAAATGCCTTAAAGTTTAATCTGGCATCGAAAAAAGTTCTCTATACAATTTTTAGTTCCTCATAATCACTTAACAACCTTAACAAAGATAAACACACCTCTTAACTCATTATAATAGCAAGTAGGAGCGTTAGCGATTGCAGCGGCATCCTTTTTGTTTTTTCTACAAAAAGATATAGTGGAAAGCGCGGGCGGTTTTGGTGTTATTTACTTTACTAAAAAGCTAAGCAAAATTCTGAAACAAGTTCAGAATGCTAATTGATAAGAAAATTACCCAAAACCGTAACGCACAAAAAAACCGACACTTTCGTATCGGTTTTAGTTTTATAATAAAACACAAAATATTCTTGAGTTTTTAGCATGAGATTCCTGCCTTCGCAGGAATGACAGTAAGCTTATTTCAGTTTCTTTTTAACGGCTACTTCTTGATAAGCTTCTATAACATCACCTTGTTGTATATCGTTGTATCCTTTTATCTGAACACCACAATCGTATCCTTTTGCAACTTCTTTTACATCGTCTTTAAAACGTTTAAGGGCTGCTAATGTTCCTGTATGAACTACAATACCGTCTCTAATAATTCTAATTAATGAGTTTCTGAATATTTTACCTGACATAACCATACATCCTGCAATGTTACCAACTTTAGAGATTTTATAGATTTCTCTAATTTCTACATTACCTGTAACTTCTTCTTTAATGTCTGGAGATAACATACCTTCCATTGCATCTTTAAGATCGTTAATTGCATCGTAAATAATTGAGTACATTCTAATATCTACTTCTTCTCTATCTGCAATTACCCTAGCGTTTGCTTGAGGACGAACGTTAAATCCGATTACAATTGCGTCTGAAGCGGTTGCTAATAACACATCACTTTCTGTAATGGCTCCAACTCCTTTATGTAAAATATTAACTTGAATTTCTTCTGTTGATAATTTCTGGAACGAATCTGTTAAAGCTTCTACAGAACCATCTACATCTCCTTTTAAGATAATGTTTAATTCTTTAAAGTCTCCTAACGCAATACGACGACCAATTTCATCTAACGTTAATGTTTTTTGAGTTCTTACAGATTGCTCACGTTGTAATTGAGAACGTTTAGAGGCAATTTGTTTTGCTTCTCTTTCGTCTTCAAATACATTGAATTTATCTCCTGCTTGTGGCGCTCCGTCTAAACCAAGTATAGATACTGGTGTTGATGGACCTGCAACTTTAAGTTTCTTCCCTTTGTCATCAAACATGGCTTTTACTTTACCACTATTTTTACCTGCAAGGATATAATCTCCAATTTTTAAAGTTCCGGCTTGTACTAATATTGTTGTAACATAACCTCTACCTTTATCTAATTGTGCTTCTACTACTGCACCAACTGCGTTTTTATTAGGATTTGCTTTTAATTCTAATATTTCAGCTTCTAATAAAACTTTTTCTAATAACTCCTCAATTCCTTGACCAGTTTTTGCAGAAATATCTTGAGACTGAATGTTTCCACCCCATTCTTCAATTAATAAATTCATTGAAGATAGTTGCGTTTTAACGTTGTCTGGATTAGCGTTTGGCTTATCAATTTTATTAATTGCAAATATAATTGGTACTCCTGCTGCTTGTGCGTGAGAAATTGCCTCTTTTGTTTGTGGCATTACATCATCATCTGCTGCTGCTACAATAATTACTAAATCTGTAACTTGAGCTCCACGAGCACGCATTGCTGTAAAGGCCTCGTGACCAGGTGTATCTAAAAATGCTATTTTCTGATCTCCTACGTTTACAGAATAAGCTCCAATATGCTGTGTAATTCCACCAGATTCTCCGTCAACAATATTTGCTTTACGAATGTAATCTAATAATGAAGTTTTACCATGATCTACGTGACCCATTACCGTAATAATTGGCGCACGAGTAACTAAATCTTCTGGCTTATCTTCTACTTCTTCTATTGATTCTTCTACTTCTGCACCAACAAATTCTACAGTATAATTAAACTCTTCTGCAACAATAGTTAATGTTTCTGCATCTAAACGCTGGTTCATTGTTACCATCATTCCTAACATCATACATGAAGAAATAATGTTTGTAACTGGTACATCCATCATTGTTGCAACCTCACTTACAGTAACAAATTCTGTCACTTTAAGTACTTTGCTTTCTAATGCTTGTGCTTCTAATTCTGCTTCAGTTTGTTCTCTGTGAGCATCTCTTTTATCTCTACGATACTTAGCTCCTTTACCTTTCTTAGATTTACCTTGAAGTTTTTCTAAGGTTTCTCTTACTTGTTTTTGAACTTGCTCGTCAGTTAATTCTGCTTTTTGAACTACAGGTCTTCTACCTCTTTGTTGTCCTCCACGATTACCTCCACTTCGGTTTCCACCTCTATTTCCTCCAGTACTAGGAGTTCTTGTTCCGCCTGTTGCTGGCTTCACAATTCTTTTACGTTTCTTCTTATCGTCTCCAGGTCTTACTACCTTTTTCTTCGGCTTCTTCTCAAACTGCTTTAAGTCAATTTTTTGCCCTGTAATCTTAGGACCGTCTAACTTTTTATATTGCGTTTTAAGTTTTTCTGAATTTTCAGGTGTAATTTCAACTTTTGGCTCTTCTTTAACCTCAGGTTCTTTCTTTTTAATTCCAGCTACCTTAGGTTTTTCTGTTTTATGAACCTCTACCTTTTTCACTTCTTTAACCTCAACCTTTTTTGGAGTTTCCTTTACAGGTTCCGCTACTTTAGGAGTCTCCTTTTTTGGAGCTTTTTTAACAGGTTCTACAGCTTTAGGAGCTTCTTGTTTTGGTTCAGCTACTTTTGGAGTTTCCTTTACAGGTTCTTCCGTTTTTGCAGATGGTTTTTTATCTACATCTATTTTTCCGACAGTTTTAATCTCTAACTTAACTGCCTTGGCCTTAAGAACTTCTCTTTTAGCTTCTTCCTCTAAACGCTTTTGCTCTTGCTTAGCTTCTAACGCTAACTTAAGTGCTTCTTTCTCTTTTCTCTTTTCTTCTCCAACCTCACGAGATTCTGCTCTTTTACTAGCATCCGTTTGAAAACCATCTAATAGAATTTGATATTCTGCATTAGAGATTTTTGTTGTAGGGCGCGCTTCTACATCATGGCCTTTTTTAGCCAAATGTTCTACTGCTCTATCTAAAGAGATATTTAATTCTTTTAAAACTTTGTTAAGCCTTAATTTTTTAACGTCAGACATATACTGTTTTTTAGTCTTAATTTACAAAAAACACACTTTACAAATTAATTGTAGTTATGAATTCTGTTATTATGTTGATTTTTATTTTCTAATGAAAAAAGGAAATAAACACACCCTTTACTATCAATTTAGTCTTCGAACTCTTCTTTTAAAATTCTTTGAACTTCTAGGATTGTTTCTTCTTCTAAATCTGTTCTTTTTACTAATTCAGCAACGTTAGTTTCTAATACTGCTCTTGCAGTATCTAAACCAATTTTCTTGAATTCTACAATTACCCAGTCTTCAATTTCATCTCCAAATTCTGTCAACTCAACATCTTCTTCCTCTAAACCTTCACGCTGAACATCTATTTCATATCCTGTTAACTGACTTGCTAAACGGATATTTACACCGCCACGCCCAATTGCTTTAGATACTTCTTCTGGTTTTAACAACACTTTTACACGTCCTTTTTTACCATCTTTTTCTTCTTCGTACAAAGTAATCTCCATAGAAGTTACTTTTGCAGGACTTAAAGCTCTAGCAATAAATAATTGGTCGTTCTTAGTATAATTAATTACATCAATATTTTCGTTTCCTAACTCACGTACAATACCGTGAATACGAGATCCTTTAACACCAACACAAGCTCCAACAGGATCAATCCTATCATCGTAAGAATCTACAGCAACTTTTGCCTTATCTCCTGGTATTCTTGCAACTCCTTCAACCGTAATTAAACCATCAAATACTTCAGGGATTTCTTGCTCAAATAATTTATTTAAAAATAATGGCGATGTTCTTGATAAAATAATTGCAGGTTTATTACCTCTTAATTCTACCGATTTTATTACACCACGAACAGCATCTCCTTTTCTAAAGAAATCTGAACGAATCTGCTCACTTTTTGGCAACACCAACTCATTCCCTTCATCATCTAACATTATAATTGCGTTATGACGTATGTGATGAACCTCTGCACTGTATAATTCTCCTTCTAAATCTTTAAACTGCTTAAAGATATTTGTACTATCGTGTTCATGAATTTTAGAAATCAAGTTTTGGCGTAGTGCTAAAATTGCTCTTCTTCCTAAATCTATTAACTTCACTTCTTCAGATACATCTTCACCAATTTCAAAATCTGGCTCAATTAATCTTGCTTCAGCTAGTTCTATTTCTTCATTATCATCTTCAGAAAAGCCATCTGCAACTACAACACGATTTCTCCAAATCTCTAAATCTCCTTTATCAGGATTAATAATAATATCAAAGTTATCATCTGACCCAAACTTACGTTTTAAAGTCGCACGAAATACTTCTTCTAAAATAGACATAAGTGTAACTCTGTCTATACTTTTATTGTCTTTAAATTCTGAAAACGAATCAATTAATGCTATATTCTCCATTGCATATTCTCTTAAAATATAATTTTTACTCTTGCTTCTTTTATTTCTGAATACAATAGATTTAATGTCTTCTCTACTGTATGCTTACCTTTACCTATTGGTTTAGGTTCTCTTGCTTTCCACGTTAAAACTATTCCGTCTTCATCAGCGGATGCTAAAGTTCCTTCGTATTTATCTTCTGCTGTTACAACTTTAATAATTCTGCCAATATTTTTTTTGTATTGACGTAATACTAAAAATGGGTGTGCGATATCTGGTGAAGTAACTTCTAAAGAAAAATCTTCTTCTTCTCTATCTAAACTACTTTCTATACTTCTACTTATTCTAATACATTCGCTAAGCGGAACACCAGCATCTCCATCTACAACAACTTTAATTTTACTACTTGCCAAGAAGGCCAACTCTATTAAAAATAAAGAGGGATTCTCATCTAACGCTTCTTGCAATAATTTTTTAACTGTATCTTGGTTCATTTTTGATATAAAAAGAGGGGACTTCCGTCCCCTTTCCTTCCTTTTGCCTTAATTTCGGTGCAAATATAGGAAGTAATTTACTAATACACAAGTAGGTTTGTATTTATCTTTTCCGTATATTTAGGTGTCTTTTCCACTCTTTTAAAACTTTTTAATTATGAGAAAAATTTTAGTCCCAGTAGATTTTTCAGTTTCATCTGAATACGCCTCAAAATTAGCTTCAAGAATTGCTAAAAAATCCGATAGCGAAGTACATTTACTACACATGGTAGAACTACCTACAGGAATTGTAGATATGGGTGCCGGAAGCAATTTTAGCATTCCAGAAAGCATGTTGTACTTACGTAAGGTAAGAGATAAACTGTTTGATTATAAAGAAAAGTATTTCTCAAAAAACACAGCAATAAAACATGCAATCCGTTTTCAAAAACCTTATGAAGGCATAGAAGATTATGGTAACAAAATTGACGCAAACTTAATTGTTATGGGTTCTAAAGGGCATTCTGAATTTGAAGAAATACTAATTGGTTCTAATACAGAAAAAGTAGTAAGAAACTCTAAAATACCAGTTCTTGTCGTAAAAAAAGATCAAGAAAAGTTTAAACCAAAAAAGTTAGTTTTCGCATCTAGTTTTAAAAAAGGAAACAAAGAGGCTTTTGAAAAATTTCTTGATTTCGCCGAAAAATTCAACAGTCAAATTCATTTATTAAAAATAAATACCCCAAGAAAATTTGAAAGCACTCAAGAAACAAAAAACAAAATAACTGAGTTTATAAAAGACTACAACCTACCTAAACACTCTGTAAATGTGTATAGCGACTCTTCTATAGAAAAAGGTGTTTTAAATTTTTCTGAAGAAATAAATGCAGACATTATAGCAATGAGTACACACGGCAGAAGTGGTTTATCTCATCTATTTAACAACAGCGTAACAAAAAGCTTATCTAAGAATGCTTTAAGACCAATATTAACTTTTAGAGTTTAATAATTCTTAAAATTAAAAAACGCTCACTAGAAAGTGAGCGTTTTTTGTTGGCCTACAAGGACTCGAACCTTGAATGTCGGTACCAAAAACCGGTGTGTTACCAATTACACCATAGGCCAATAGTATTATTGCGGGTGCAAATTTAAACCAAACTTTTTATTATGCAAACAATTTTTAATCATTTTTTCATTTCTTTTTTTTCTCTTTAACAAACTTTTATGACCAACTCTTATTATTTCAATGAAACTTAAGGCTTTAATATTCTATTAAATTAGTAAATTCGCCCGACATTTAAGTACAACTATGAACACTATCAACTATAAAAAATTAAATACAATCTTAGGATGGGTTGCTTTTGCAATTGCATTAATCACTTACACACTTACCTTAGAACCTACGGTAAGCGCTTGGGATTGTGGAGAATATATTTCAACTTCAGTAAAACTAGAAGTAGGTCATCCACCAGGAGCACCACTTTTTCAAATGTTGGGAGCCTTCTTTGCAATGTTTACAAATGACGTTGCTAACATTGCTAAAATGGTAAACTTTATGTCTGCTTTAGCAAGTGCATTTACTATTTTATTTTTGTTTTGGACCATTACAAACCTTGCAGAAAAACTTGCAAAAAAATCTGGTGAGTTAACAGAAGGAAAATATATTGCCATTTTAGGAAGTGGTTTAGTTGGTGCTTTAGCCTATACATTTTCAGACAGTTTTTGGTTTAGTGCTGTTGAAGGAGAAGTGTATGCAATGTCTTCATTTTTAATGGCTTTACTATTTTGGCTTGGTCTTAAATGGGAAAGTGAAATTGGACAACCAAGAGGAAACAAATGGTTGGTTTTAATCAGTTTTGTAGTTGGTTTATCATTTGGAGTTCATATTTTATCTTTACTGGTAATTCCATCAATTGTACTTCTATATTTCTTTAAAACGTATAAAAACATCAATTTAAAAACTACAGCAATTGCTACAATAGCTTCTATTGTTGTATTGTTATTTGTTTTTAAATTTCTATTTCCGTTTACGTTAAAATTCTTTAGTGTATCAGAATTATTCTTTATCAATTCAATAGGATTACCATACAATTCAGGAACTATAATTGCTGGTATTGTATTGATTGCACTTTTTTACTTCGGATTAAACTACACACGTAAAAAAGGATATGTTACCGGAAATACCTTAACACTTTCTGTACTATTTATTGTAATCGGTTTTTCTTCTTGGTTAATGTTACCAATTAGAGCGAATGCCAACACAACAATTAATGAAAATGATCCGTCGAGTGCGCGTGAATTATTAGCATATTATAATCGTGAACAATACGGAGACGCAAACGTATTTTACGATAAATATTACTCATTTACACACAATAGAGAGCAAGACGCTTCTAATCCTTATAGAGATGACAAGCCAAAATACGAAAAAAGAAACGGTAAATACGAGATTGTAAATAACTACAAAAACGCATTACCAAACTGGTCTAGCAAGCACAAAGGTTTTATACCAAGAATGGTTGATCCTGCTTCCGAAGAAATGTATAAAGCTATTGCTGGTATTCCAAAAAACAGCAAACGAAGACCTACATTTTTAGAGAACATTAAATTTATGGTCGATTTTCAGTTTGGCTATATGTATGGACGTTATTTTATGTGGAATTTCGCCGGAAGACAAAACGATGTTCAAGGACATTTAGATGCTAAAAACGGAAACTGGATTAGTGGTTTTGATGTGATTGATGAAGCTCGTCTTGGCTCGCAACAAGCATTGCCAGACGATGTTAAAAATAACAAAGGAAGAAATGTATATTTCTTTTTACCACTAATTTTAGGAATTATAGGATTGTTATATCAAATTAGTAAAGACAAAAAGAACTTATTTGTGTTATTTTTATTCTTTGCTTTTACAGGTTTTGCCATTATTTTCTATACAAACCCTAAACCTTTTGAACCAAGAGAACGTGACTACGCAGTAGTTGGTTCCTTTTATATTTTTGCAATTTGGATTGGCTTTGGAGTACTCTCGCTTTATGAAAGCTTAAAAAAATACGCCAACAAGAAAATGGTTGCAACAGGAATTTCTGCGGTTGCCTTATTAGCTGTTCCTGTTTTAATGGGAGTTCAAAATTGGGACGACCATGACAGATCTAACAGATACACAACTCATTTAAACGCACAAGCGTATTTAGAAAGCTGCGATCCTAACGCAATTATGTTTACCATTGGAGATAATGACACGTTCCCACTTTGGTACATGCAAGAAGTAGAAGGTATTAGAACCGATATTAAATTGGTAAATACAAGCCTTTTTCAAACTGATTGGTATATAGATCAAATGAAAAAAGCAACTTATAAAGCCGCTCCAATTCCTTCTGCATTAACACATGAAGAATATTCTTACGGAACTTTAGATGCAGCTTATTATTTTGAAGGATTAGCTGCAGTTCCAAAAGACTCTGTACTATCTTTAAAAGATTTTATGCGTTGGGTAAGAAGCGACAATGAAAGAACTTTTTATGATTTAGAAGAAGATGGTGTTCCTGAAAAAATATTGCCAACTAATAAAATCAGAATTCCTGTAAACAAAGAAAATGCTCTTAAATACGGAATTGTTGCCCAAAAAGACGCCAATAAAATGGTAGATTATATTGACATTACTATTGACGGTGGAATTGGAAAAAACAGCATTTTAATGCTAGATATTTTAAATAATTTTGATTGGAAACGTCCAATTTATTTTACTGGTGGATCTAATGCTGATTCTGAATATATTTGGATGAAAGATTACTTACAACTAGATGGCTTAGCCTTTAAATTAGTACCAATTAAAACACCAGTTGGACAAAACAGTATGTTTGATATGGGTAGAATTGATCCTGATAAAATGTACAACAATGTCAAAAAGTGGAACTTTAGAAACATTAATGACGGTAACATCTATTTAGACTCTCAAACAAAAAGAAACGCTATTTCTATGCGCAATAACTTAATGCGCTTATCGGAAGCATTTGTAAAAGAAGGAGACACATTAAAAGCAAACGAAGTATTAGATTTATCTTTAGAAAAAATGCCGATAAAAGATTTTGGACACTATTCTATTGCGTTAGCATATCCTGAATTATATTACGAAGCTGGCAATATTAACAAAGCTAGACAAACAGCAAATACGCTAGCAGAAATCATTGAACAGCGTTTAGTACATTATAGTACATTTAAAGATGAAGACATTAATTTGATGTTTGATGATTTAGATACTGATTTATATATGTTTCAGAATATAGTTAGGCAAGCCGAAAACTTTGACTCTGACCCTTTATATATAACTAAATTAAAAGATAGATTTCTTAAAAATGTAAAGCTATTTAGTCATTTATTACCTGATGAAGAAACTGGATTAGAATAACATAAGAATGAAATTATATTTCACTAAAACGCCACGTATATTTACGAGAATTTTCTCTAATTATACGTGGCGTTTTGCTGAAGATAAAAAGGAAATTTACTTAACTTTTGATGATGGACCAACACCAGAAATAACCAATTTTGTACTTTCTGAATTACAAAAGCACAACGCAAAAGCTACTTTTTTTTGCATTGGTAAAAACATTGAAAAACATCCTGAAATTTTTAAACAAATACTTTCTGAAGGACATTCGGTTGGAAACCATACTCAAAATCATTTTAATGGATGGAAACACAAAACCAATGATTATTTAGATAATGTTTTAAAGGTTGAAGAAACTTTAAAAACTTGTAACTATCAAAGCTTAAAACTCAACTTATTTAGACCGCCTTACGGGAAAATAAAAACGTCTCAAGCTAAAGAACTCATTAAAAAAGGCTATAAAATTATAATGTGGAGTGTTCTTTCTGCTGATTTTGACACTTCAATTTCTAAAGAACAATGTTTACAGAATGTTCTAAAAAATACCACAAACGGAAGTATTATTGTTTTTCACGATAGTGTAAAAGCAAGCGAAAAATTACGCTTTGTTTTACCAAAAATTTTGGATGAATTTTCTAAAAAAGGTTTTAAGTTTAAAGCAATTAAATAAGTTTTTAAACTAGTTTAGCCCCGATTGAAGTGGCATCCTTTTTTTGTTTTTCTCAAAAAAAGATATAACGGAAAGCAGGAATGGCTTCTAAAAAAATTAAAGATATTGTTGTACTAAACCTATAAGCGTCTTTGCGTCTTGATTACCTGTTTGACGCCATTTCATTTCGCCATTTTTGTAAATCATAAACGTTGGGTTTCCTTTAACGCTGAGCGCATCGGCAAGAAACTCATTTTTTTCTACGTCTATCTTAATTACTTTTGCCTTGTCTCCTAAAGCAGCAGCAACAGAACGTAGTGTAGCTGCAGGATTGTCTACTTCTTCCCACGCTGTATAAAAATCTATTAACACGGGTTTGTCTGTACTAATTATATCTCCAAACTTTGTCATTTTTTTTATTTTTAGTTTATACTGAAACACTTGGGAGAAATTGTTTCAATTACAAATATACTATTTTTACACAAACCAACTGGTTATCAGCCTTTTTTGAGTTCTATGACCGTAATTTCTGGCCAAATACCAACACGACCTGGAAAAGCATGATAGCCAAAACCGCGGTTTACATTAACGTATCTTCCAAATTCTTCATACAAACCTGCCCATTGTTTATAAACATATTTTGCTGGACTCCATTTTATAAATCCTGGAATTTCTATTCCAAATTGCAAACCGTGTGTATGACCACTTAAGGTTAAGTGATAGTTGAAATCGTTTTGTTTTACTTTATTTTCCCAATGACTTGGATCGTGAGAAAGTAAAATTTTAAAGTCCTCTTTATTAACGCCTTCTGATGCTTTTTGAAGATCACCGGCTTGATTGAACCCTTTTCCCCAATTTTCTACACCAATTAAGGCTATTTTTTGCCCGTCTTTTTCTATGTAACGATTTTCGTTTAGTAATAAATCGAATCCAATTTTAGGGTGAATTTCTTTTACAGCTTCAAAGTTCTTAGCTTTTGCTTCTGGTGTTTTCCAGTCGGAATAATCTCCATAATCGTGATTTCCAAGGATTGAATATTTACCCATTGGTGCTTCTAATTTACTGAAAGAAGGAATCCACTCATCCATTTCTGAAGCAAAATTATTTACAATATCTCCTGTAAAAAACAGAATATCTGATTTTTGCTGATTGATTAAATCTACAGCATATTCAATTTTCTCTTTATTATCGAAACTCCCTGAGTGAATATCAGTAATATGAGAAATTGTAAAACCATCAAAAGCCTCAGGCAGGTCTTTGAATGTTAGCTGATATTTTAAAACTTTGTAATTGTATTTCCCTTTAAAAATACCGTACAACAAGCTCGCAAACGGAATTGCCGCTAAACCTAATGCAATTTGCGACATAAATTTTCTACGTCCTGCCAGTGGTTTTGTTTCCGAAGAAAACAACGAAACACCTTTCTGTAAAATTCTAAAAACGTCTTCGCTTAATAAAGCTATGATCATAAAAATTTTAGGAATTAAAGCAATAAGTAAAATACCAACTGCCCATTGAAATTCTCTTGTTTGCCCATTACCTCTATCATACGTAAACATTGTGTATAAAAAATACCCGTAAGCAACAACACTAAATAACAACCAACCATAACGAATTAACTTATTCTTGGTAAGCGTTTTTATAGCTTGAAAAGCATATATTTCTAAAACAAAAAAAAGTACTGAAAGGATTAGTAAAGGGATAAACCAACGTGGCATAAAAAAAGTTTAAAATACTGACAAAGATAACTGTTTAAATTTCTAATGAATTTTAACGTCTTGTTAAAGTTTTGTACCTTTCTCAATTCTCAAAAAACACTATTTTTGAGGAATATTTTCATCACTTTTAAATTATAAAATTACTATAATGTCAGATCAAAAAAGAGTTTTTTTAGTGGATGCTTTTGCATTAATTTTCCGTGGATATTATGCTTTTATTAAAAACCCAAGAATTAATAGCAAAGGATTAGACACTTCTGCAATTATGGGTTTTATGAACTCACTTTTAGACGTAATTAAACGAGAAAGACCAGATCATTTAGCAGTTTGTTTTGATAAAGGCGGAAGTGTAGACAGAGTAGAAATGTTTGAAGCCTATAAAGCTAACAGAGACGAAACTCCAGAAGCTATAAAATTGGCGGTACCTTATATACAGGAAATTTTAAAAGCCATGCACATACCCATTATGGTTAAAGCTGGTTTTGAAGCAGATGATGTTATTGGAACACTTTCTAAACAAGCAGAAAAAGAAGGTTACAAAACTTATATGGTAACGCCAGATAAGGATTTTGCGCAATTGGTTTCAGAAAATATTTTCATGTACAAACCTCGTTTTGGTGGTGGTTATGATATTTGGGGAGTTCCAGAAGTACAAGAAAAATTTGGCGTAGAAACACCTGAACAAGTTATTGATTTCTTAGGGATGATGGGAGATTCTGCCGATAACATTCCTGGTTTACCTGGTGTTGGAGAAAAAACAGCAAAGAAGTTTTTAGCCGCTTATGGTTCTATGGAAAACCTATTAGCAAACACTGCAGATTTAAAAGGAAAAATGAAAGAGAAAGTTGAAGCTAATGGAGAGTTAGGTTTACTTTCTAAGAAATTGGCAACCATTATGCTCGATGTTCCTGTAACTTTTCATGCAAAGGATTTTGAATTAGATCAGCCAGATATTCCAAAAGTAACGGAGCTTTTTAACGAGTTAGAATTCAGAAACTTATTAACTAACTTTTTAAGAACTTTTAATACAGAAACAACAACTGAAGTTAAAACAGCAACCAAAGTTGAAGCTAAAAAAGTAGCACCAAAAACTGAAGGTCAGTTCGATTTATTTGCAGCGCCAGGAACAGGAACTGTTTCTGAAGCCGAAGTTGCATCGGGATTTAAAACTATTGAAAACACCAATCATTTTTACCAACATATAGATTCACCTTTATCAAGAAAATTATTGCTTAAAAAGCTGATGCAGCAAACTTCGGTTTGTTTTGATACAGAGACTACAGGTTTAAAAGCCTTGGAAGTTGAACTAATCGGAATTGCTTTTTCATTTGAAGTAGGAAAAGGATATTATGTTTCATTTCCAGAAGACCAAAACGAAACGGAAGCTATTTTAGAGGAATTTCGACCGTTTTTCACTTCCGAAGGAATTGAAAAAATCGGACATAATTTAAAGTATGATATTAAAGTATTATCGAATTATAATATGCCTGTAAAAGGTAAATTATTCGACACTATGATTGCGCATTATTTGATAAATCCAGATATGCGACATAATATGGATATGTTGGCAGAAACCTATTTAAATTATCAACCTGTTTCCATTACAGAATTAATTGGTAAAAAAGGAAAAAACCAACTTTCTATGCGAACTGTTGCTTTAGACAAGCAAACAGAATACGCCGTTGAAGATGCAGATATTACGTTGCAATTAAAGGAGCATTTTAGCAAAGAATTATCCGAAGGAAACCTAACAAAATTATACAACGAAGTTGAGTTGCCATTAGTTTCGGTTTTAACAGCCATGGAAATTGAGGGAATTAACTTAAATGTAGATTTCTTAAAAGAATTGTCAATTGCTTTAACGGATGATATTAATCGTCTTGAAAAAGGAATTTACGAACAAGCTGGTGAAGAATTTAATATTGCTTCCCCTAAACAATTAGGTATTGTTTTGTTTGAAAACATGAAATTGGTAGACAAGCCAAAAAAGACAAAAACGGGTCAATATAAAACAGGAGAAGATATTTTATCATTCCTTGAAAAAGATCATCAAATTATTAGAGATATTAAAGAATATCGTCAGTATAAAAAATTACAAAGCACGTATGTTGATGCGTTGCCAAATGAAATAAACCCAAAAACAGGAAGAATTCATACACAATACATGCAAGCTGTTGCTGCAACTGGACGTTTGAGTTCTAACAATCCTAATTTACAGAACATTCCTATTAGAACTGAACGCGGTAGAGAGGTTAGAAAAGCCTTTATTCCAAGAGATGAAAACCATGTTTTATTGGCTGCAGATTATTCTCAAATTGAATTGCGAATTATCGCTGCATTAAGCCAAGAAGAAACCATGATTAATGCTTTTAAAAATGGCGAAGACATTCACGCTTCAACCGCTGCAAAAGTATTTAATGTTCCGTTAGATGAAGTTACTCGTGAGCAACGTAGCAACGCAAAAACGGTAAATTTCGGAATTATTTATGGTGTTTCTGCTTTCGGATTAAGCAATCAAACTGATTTATCTCGTGGCGAAGCAAAAGAACTAATTGACACCTATTACGAAACCTAT
Organism: Tenacibaculum todarodis; assembly: GCF_001889045.1. Taxonomy (NCBI): domain Bacteria; kingdom Pseudomonadati; phylum Bacteroidota; class Flavobacteriia; order Flavobacteriales; family Flavobacteriaceae; genus Tenacibaculum; species Tenacibaculum todarodis. The sequence goes on along the minus strand of NZ_CP018155.1, from coordinate 2,775,795 downwards.
CCGAAGTTAAAAGCCTACATGGCTTCTTTAGTAGATTTTGCGCGTGAACATGGTTATGTAGAAACGGTTTTAAAAAGACGTAGATATTTAAAAGACATCAACTCAAGAAATGCTGTTGTAAAAAATGCTACGGAAAGAAATGCTGTAAATGCACCAATACAAGGTTCTGCAGCAGATATTATCAAGTTAGCAATGATTAACATTTACAATCGTTTTGAGAAAGAAAACTTTAAATCTAAAATGCTTTTACAAGTACATGACGAATTGGTTTTTGATGCACATAAAGACGAATTAGATATTATAAAACCAATTATTAAGGAAGAAATGGAAAATGCTTTTAAAATGGCTGTTCCGTTAGATGTTGAAATGGATTTAGGACAAAACTGGTTAGAAGCACATTAAAAAATGGAATTAGATTATATAGAAAATGTTAACGGTCTTGACGAAAACATAGTGCGTCTTTACAACTTTAACAAAGCGGAGGCAATTTTGTTTAGAGACTTATTAATTGATACAATTATTAACAAAAGGCAAAAATTAGATTTGTCTCAAGTTGATTTTATAACACCAAGAAATTGCAATTTAATTTTAGGTTTATTCAAATCTGATGAAGGAATTTTAACCCAAGATAATGAGACTTTTTTCTGTATTTTAACGTTAGAAGGTTTTGAAAACATGGTGAAACTTATAGAACCTTTTTGCTTGAAAGAAACCAGAAGTTATCAATACTTATATGATATTGACAATCCTACTGATTTATTATTTTCTCCTTCGGCTAGTTGGTAATTTTTCTTTCTAATAAATTTAAGTATTCATAAATGCAGATAACAAAACTCAACTCTGAAAGTGTATTGCCACTAACCTGTTCCCGATCTGGAACTTGTTGTTTTGGCAAAGACGTAATGTTGAATCCGTGGGAATTATTAAACTTCAGTAAAGAGAAAAAAATTACCCCAAGAGAATTTCGTGATTTATATTCTGAATTTGGTGGTATTCAACTACTTTTTGATGGAAAAAACGACAATAAAGGACAAAAATCTTGTAGTCAATATTTAGACAATGCTGGTTGCAGTGTTCATTTGGGGCGTCCGTTAGCGTGTCGCTTATATCCGTTAGGTCGCCAAATTCAATTTAACAAAGCACAATATATTTATGAAGGCGATACATTTCCTTGTTTAACGGATTGTGCTGAAGTATTAGATTTACCAAAAATGACCGTTGGCGAATATCTTGAAGGACAAGAAACCGATTTATTTGAAAAAGCGTTAAATGAATACTTAAAGGTGATGCAAAACATTGCCGATTTAGGTTTTGAATTACTTTTAGATTCGGGTTTATCGGAATCTGGAGATACAAAAACACTGGCTGCTTGGAGAGAAATAGGAAAAGCATCTCATCAATTTTCAGCAAAAAAAATAGGCAACGATTGGATGGATCTTTTAATGATCCCACCAATAACTGATGAAACTGAAAATCCTATTATTTTTGCTCAAAAACATAATGAATTGCTACTTTTAAAGGCGCAAGAAGAATTTGGAAGCATACAAACATTAGAAGAACTTAGCCAAGCTTCAACCTTATTAATTAGTGTAGCACTACATTTATCTAGAGGTTTGGGAGCAGATACAAAAGGAATTTCTGAACTTTGGATAGAGACCGCAAAAAGCCATGGCGCTAAGGAATAGCATTTAAAGTAAAAAACATAAATTGAAACATTTTCAACATTTCAAAACCGATATTTCAGAAATTGAACTTCCCGCTAAGTTTACCTTTCCGTTTTATTACGAACCTAGTTTAATTGCTAAAATAGCAGCAAAAGAACTGCAAGAGTATTTAGAAAATCAAACTGATTTTGAACATAATTTTGGTTTAAATGAAACACAAACCGACTTGCCAATTGGAAAAATGTTTGGCGTTTTAGTTGTTAAAAATGAAAAGAATGAAATTGGTTATTTGGCAGCTTTTTCAGGAAAACTAGCAGACAAAAGTCTACCCGAAAAATTTGTTCCTCCTGTTTTTAATATGAGAACCGAAGGCAGTTTTTATATAAAAGGTGAACTTGAAATTGATGAAATTAATCGACAATTAAGTTTACTTAAAAAAGATAAAAATTATAACAAATTAAAAAAATCAGTAAAAAAAATAACGGAAACTATTGCGGAAGATTTAGCACTACAACGCAAAAAGATGAGGCTTTCTAAAAAGGATAGAAAACTTCGTAAAAAAAATGCACAAGCAACTTTAAACGATTCTGATTTCAATAATCTCATTAAAAAACTAACTCAAGAAAGTTATAACGATCAATTTTTCTACAAAGAACTAGTTGAATATTATGATCTTAAAATTAAAAAAAACAGACTAGAATTAATCAATTTTGAAGAAAAAATAGCTTCACTTAAAACAGCACGAAAAGAAAAATCTAACTACTTACAACAAACGTTGTTTAGCAAATATGCTTTTTTAAATCAACAAAAAGAATTAAAAAACTTGTTAGATATCTTTAACAATCCTGCAATAAAACCACCTGCAGGAGCTGGAGAATGTGCAGCTCCAAAATTATTACAATATGCTTTTTTAAATAACTTAACTCCAATTTCTATGTCGGAGTTTTGGTGGGGAATTTCACCAAATTCAGCAATACGAAAGCACAAAAATTATTATCCAGCTTGCCAAAGTAGATGTAAACCAATTTTAGCGCACATGTTAGAAGGCGTTGAAATGGACGCCAATTTATTGATTGAAAATGTTTCCGAAGAAAAAGAATTGGAAATCATTTACGAAGACGATGTGCTACTTGTGGTAAACAAACCTGCCGAATTACTATCGGTTCCTGGAAAAGAAATTACAGATTCAGTGTATACAAGAATCAAAGAAAAATATCCAAATGCAACTGGACCTTTAATTGTACATCGACTTGACATGGCAACTTCCGGGATTCTACTATTAACAAAAACCAAAGAAGCTAACAAAACACTCCAAAGTCAGTTTATAAACAGAACTATTAAGAAACGATACATTGCCTTATTAGAAGGAAATCTAACAGAAAAAAAAGGTGAAATCAACTTGCCTTTACGAGTAGATTTAGATGATAGACCACGACAGTTAGTTTGTTTTGAACATGGAAAAAATGCAGTTACAGAGTGGGAAATTATTGAACAAAAAAACAATACAACACGTGTTTATTTTTACCCAATTACTGGAAGAACGCATCAATTAAGAGTCCACGCAGCTCATAAAGACGGATTAAACTCTCCTATAATTGGAGATGACTTATACGGAACAAAGAAAAACAGATTGCATTTACATGCAGAGTTTATTGAATTTTTACATCCAACTTCTAGAGATAAAATGTCATTTTCTATCAAACCAAATTTTTAAAAACTTCAACAAAAACCATTTACAGCGTTTTTCCTATAGCATAATCAGTTTAAATGCTGATGTATTTAGTTTTAAGTAGCTTAATTTTAACCGTTTAATCAAAACAACTATGTTATGAAAAAAATGGTTTTATACAGAAACAATTATATTGGTCCAGAAATATTAGGGCACTTATTAGTCTTTGAAGATTTACCTTCCGGTGGAAGCAAACTTATTTTTGATTGTAAAACATTAGAACTTGAATGGAAAAATAATGCTAGAAATGTTTCTTGCGTTCCTTCAGGGTTTTACAATCTAAATTATGAGTTCTCAAATAAATTTAATAGAAGTTTATGGGAATTAAAAGGTGTTCCAGGAAGAAGTGAAGCCAAAATTCATGTTGCAAATTATTACACTCAAATACAAGGTTGTATTGCCGTTGGTGATATGCATACCAAAATTAATAGCGATGGTTTTTTAGACGTTAGAAACAGTGCAAACACGCTGTCTAGATTGCATAATATTATGAGTTCTCAATCTAAAAGTACAATTAGAATTGTAGGAAAAACCTAATCACTTCATTTTCAATAAAAAAACAACTTAAATTAGTGTTTGCCAATCAAATAAATAGTTGTAATTTTGCAGTCCTTTTTTAAGGGAAAAACTTTTTATTAATAAACAAAAACTAATAGTGTAATGAACACATTAAGTTACAAAACAGTATCAGCAAACAGCTCTACGGTAAACAAAGAGTGGGTTTTAGTTGATGCAGACGGGCAAACGTTGGGTCGTCTAGCTTCTAAAGTAGCAATGCTAATTAGAGGTAAGTACAAACCAAGTTTTACACCACACGTAGATTGTGGAGATAACGTGGTAATTATCAACGCAGAAAAAATTCAATTAACTGGAAAGAAATGGACTGAAAAGTCTTACATCCGTCACACGGGTTATCCAGGAGGTCAAAGATCACTTACTGCAACAGAAATGTTTGAGAAAGATCCTACAAGATTAATCGAAAAAGCAGTAAAAGGTATGTTACCAAAAAACAAATTAGGTAGTGCTTTATTCAAAAACTTGTATGTATATGCAGGAACTGAGCACGGTCAAGACGCACAAAAACCTAAACTTACTAACCTTAACGATCTTAAATAATGGAAACTGTACACAAAATAGGTAGAAGAAAAACAGCAGTTGCTCGTATTTATCTTTCAGAAGGAAAAGGAAACATTATTGTAAACAAAAAAGAGTATAAAAATTACTTTACTACTCCAACGTTACAATATAAAGTTCAACAACCATTAATGTTAACTGAGAACTTAGAGTCTTATGACATTAAAGTAAATGTATATGGTGGTGGTGTTACTGGTCAAGCAGAAGCAATCCGTTTAGCAATTACAAGAGCGTTAGTTTCTATAAACGAAGAACACAGAGCTATATTAAAACCAGAAGGTTTATTAACTCGTGATCCAAGAATGGTTGAACGTAAGAAATTCGGTCAGAAGAAAGCACGTAAGAAATTCCAGTTCTCTAAGCGTTAATATTTTTGCCGAATATATTTTGGCAATTATACTACCAAGAGACTGTTATATAAATTAATTATAAACAGTTTAGTATCTAAATATTTGAGACTTGAAAAACTACTCAAATATTGTGAAAACAGAACGTAAACACATTTTTTAAAATGGCAAATATTCAAGAATTATTAGATAGTGGTGTACACTTTGGACACTTAACTAGAAAATGGAACCCAAACATGGCTCCATACATTTATACTGAGCGTAATGGTGTACACATCATTGACTTGTATAAAACATCAGCTAAAATTGACGAAGCTTCAGCTGCGTTACAAAAAATAGCTAACTCAGGACGTAAAATCTTATTTGTTGCAACTAAAAAGCAAGCAAAAGATATCGTTGCAGAAAAAGCTAAAGCTGTAAACATGCCTTACATTACAGAAAGATGGCCTGGAGGAATGTTAACAAACTTTGTTACTATCCGTAAAGCTGTTAAGAAAATGGCACATATTGATAGAATGAAACAAGATGGTTCTTTCGACGCTTTATCTAAAAGAGAAAAGTTACAAATTAACCGTCAGCGTGAAAAATTAGAAAAGAATTTAGGTTCAATTTCTGATATGACACGTTTACCAGCTGCAATTTTTATTGTAGATGTTAAGAAAGAGCACATTGCAATTGCAGAAGCTTTAAACTTAAACATTCCAATCTTTGCAATGGTAGATACAAACTCTGATCCTAGACCAGTAGATTATGTAATTCCTGCAAATGATGATGCTTCTAAATCTATTGATAAAGTATTATCTTATGTAACTGATGCGATTGCTGTAGGTTTATCTGACAGAAAAGCAGATAAAGAAAAAGTAAAAGAAACTAAAGAAGTTGCTAAAAAAGAAGCTCTTAAAGCTGTAGAAGCTAAAGTTGAAGTTACTGAAGTACCTACTGAAGAAAAAAAATAATTATAATCAAAAAACACAAATAACATGGAAACAGTAAAGATTAGTGCTGCTGATGTTAAAAAATTAAGAGAAGCAACTGGAGCTGGAATGATGGACTGTAAAAAGGCATTAGTTGAAGCTGGAGGAGACTTTGATAAAGCAATTGACATCTTACGTAAAAAAGGTCAGAAGATTGCTGCAAAAAGAGCTGATAGAGAATCTACAGAAGGTGTTGCAGTAACAAGAATTAATGAAGCAAACACAGAAGGTGTTGCTATTGTTTTAGCTTGTGAAACTGATTTTGTTGGTAAAAACGAATCTTTTGTAGCTTTAGGTGGACAATTTGCTGATATCGCATTAAACTGCGCAGACAAAGAAGCTTTCTTAGCTGCAGATTTTGGAGGTATGACAGTTGCTGATAAATTAGTTGAACAAACTGGTGTTATTGGAGAAAAGTTAGAAATAACAGCTTTCGAAAAAATTGAAGCTGCTTATGTTGGTTCTTATACTCATATTGGTAAAATTGCTGCATTAGTAGGTTTATCTAACGCTGTAGATAAAGCAGATGTTTTATCTAAAGACGTTGCTATGCAAGTAGCATCTATGGGAGCAACAACTTTATCTTATAAAGATTTTGACGCTGCTTATGTAGCTGCAGAAACTGAAGCTAGAATTGCTGTTATTGAAAAAGATAATATTGAATTAGGAAGATTAGGGAAAACATTAAAAAATGTACCTCAATTTATTTCTATGTCTCAATTATCTGATGAAGTATTAGCAAAAGCTCAAGAAGCAGCAAAAGCTGAATTAGCTGCTGAAGGAAAACCAGAAAAAATCTGGGATAGAATTTTACCAGGGAAAATGGAAAGATTCATTTCTGACAATACAACTTTAGATATGGAGCAGTGTCTTTTAGACCAAGCTTTTATTAAAGATGAAAAGAAAAATGTAGCTGAATATGTTAAAACTTACGGAGATGTTTCTGTAAGTGGATTCAAAAGAGTTACTTTAGGATAATTAAATCCTTAAAACTTTACTTAAAAACCTCGCAAAATTGCGAGGTTTTTTTATTTCAATAAAAAATAAACTCAAAAAAAATGCGTAGTTTTGCTCAACTTTCAACAAAACTATGCAATACAAAAGAATTCTTTTAAAATTAAGCGGAGAAGCCTTAATGGGCGATAGACAATATGGTATTGACCCAAAACGTCTTAAAGAATATGCTCAAGAAATAAAACAAGTATTAGCAACAGGTGTAGAAATTGCTATTGTTATTGGTGGAGGAAATATCTTTAGAGGAGTTGCTGGTGCAGCAAACGGGATGGATCGAGTACAAGGAGATCACATGGGAATGTTAGCAACTTGTATCAATGGTTTAGCTTTACAAAGCGCATTGGAAGACGAAGATGTTCATACACGTTTACAAACTGCATTAGAAATTAAAGAAGTAGCAGAACCATATATTAAAAGAAAAGCAATTCGTCATTTAGAAAAAGGAAGAGTTGTTATTTTTGGAGCTGGAACCGGAAATCCGTATTTTACAACAGATACTGCTGCGGTTTTAAGAGCAATAGAAATTGATGCTGATGCAATTTTAAAGGGAACTCGTGTTAATGGAATATACAACGTAGATCCAGAAAAAGATAAAAATGCTATAAAATTTGATACTATTACCTTTAAAGATGTAATCAAAAAAGGGTTAAAAGTAATGGATATGACAGCTTTTACATTAAGTGAAGAAAACAAACTTCCAATTATTGTTTTTGATATGAATACAAAAGGAAATTTACTAAAATTGATTTCTGGAGAACAAATTGGAACAGTAGTTGATAATTAATTATCGAATCTTTTAAAAATACTAAAGATGAACGAAGAAACAGAATTTATTATAGACACAGCCAAAGAGGCTATGAATAGTGCAATTGAGCATTTAGTTAAAGAATTACGTGCTATTAGAGCAGGTAAAGCATCACCATCAATGTTAGCAAATGTTAAGGTAGATTATTATGGCTCTGCAACACCATTAGGTCAAGTTGCAAACGTTAATACTCCAGATGCAAGAACAATTGCAATACAACCTTGGGAAAAAAACATGTTGCAAGAAATTGAAAAAGCAATTATGAATGCTAATCTTGGCTTTAACCCAATGAATAATGGAGAAAACATTATTATTAATGTTCCCGCTTTAACAGAAGAACGCCGTAGAGATTTAGCAAAACAAGCTAAAGCTGAAGCTGAACACGCAAAAGTTGGTATCCGAAATGCACGTAAAGAGGCAAATAACGACATCAAAAAAACAGATATTTCTGATGATATGAAAAAGGTAGCAGAATCAGATATTCAAAATTTAACAGACACGTTTGTAAAAGACACTGAAGAAAAACTTTCTGTAAAAGAAAAAGAAATTATGACTGTATAATTTCAACCAAATAACAATATTAAAAGAGTGTTTTTACACTCTTTTTTTTGCTTAAAAAACAACAAACTTTTAATTATATTTGCTAAAACTTTTTTAAATGAACTTTTGGACTAAAGTAGCCCGCCTAATCTTAAGAAATAGAATTATTGTCTTAATATTAATAGCTGCAGCTACTACTTTTTTAGCACTTCAAACAAAAAATACACGTTTTTCTTTCTCTGAAGCTAACCTATTACCTGAAGATCATGAAGCAAACCTTGAGTACAATAAATTCTTAGAAATTTTTGGTGAAGAAGGAAATTTAATTATTCTAGGAGTTAAAGATTCAACATTATTTACACCAGAAAAATTTAATAACTGGAACAAATTAGTTAAAACATTTGATTCTGTTCCTCAAGTAGATTTTACGGTGTCTTTAGCAGATATTCAAAAACTAAAAGCAGATAGAAAAAAGCAAAAATTTGTTGTAGAACCGTTGTTTAAAGGCACTCCAAAAACACAAGAAGAAGTAAATCAAATAAAACAACAACTATTCGACAAGCTTCCTTTTTACGATAACTTACTATATAATGAAGGCGGAACAATACAAACCGCAATTTATATTAAGAAGAGTATTGTAAATACTGAAGAACGTCCAGAGTTTATTCATAATATATTAACGCCAACTATTGAAAAATTTGAGAAAGACAATAATATTGAAGTTCGTATTTCTGGAATGCCATACATTAGAACTTTAAACTCTCAAAATATTGTTGATGAAATAGGGATTTTTGTACTACTTGCATTGTTAGCAACCGCAGTAATCTTTTTCTTTTTCTTCCGCTCTTATAGAGCAACTTTTATAACACTTTTAGTAGTAAGTATTGGTGTAATTTGGGCATTCGGTTTTATTGGTTTATTTGGCTATGAAATTACTGTTTTAACAGCTTTAATTCCGCCATTAATTATTGTAATTGGAGTACCAAACGCCATCTTTTTAATCAACAAATATCAGCAAGAAGTAAAAAAACACGGTAACCAAGCCAAGTCTTTACAACGTGTAATATCTAAAGTTGGTAACGCAACTTTAATGACTAATATTACTACAGCTTCTGGTTTTGCAACCTTTATTTTTGTAAAAAGTCAGTTACTTAGAGAGTTTGGTATTTTGGCTTCAATCAACATTATAAGTATTTTCATTTTGGCATTATTGATTATACCAATCATCTATAGTTTTATGCCACTTCCAAAGAAAAAGCATTTAAATCACCTTGAAAAAAGATGGATCGATAATGTGGTAAAATGGATGGAAAATACAGTTAGAAACAGAAGAATTTCTGTGTATTTTGGAACCGTATTAATTATAATATTTGGTATTATTGGTATTTATCAAATTAGAGTTTCGGGTAGTTTAATTGAAGACATGCCACATGGAATGCAGTTTTATAAAGACATTAAATTCTTTGAAAAGGAATTTGGTGGAATTATGCCACTCGAAATTTTAGTAGACACCAAAAAAGATAAAGGAGTAATGAAACTTTCCACTTTAAAAAAGATGGAAAAAATTAATGAAGCTATTGAAAGTTTCTCTGAATTATCGAAACCAGTTTCTGTAATTAACTTAGTAAAATACTCTAAGCAGGCTTATTACAACGGAAATCCAAAGTATTATCAGCTACCAACTTCACAAGAGCAAAGTCATATTTTTGCATACACTAAAAACTCTACAAATAATTCTGGAATGTTAAAGAATTTTGTAGATTCAACAGGTCGTTATGCAAGAATTACCACGTTTATGAAGGACATTGGTACCGATAAAATGGACATTATTCAAGAGCGTTTAAAAGGTGTTGTAGACAAAGAATTTCCGAAGGAAAGATACAATGTTTCCTTTACTGGTAAAGCATTGGTTTTTATAAAAGGAACTAATTATTTAATTAAAAACTTAGTTTTTTCTTTATCATTAGCAATTATATTAATTTCATTATTTATGGCGTGGATGTTCCGTTCTTATAAAATGATTTTAATTTCATTATTGCCAAATATGTTACCATTATTGTTAACTGCAGGTTTAATGGGCTTTTTTGACATTCCTATAAAACCATCAACAATTTTAGTATTTAGTATTGCATTCGGTATTTCTGTTGATGATACAATTCACTTTTTAGCAAAATATAGACAAGAATTAATTGCGAATGACTGGAAGATAAAAAAGTCAGTTTATGCAGCATTAAATGAAACTGGTGTAAGTATGTTTTACACTTCAATAGTATTGTTTTTTGGGTTCTTAGTCTTTACAGTTTCTAGTTTTGGTGGTACAATTGCCTTAGGTGGTTTAGTATCCATAACATTACTTTTTGCTATGACTTCTAATTTAATATTATTGCCTTCACTCCTATTAACTTTTGAAGACAAAATTGCCAACGAAAAAGTGTTTAAAGAGCCAAAAATTAAGATTATTCCTCCCAAAGATGGGGATAAAAATTCTACAGAATAAAATTACCTTTTTATTCACACTTCTATCATTGCTAAATTTAACGCAAAAAAGTATCTTTGCTTTTCAATTTATGTAAGATGCAAAGAAGTAGCGTATTAAATTTAGTAACAACTAAAGAATTTGATCAAAAAGTAACCGTTAAAGGTTGGGTAAGAACTTTTAGAAGCAATCGTTTTATTGCTTTAAATGACGGTTCTACCATAAAAAATATACAATGTGTAATCGATTTTGAAAACACAGCTGAAGAAATTCTAAAAAGAATTACTACAGGTGCTTGTGTAAGTATTGTTGGTACTTTGGTAGAAAGCCAAGGAAAAGGACAAAATTCTGAAATTCAAGTTGACGAATTAGAAATCTTAGGAGATTCTAATCCAGATGAATATCCAATTCAACCTAAAAAACACAGTTTTGAATTTTTAAGAGAAAACGCACATTTACGCGTTAGAACAAATACATTTTCTGCAGTGATGAGAGTGCGTTCTAAACTGTCTTTCGCTGTACATAAATATTTTCAAGAGAATGGTTTCAACTACGTTAACACGCCAATTATAACAGGTTCCGATGCTGAAGGTGCTGGTGAAATGTTTAAGGTCACTAATTTTGAAGCTAACAAGGCTCCGAAAAATGAAGATGGAAATGTAGATTTTAAACAAGATTTCTTCGGAAAAGAAACAAACCTTACCGTTTCTGGTCAATTAGAAGCAGAAACTTATGCAATGGCTTTAGGTAAAGTGTATACTTTTGGACCAACTTTTAGAGCTGAGAACTCGAACACAACTCGCCATTTATCTGAATTTTGGATGATTGAACCTGAAGTTGCCTTTATGGATTTAGAAGGTAACATGGATTTATCTGAAGACTTTATTAAATCGGTTATTAACTATGTTTTAGAAAACTGTAAAGACGATTTAGAATTTTTAGATCAACGTTTTGCTCAAGAAGAAAAAGGAAAACCACAATTACAACGAAGCGAATTAGGTTTAATTGATAAATTAAAGTTTGTTACAGAAAACGATTTTAAACGTGTTTCTTACACAGAAGCTATTGATATTTTACGCAACAGTAAACCAAATAAAAAGAAGAAATTTCAGTTTCCTATTAATGAATGGGGAGCAGATTTACAATCGGAACACGAACGTTTTTTAGTTGAAAAACACTTTAAATGTCCGGTAATATTATTTGATTACCCTGCAAACATTAAGGCATTTTACATGCGTTTAAATGACGATGGAAAAACTGTACGAGCAATGGATGTTCTTTTCCCTGGAATTGGAGAAATAGTTGGTGGCGCGCAACGTGAGGAACGATATGATGTTTTAATTGAAAAAATGAAAGCATTAGACATTGACGAGAAAGAATTATGGTGGTATTTAGATTTACGTAAATTTGGTACAGCAGTTCACTCTGGTTTTGGTCTTGGTTTTGAGCGTTTAGTTCAGTTTACAACAGGAATGGGTAATATTAGAGACGTAATTCCGTTTCCAAGAACACCACAAAACGCAGAATTCTAAAATACTTTTCGTATATTCAAACCTATGCTAAAACAAAGTTTACATTATAAACTCTTACAAAAATTATCTCCACAACAAATTCAGTTGATGAAGCTAATTCAATTACCTACACAGGCTTTTGAAGAGCGTTTAAAACAAGAAATTGAAGAGAATCCTGCGTTAGATACAGGTAAAGAAGAGCCAGAAAACTTTGAAGACACATTAGCAGATCAAGAATTTGACGATACTGGAAATGAAAAAATAGAAGCTGAAGATATAAACATTGATGAATATCTTAGCGATGATGAATATCCAAGTTATAAAACACAAGCGAATAATTATTCCGCAGATGATGAAGAAAAAAACGTTCCTTATGCAGCTGGAACTACTTTTCATCAATCTTTATTAAATCAATTAAACACCTTCATGATTGATGAAGAAGAACGTGCAATTGCAGAGTTTTTAGTTGGTAGTATTGATGATAGCGGTTATATACGTAGAGAAATTATTGATTTAGTAGATGATCTAGCTTTTACCCAAAACATCTTCACTGAAGAAGATAAAGTGGAAAAAGTAATGTGTAATGTTGTACAAAGATTAGATCCAATTGGAGTTGGCGCAAGAGATTTAAAAGAATGTTTAATTATTCAATTAAAAGCTAAATCTGCTACAAAATATAGAGATTTAGCTATTGACATTCTTGAAAACGCGTTTGATCATTTTGTAAAGAAACATTATAAAAAACTACAAGAAAAATTTAATATTTCTGAAGAAGAATTGAAAGATACTATCACAGAAATAGGGAAATTAAATCCAAAACCAGGAAGTTCTTACGCAGGTAATAATAAGATTGCAGAGCAAATAGTTCCAGATTATTCAATGAGAATTGTTGACGGACAATTAGAGCTAACTTTAAATTCTAGAAACGCTCCAGAATTACATGTTTCTCGTGAATATAACAACATGTTAAAAGGATATCAAGAGTCAAAAGAGAAAAGTAAATCTCAAAAAGATGCGGTATTTTTTATCAAGCAAAAATTAGATGCTGCAAAATGGTTTATTGACGCTATTAAACAACGTCAACAAACACTTTTAGTTACTATGAACTGCATAATGCACCATCAATACGATTATTTTTTAACTGGTGATGAGCGCAAGTTAAAACCAATGATCTTAAAAGATATTGCAGATAAAATTAACATGGATGTTTCTACAGTTTCTCGTGTAGCAAACAGTAAGTATGTATCTACGCCTTACGGAACAAAATTGATTAAAGAATTCTTCTCAGAATCGATGAAAAATGACCAAGGGGAAGATGTATCTACAAGAGAAATAAAGAAAATTTTAGAGACTGTTGTTTCTGAAGAAGATAAACGCAAGCCTTTTACAGATGAAAAATTATCTAAATTACTCAAAGAAAAAGGCTACCCAATCGCTAGAAGGACTGTTGCCAAATATCGTGAGCAATTAGATATTCCCGTTGCAAGACTTAGAAAAGAAATTTAATGCGTTTTCATAAATTAATATCAGTTTTACTACATCCAATTGTAGTACCTACAATTGGTGTTATTCTCTATTTTCTTACAGTTCCAACATTGTTTGTAAAATCACAAAAACTAGCCATTTTAGGTCTAATTTTTGTGGCAACTTACTTTGTTCCACTAGTTATTTTAATCATTCTTAAAGCATTAAATAAGATTGAATCTTACCAAGTTAGCACTATTAAAGAAAGGAAGTTACCGCTAGCTTTTATGATAGTTCTTTTTTATTTACTAGGGAATTCTCTTTATAATATTGCACAAATAAGAGATATTGGAATTTTGTTTTATGCAACTTCATTAGGATTAATGCTTATTTACATTTTATTTCTCTTTAAACTTAAAACAAGTTTGCATTTAATATCAATGGGAATTGCTTTGGGATTCTTTTTATTGATGAGTACTTTGTACTCAACAAATTTCACTGCAATAATTATAGTAATAATTATACTTTCTGGACTACTAGGAAGCTCTAGATTGCACTTAAAAGCACATACATCAACTGAAGTATATCTTGGCTTTACACTTGGAGTAATAGCTCCATTCTTAATTACTATTATATTATAAAATATAGAAAGTTAATCCAAACTTCAATATTTTAGTATCAATACTGTCGTTACCAATAAAAGAATCTTTAAATAATGGTGTTAATCCATAATAAAAATGAAGATTAAAAGCGTCATAACCTGCAGATAGCATTAAGCCAGTTTGAAATTTTTTAAAGCTAGAAATATTATTAAATTCAAACGAATCATTATTACTTACATAGGTGAAATTGTTAGAGAAGTTATACGTTAATTTAACGCCGGCATAAATACGCCAGAAAGCATACTTAGTTGGTGTAGAATTTCTCCATCTTAATTCCAATGGCAATTCAATATTATGCACTACAAATTTGTTTGACATTAAAGTATTGTCAATTTCAAAAGATGTTTGATTATTATTTTCCATCACTTTTAATCCATGATTAAAAGAATCAAAACCATAACCTAAGCCAATTCCGAAAGCAAAATTTCTTTTAGTATTTAGTGGTAAGTCTTTAATAAAACCGGCAGATATACCATAAGAAAAACCACTATCAGTTACCATGTTTGGCTGATTACTTAAAGTGTTATAAGTTATAGTAAGATATAACTGATCTTCTAAATATTTTGTATCAACTTTTAAAGAATCATTAGTTTGAAAATCTTCTTCTTGTGAAAAAGAAAGAGTAGAAAAGAATATAAAAAAGAGTAAGAATAAATTTTTCATCTTTATAAAGGTACTTTATTTAATAAACATAAAAAAGCCTTCAAATAAATTTGAAGGCTTTATATAAAATAATATAAATTATTTATTTCTTTATTGCATCTCCTTTTTGAGTAGATAAAGATAATTTAAGAGCATTTACATCTCTTAACTTTAATCTTATGTCAGCTAATGTACCAACATTAGATTCTTTATCAGCTTTAATTGAAGTTGTCATAAATGGAACTTCAGTCTCAGAAACCTTACTTCTTGCATTTTCAATAAATGCAGGAATTTGGTCTGGAGTTCCAATCTTATCATTTAATTGGATTCTATTAAAACCTGTACCATACTTCCCTGTTTCTTTGGCTTTACCTACATAAATTGTAGTTACCAAACTTTTATGCTCTAATTTTTTAACTTCAGAAGCACTAGGTAGACGAGGACTATCAATTTTTAAGTCAGTTTCTCTCATGGTTGTTGTAACCATAAAGAAGAATAATAACATAAAAACAATATCTGGTAAAGATGCCGTTGAAACTGGTGGCAATCCTTTTTTCTTTTTTCCAAATTTAGCCATGAAATGTATACTTTTTAATTAATTAACGTCTGTAGGTTCAATATCCGTAATAATTTGCGGATAACTATTTTTAATAAACTCTACTTTCTTTCTTAAGCTTTCATCTTTACGACCAGATGCTTTAAAAGCCTCTTCTAGTTCCGGATATGTCATATTGTACTTCTTTTGAGATAATCTATCTCTTAACTCAGAGTAAGCACTTAATAATTCATTTTGTACAACTATATATGTACCGTATTCCGTTGCACGATCACTCTCTACCGCAATAATTGCTTTGTTTGGGTGATCTGAAGATTCTGGATCTTTAGCTCCTTGACAATAATCACAAGGTTTAGCTTCTTCTCCTTCTTTTGCATTTCCTAGTCCTCCACCGTTATCAATAAAATTTAAAGCAGCTTCTCTTAAATCTTTCATCTCCATAACTTGACCATCTACAAATAGTTGGTTATTACGGTTAATACTGATTTCAAAGATATTCTTTTGCTTAATTTTTGGTGGCTCGTAATTCTTTGGTGGTTTTTCAGCTAATCTTTTAGATATACCTGAATCTACATCCATAGTTGTTGTTACAAGGAAAAAGATAAGTAGCAAGAAAGCAATATCTGCCATAGAACCTGCATTAATTTCTGGGTTTTCTCTTCTTGCCATCTTAAATTATGATTTTATTAATCCTTTTACTAAATCTATGATAAAGAAAGCACCTGCTACAAGCATTAAAACTCCACTGAATAAAATTCCAGTACTAGTTAATTTTGAAACTTGGCTTCCTGCTGCTGCTATTATTTCATCTTTAGCATCAATTACCTGATCGCTATTTGCTAACATGTATGCTATTCCAAATACCACAACTAAAGCTACTAAACCTAAACCGGCCTTTTTTAAAGCTGCTGGGTTTTTAAGTAGACTAAACACAGAACCTAAAAAGGCTACTGCTGCAGATATACCTAATAGGATCAAAGAATAAGTTACCAATGGAGATACAACTCCAGAAATAGCTTCTGCATCTTCTACATCAACACCTAGTGTCATTACAAATAACGCTATACCGATAATAGATAGTACAGCTACTATTATTGTTATTATTTTGTTATTCATAAGTTTTATTTTTTATATTTTGCTAATAAATCTATTAAAGAAATAGATGCATCTTCCATGTTATTTGTAATTGCATCCATTTTAGAAATAATGTAATTATAAAAAATCTGTAAGATAATTGCTACTACAAGACCAAATACCGTTGTTAAAAGTGCTACTTTAATACCACCTGCTACTACGGCTGGAGAAATATCATTTGCTACAGCAATTGCATCAAAGGCTCCAATCATACCAATTACAGTACCCATAAAACCAAGCATTGGTGCTAAGGCAATGAATAAAGATAACCAAGAGATATTTTTCTCTAATAATCCCATTTGTACACCACCGTAAGATACTACAGCTTTTTCAGCAGCGTCTAAACCTTCGCTAGATCTCTCTAAACCTTGGTAAAAGATAGATGCAACGGGTCCTTTTGTATTTCTACAAACCTCTTTTGCAGCTTCTACACCACCTGAACTTAAGGCATCATCTACACTTGCTACTAATTTCTTAGTATTAGTTGTTGCCATGTTTAAATAAATAATTCTTTCAATAGCAATTGCTAAACCTAAAATTAAGGCTACTAATACAATTCCCATAAAACCAGGACCACCTTCAATAAAGTAACGCTTTAAAATTTGGTGAAATGTTTCTGATTCTGCTGCTGCTGCCGCTTCTTGAGCTTGTGCTGAGACTGCTCCAAAAAACATAAATCCTGTTACTGTAAGGATATTTACTACTTTTTTCATCTTTTGTATAATTAATTTTTAATAGTTAACGGGTTAAAGATATTGTTTTACTTTCAATTCTTCAAAATTATTTTTTTTAAACATTTTCTGAATTGAGACTGCCAAGTAACAAAAAAATGTTGGGACATTAAAAAAAAATGAAAGGTATTTACATATAAATGCTAAAATTTAAGGCTTTTCGCTACTTATTCAGCAAGTTATGCAAGAAGTATTTATTAATTTATTAATAGCTTAAAACTCTTTTTAATCAATTTCTCCACGCAAAGGCAGTTCAAAATAGTGTTTAAATTCTTCTGTACTTAAATTTTCACCTAATAAATACATCATTTTGGCAATTGCAGTTTCTGTTGTAATGTCCTTACCATCTACTAAACCTATCTCCTTTAATTTAACACTTGTTTCATAATGTCCTAAAATAACACTACCTCCTGCGCATTGTGTAACATTTACAATTCTAATTCCTTTTTTTATGGCTGCATCAAGAATGTTTATAAATTGTTTTTCTGTTGGTGCGTTTCCTGAGCCATACGTTTCTAAAACTATTCCTTTTAAATTTGGGATTGCCACAATACTTTGGACTACATTAAGTGTAATTCCAGGGAATAATTTAAGTATTACAATATTATAATCTAATTTTTTTCTAACTATTAATTCTTTGTCTACGTTTTTAGGTTGTTCTAATAAATGTTCATTAAACTGAAGATGCACTCCGCTTTCTGCTAAAGGTGGGTAATTCATGGATGCAAACGCCTCAAACTGTTCTGCATTTATTTTTGTAGTTCTATTTGCTCTATATAATTTATATTCAAAATAAAGACACACTTCGGAAATAATAGGTAAACCATTTTTTCTTGCTGAAGCTATTTCTATTGAGGTTATTAAATTTTCTTTTGCATCTGTTCTTAAATCTCCAATTGGTAATTGAGAACCTGTAAAAATTACAGGTTTTTGCAAATTTTCTAGTAAAAAGCTAATTGCTGAAGACGTATAAGACATGGTATCCGAACCTGTAAGAACTACAAAACCATCGAATTTTTGATAGTTTTCTTCTATAATTTCGGCAATTTTGATGTAATACTTTGTATTCATATCTGAAGAATCTATTGGCTCTTCAAATGAAATTACTTCAATTTTACAGTTTAATTGCTGTAGTTCAGGAATCTTTTCTACTATCTGACTAAAATCAAATGCTTTTAAAGCATTGGTTTTATAGTCTTTCATCATACCAATTGTACCTCCAGTATACACCAATAAAATGGTTGATTTTTTTGTCATATTGTCATTTTTTCTAAATAAAATAAAAAACGGAATAATTTATGTTGTAAATTTATCAAACAAAAATAAAACAACCTTTAAGTAAGTGTTCTTTTTTTTCGGATGAAAAAACAATGTACTTGAAAAAATAAAATTTATATATAAATGGGATTAGAATATTATGCAATAATTGGAGTTATCACCTTATTAAGTTCTTTGGTAAGCAATACGCTAAAGAGGAAATTTAAAAAATACTCGCAAGTTCATTTAAGAAACGGAATGAGCGGTGCTGAAATTGCTAAAAAAATGTTAGCTGATCATGGAATTACAGATGTTAAAGTGATTTCTACTCCAGGAATGTTAACGGACCATTACAACCCAAGAGATAAAACGGTTAATTTAAGCGAAGGTGTTTACAATCAAAGAAACGCATCTGCTGCTGCGGTTTCTGCTCATGAAGTTGGGCACGCAATACAACATGCACAAGCGTATAAATGGTTAACAATGCGTTCTAATTTAGTGCCAATGGTAAATGTTTCTTCTAAATTTTCTCAATATTTAATTATGGGCGGTTTGGTTTTAGGCGCAGCATCTAATATGGGATATTGGGTTTTAGCTGCCGGTGTTGTTTTAATGGGAATGGCAACATTATTCAGTTTTATAACATTACCTGTAGAATATGATGCAAGTAACAGAGCTTTGGCTTGGCTAGAGAATAAACATATTGTTACTCGTGAAGAATTAGCGGGTTCTAAAGATGCTTTAAAATGGGCCGCAAGAACTTATTTAGTAGCTGCTCTAGGCTCTTTAGCTATGTTAGCGTATTGGATTTTAAAATTAATGGCGAGCAGAGATTAAAGCTAATGCAACATTTTTTTATGTGAAAATATAACAATTGAAAAATTATTTATAAGTTGACCTTTCAAGTTTTAAAACCTGAAAGGTCTTATTTTTTGAAAAAACTCACAAAAAAACACTTCCTTTAGATTCATGCCTTCGCAGGAATGACAATTAGTTTGCAAACTGGCTTAGCCCTGATTGAAACGACATCCTTTTTTATTTTTCTTAAAAAAGATATAGTGGAAAGCAGGAAATAGCTTCCAATAAAAAACCTTCTTAATTTCTTAAAAAGGTTTGCGATTCTTAATTCTATATTGATTTCTGCCTGAGCAATAATAGCAAAAAGATTAACTATCGTTTTGTTTTTTTCTAGGAAAAGTTCCGATAATAAACAGAAGACCAATTATAAAAAAAAATCCAACAATAAATGGTATCCAAAAACCTTTGTAATCAATATTTTTTACGAAATAAGTAAGTATCATAATTATAAATATGCCTATAATTTGATAGTGTGATTTTTTCATTTACGTACTTTAGATTATTAACTCTTGTTTTTAAGAACTTAGATTCAAAATATCTAATCATTCAGCTTTAAAACAGCCATAAATGCTTCTTGCGGAATTTCTACATTACCAACTTGACGCATTCTTTTCTTACCTTTTTTCTGCTTTTCTAACAGTTTACGCTTACGCGAAATATCTCCTCCATAACATTTTGCAGTTACATCTTTACGCAATGCTTTTGTGGTTTCACGAGCAATAATTTTTGCTCCAATTGCTGCCTGAATAGGAATATCAAACTGTTGTCTTGGTATTAATGTTTTTAATTTCTCTACTATTTTTTTACCAATTGTATAGGCATTGTCTGCGTGTAAAAGCGCCGAAAGTGCATCTACTGGTTGTGCGTTTAAAAGAATATCTACTCTGACTAATTTCGATTCTTTCATGCCAATTGGATGATAATCGAAAGATGCGTATCCTTTTGAAACGGTTTTTAAACGATCATAAAAATCGAATACAATTTCTGCTAATGGCATTTCGAAAATTAACTCAACTCTTTGGGTTGTTAAATACGTCTGATTTACAATTTGTCCACGTTTTTCTATACACAAGCTCATTACCTGCCCAACAAAATCGGATTTTGTTATAATTGACGCCTTAATAAATGGCTCTTCTACTCTATCTAATCTAGAAGGATCTGGTAAATCTGTTGGGTTATTTAACAGGATTATTTCTTCTGGATTTTTCTTTGAATATGCGTGGTACGATACGTTTGGTACGGTTGTAATTACCGTCATATTAAACTCGCGCTCTAAACGTTCTTGAATAATTTCCATGTGTAACATTCCTAAGAATCCACAACGGAAACCAAAACCTAAAGCGGCAGAACTTTCTGGCGCAAACACCAAAGAAGCGTCGTTTAATTGCAGTTTTTCCATAGAATAACGCAATTCTTCATAATCTTCTGTATCTACAGGATAAATTCCTGCAAAAACCATTGGTTTTACGTCTTCAAAACCATCAATAGTTTCTGTTGTTGGTTTATGTGCATCTGTAATTGTATCTCCTACTTTTACTTCTTTTGCAGTTTTAATTCCTGTAATTAAATATCCAACATCACCTGTTTTTACAGATTTTTTGACAACTTGCTCTAACTTTAAAGTACCAACCTCATCAGCAAAATAGTTTTTTCCGGTTGCCATGAACTTAATTTCTTGTCCTTTTTTAATTTCTCCGTTTAAAACACGGAAATACGTTTCAATTCCTCTATAAGAATTGTAAACAGAATCGAAAATTAAGGCTTGTAATGGCGCTTCTGGGTCTCCTTTTGGAGCTGGAATTCTATCTATAATTGCTTCTAAAATATTATCTACTCCAAAACCAGTTTTTCCACTTGCGTGAATTACCTCTTCTGGATCGCAACCTAATAAATCTACAATATCATCGGTTACTTCTTCTGGATTTGCAGAAGGTAAATCGACTTTATTTAATACCGGAATAATTTCTAAATCGTTCTCTAACGCTAAGTATAGGTTAGAAATTGTTTGTGCTTGGATACTTTGCGCAGCATCTACAATTAACAATGCACCTTCACAAGCAGCAATAGAACGAGAAACTTCGTAAGAGAAATCTACGTGACCTGGAGTGTCAATTAAATTTAAAATATATTGCTCTCCTTTGTGTACAAAATCCATTTGAATGGCATGCGATTTTATGGTAATACCACGTTCTCGCTCCAAATCCATACTATCTAATAACTGTGCTTTCTTTTCGCGCTCAGTTACAGTGTTCGTATAATCTAACAATCTATCTGCCAACGTACTTTTACCGTGATCAATATGCGCAATGATGCAAAAATTTCTAATATTCTTCATTCGTCGTAATTCTAACTTCTTATTATGCACAAAGATACTTTTTTAAACGTGTTGTACAATTAAAAATTTACTCAATAAAAAAATAAAAAGTAACTTTGCAACATGGTAAAAATTGGTAACATAGAACTTCCAGATTTTCCGCTATTATTAGCGCCAATGGAAGATGTTTCAGATCCTCCGTTTAGAGCTTTGTGCAAAGAAAATGGAGCAGATGTGGTTTACACTGAATTTATTTCTTCGGAAGGATTAATACGTGACGCTGCAAAAAGTGTTATGAAATTGGATATTTATGAAAAAGAACGTCCGGTTGGAATTCAGATTTTTGGAGCCAATTTAGATTCTATGTTAAAAACTGTGGAGATTGTTGAGAAATCAAATCCAGATATTATTGACATAAATTTTGGTTGTCCAGTAAAAAAAGTTGTCTCTAAAGGAGCTGGAGCTGGAATTTTAAAAGACATCGATTTAATGGTTTCTCTTACAGAAGCAATGGTAAAACACACCAATTTACCTGTAACTGTAAAAACTCGTTTAGGTTGGGATCACGATTCTATAAGAATAGTTGAAGTTGCAGAACGTTTACAAGATGTTGGTTGCGCAGCAATTTCGATCCATGGAAGAACGCGTGCACAAATGTATAAAGGTGATGCCGATTGGAAACCTATTGCTGCCGTAAAAAATAACCAAAGAATGCACATTCCTGTTTTTGGAAACGGTGATGTTACTTCTCCTGAAAAAGCAATGGAAATGCGAGATAAATACGGATTAGACGGCTGTATGATTGGTAGAGCTTCCATAGGTTATCCTTGGTTTTTTAACGAAGTAAAACACTATTTTAAAACTGGCGAATATTTAGCAAAACCAACAATTGCACAACGTGTAGAAATGGCGCGTAGACATTTACAAATGGCAATTGATTGGAAAGGTCCTGTTTTAGGTGTTTTTGAAACCAGAAGACATTATACAAACTATTTTAAAGGAATTCCGCATTTTAAAGAATACAGAATGAAAATGGTAACTTCTGATGACCCAAAAGATGTTTTTACTGCTTTTGATGAAGTTGAACGTAAATTTGGAAATATGATTATACCTGAAATTGGGTAATTATTTTTCTATAAAATCTTTTGAAATTCTTGAACTCGCAACTTTAGCCGCAATAAAACCAAGTACGGAAATTGTTGCAATAACTACAAATAGATTAAACCATTTAAATTCCACTGGATATGGTAAATTTTGAGTTATCATAAAAAAGCCAAACTGTTTTTGTAATAAAACTAAAACTACTCCAATAAACAAACCAATTGCCATTCCGAAAAGCGTGAGTAAAAAACCTTGTGTTACAAATATTTGCTTTATTTCTTTTACAGATGCTCCTAAATTAGCTAAGGTTTTTAGATTTTTTCTTTTATCAATAATCATCATAATTACTGCACCAATTACATTAAAAAGTGCAATTATTACAATTAAAGTAAATATTAGATAGGAAATAAAATTCTCAGAATTTATTACTTTATAATATAACTCATTTAACTGCTCTCTTGTTTCTACTTTTAAAGAATCACCTAATTTTGATTGTAATTCTTCTTGAATATCCTCAGAAAGCAAAGCGTTATTCAGTTTTATTTCTATTCCTGTAAGTTGATTTTCTTGATAACGCAATAACTCTTGTGCAGTGTTAATTTCAGTAAAAACATACTTATTCTGAAATTCTTCAGAACCTCCATAAACACCAATAATTTGTGTCTTAACACTTCTAAATGCTGTTGCCGGATTTATAAATCCTTTTCCAGGCTTCGGCACAGAAATAGTTAAAGGTTCACCAAAATTGAGTATTCCGAGAGATAATTTATAAGAAATTCCGTTTCCAATTACAGCAGTATTTTGAAATTCAGAATCTAACCAAGTACCTACATTTAAAACAGAATCTATTGCTACAACTTCATTGTACTTATCATCAACTCCTTTTATGTAAGCAATTTGTTGTTTGTTGTTATATTGTAGAAAAACACGCTCTTCTACTACTTTACTAAATGAAGTAATTTCTGTATTATTAAGAAGAATTTGCTGAACATCATCTGTAAGTAGAAAAGTTTTACCTTTTACTGATGTTATTTTTAAATCAGGATCAGATGCATCTAAAAGCGAGTAACTAAAAGTTCTTAATCCAGAAAAACCAGATAATATTATAAACAAGGCTAAAGAACCTACAATTACACCAAAGGTTGCAATTATGGTAATTATATTAATTGCATTATTTCCGCTTTTAGCGAATAAATACCTTTTAGCTATGTAATGCGGAAACTTAATGTTATTTCTTTTTTCTTCGTGGAAGTACGTCTGGATTTTTAATAGGATCTACATCTCCTCCTTTTAAGGATTTATCAATCTCTTCAATATAATCTAAAGTATCGTCTCCAAAAAACAACAACTCTGGCATTCTGCGTAATTGATGTCTTGTACGTTGCGCTAATTCGTGACGAATTAATGGTGTATTTGATTTTACACCAGCAATAATATCTTCTCTATTTTTTGAAGGAAAAACACTTAGATACACTTTAGCTATTCCTAAATCTGAAGTAACATGTACTTTAGATACAGAAATAATAACACCTTGCATACCTTCTTGCGCTGCTTTTTGCAGTACATCTACCAAGTCTTTTTGTAGTACACCAGCAATTTTTCGTTGTCTATTAGTTTCTTCCATGCTGCAAAAATACTAATTACTTAACAAACTAGTACTAATACTACTTATTAACTATTAAAAACTAAACTTATGGAGTATAAATTTTATTTCTTACTGCATACATTACCAAACCAACCCGGTTACGCACATTTAGTTTAGTAAATAGACAGTCTCTATAACCATCTATAGTTTTTGGACTTAGAAACATTTTATCAGCAATTTCTTTATACGTTAACTCCGTACAAGCTAGCTTCATAAATGTCAACTCGTTATCTTTAAATTTATGACCATTATTCCCTCTACCGGAAACTGAATCAATTAACAAGTTAGTAACATCTTTAGTGTGATAAAAACCGTTATCCATCATTTCTAATAATGCGGTTTCTAATACTTGTTTTTTAGTATCTTTAAGTAAATAACCTGCGGCACCTGCCTTTAACATCTTTAAGATTGTTCCGTCTGCATCTTCTACGGATAATGCCATTACATGAACGCTTGAATACTTTTCAACAATCAATTCAGTAGTTTCAATGCCGTTCATTACTGGCATATTAACATCTACCAGTACTATGTCTGGAATGTTTTTAGGTGAAGCAGAAAATTTGTCTGCTAATTCTTTTCCGTTTTTACATGTGTATAATACTTTGAATTTATCAAAAGTATTAACCATACCTTCTATTGCCTGGGACAATAAAGTATGATCATCTACAACAACAACTGAGTATTTCATTTTAGTAGTTTTTGGTTATACAGTTTGGTTGTAAGGGTGTTTTATTTAAGGGATGCCTATTTTATATTTTTTTTGTTAAAAATAATGATTTATAATTAAATAGGTACCTTTATCTGGAATTGATGTTAAATTTGCATCTGCACCAATGATCTCTGCTCTTTTTTTTATATTAGTTAATCCTATACCATTGTCCTTAATTTTTTTAATATCGAAGCCAATTCCATTGTCTTCAGCTTTAATCTTTAATTTGGTTTTCATATAACTTAACTCAACATCTAACCTAGTTGCCTTAGAATGCTTTACGGTATTAGAAAAAAACTCTTGAAGCATTCTAAATATTATAATTCCCGCTCTTTCATCTATTTTTATATTTTCTCCTTTTACAATTAGTTTGGATTCGAGAAAATTAAGTCTATTAAATCGATCAACTTCTAATTGTATTGCATCTTTTAATTCAATATTTTTTATAAACTCTGGGTTTATAAGCTTTGATAATATTCTTAATTCTGTTAAGCTTTTTGTTATAGTAACTGAAATTTCCGGAATACTTTCCTCTGTGGCATTTTGCAACTGTATCTTAGCTAAAGTTAATAGTTGCCCAATATTATCATGTAATTCCCAACTTATGTTTCTTAATGTTTGCTCTCTAATTTCTATTTGAGTTTCTCCAATTTCTCGTTCAAACCTTTTTTTCTCATCTTCTTTTTCTTGTAACAGTTTATTTTTACGGCGTTGAAAAACAGTAAATAATATGATAAGAAACACCACAATTAATACTATTACAAAAGTTGTAATAACTAATATTTCACTTCCTTCCTGCTGCATAACAATCCATATATTATAAATAAATTCATTACTATTATTAATAATTCAATCAAAAAAAACAAACCTCTACCCTGCATAAAAGGCATCTTTAAAAAAAAAGGGATAGATGATAAATAAAAAACCAAAAAACCTACAGAAATCCAAAAAGGTAAATGCTTTTTATAATTTAAAATTTTATCAGAGATAAGTAGCTCTCTAAGATATAAAAAAGAAAATAAACTTGTATTTAAACAACCAAATATTAACAAATAAGTAAATAGTTTATATTTAAAATAGGTGTAGAAACAAAAAACACTAAGTAAGACACTTAAAATTAAAATTATTTTAATCCATTTTTTATCTTTTATAAGCTGAACATACATTAATGCTATTAAGTTAAATTGCAAAAAAGCCGCAAGTGGCAAGTGATTAAAGACTGGCAAACCCTTATTATAATTAATAGTATTATGCGCTCCATAAAACTCTGTAATAAGAACAACGATTAAATAAAAACAAAAAAACAAATAAAAAGATGATGTGTGTTTTCTTACACAAAAAACACTTAAAACAGCTACTATCACCTGAGATGCTAACCCTAAATCCTGAACATCCATGAAATTAAAAATTACTTTAGATAACCTACCTTTTACTTGTCACTATAACAACATAACCAATAAATTATTATTTAATAATATTGACTTCTTTTTTACTCCAAATTAACCCAGTTACAATAAAAAGATTCATTAGAATAATTAAGATACTTACAATATAAAATAATTCTCTACCCTTCATATATTTTAAAAAAGCAAAAAATGGAATTGATGATAAATAAAAAACCGAAAAACCTACAGAAATCCAAAAGGGTAATAGTTTTTTATAGTTTAATATTTTATTAGATAATAGCAATTCTTTTAAATAAAGAAAAACATATAGGCTAATTATTACTCCTTCAAAAATTATTAAATAATGAAATAACTTACTATTAAAATAAACTGAAATCCAAAAAAGCAAAAAAGAAACCGTTAACCCTATAAATAATACTCTCCACTTTTTATTTTTCATTAGTTTAAAATACATAAAAGATATTATCAATAGTTCTACTAAAACATAAACATAATGGTATTTATAACTAGGTTTTTTAATATAAGAAAGATATGTACCAATACTTTCCACCAAAACTGTAGCAAATAACAGCAATGTTAATAACAGCAAAAAATTAGTTTTATATTTTACATAAAAAAATAGACTAAAAATAAATGTTATTATTTGTGAAAGAAATCCATAATCAAGAATATCCATGAAATTAAAAATTACTTTAGAGATTATACATTTTCCTCTTTATCACTGTATAGTAGTCCGAAAATTATAAATAGATTCATTAAAATAATTAACACATGCAAAACAGGGAATGAGCCTCTATCATTCATATATTTTAAAGCTGCAAGAAATGGTACTGCTGGTAGGTAAAAAATCAAAAAACTAATAGAAACCCAAAATGGTAATAATTTCTTGTAATTAATTATTTTATCAGAAATCAATAATTCTCTTAAATATAAAATACTATAACTACTTATAGTTATAGATTCAAAAATTACTTCAGAATAAAAAAATTTATTATTTATAAAAAATAAACTCCAAATAATTAAGAAAATACTAAATAAAATAATCATTATTTTTCTCCACAAGCCTCCCTTAATTATTTTAAAAAAAAGAAAAGTAACTATTGATAAAAATATCAGATTATAAAAATGATAATAATGATTATTAAAACTCGTATCTTCAACATACCTAAAATAAGTACCTATAGACTCAATAACAACTGTTGTAAATAACAATAGCGTTAAAGTTCTTAAAAAAACACTTTTGTATTTGAACATAAAAAAGAAACTAATACAAAAAGCTAATATCTGAGAGATTAGTCCATAGGTAATTATTTGACCTACCATTTTAGATTATTTTGGTGGAGTTAATTGCCCCCAATTACCCGCGCCACTTTTCTGATTTCCTGTTAAAATCGTACTTTTCTGTTGTTGTTGTTGTTGTTGTGTACTATAGTTATTATCAGGTCTTTTACCTTTCTTAAAATCTTCTATACTATTGTAAATCCAATTATATCCGTTTGCAGCCAACATTTCTTTAAAAGTTACTAATTTACCTTGTTTTAAAGATTGTACAGGGTCAAAAGCAATTTGCTTACCATTTACTGTAGTGGTTGGTATGTAAATTAAATCTTGGTAACTTCTCTTAGTCCCATCGTAATTAGCTTTTGCAGCAGAAATAAAACTAATACCACTAATTTTAATTTTTGCTTTTTTACTTAAGTTCTCTATATGTCCTAGATACTTTTTAAACCCCTCAAAATTGTATGTATTTAAACGAGAATCTTCATACCCTAATGCTTTCTCTAAAGGAGCAATCCTTGTGGCATCATAATTTCTTAACATTGCTACAATTTCGGTGTAATCTAACATTTCTTCAGTCCTACCTTCATCTACATAACAAAAAGTACCATCTGGCGGCGTAAAATTTTGATCATCACAATTACATTTTTTTTCACAAGATGTTAAAAAACCTATCATTACAATAGACAAAAACAATACTAAACGGTTAGTTTTCATAATTAGCTTGGTTTAAAATTATGTTCTAAAATAGTGTTTTTTTTCAACCAACAACCAACAATAATTAACAATCAACATATAAGACACCTAAAAATCAATCACTTGGCACACAAAATACTTTGTAAAACAGGAAAAACACCCTAAGTCATAAGATAAATACACCTTTACCTTTACAAGATTACTACTCTTGTCTAATCCTAAGAGCTGTTTAATCTTTGTAAGATATATTTTATTGATATAATGTATTAATAAGATTTTCAGGGGAAATTGCTAAAAACGCCTTTTATTTTATAAAAGGTGTTTTTGTTTTTTATACTTTTACCTCATGGAAAAAATAGAACACATTGGTATTGCTGTAAAAAATCTAGAAGAATCAAATGTGTTATTTGCTTCTTTGTTTGGAGAAAAACATTATAAAACTGAAGAAGTTGCTTCCGAAGGTGTTAAAACTTCATTTTTTAAAGCCGGTCCTAATAAAATAGAATTATTAGAAGCTACAAATCCAAATAGTCCAATTGCAAAATTTATAGAAAAAAAAGGTGAAGGAATTCATCATATTGCATTTGCTGTTAAAGACATAAAATCAGAAATTAGACGCTTGCAAGAAGAAGGCTTTACTGTTTTAAATGAGACTCCTAAAAAAGGCGCAGACAATAAATTAGTTGCATTTTTACACCCTAAAACCACCAATGGAGTTCTTATTGAATTGTGTCAGGAAATTGAATAATTTTTAACAAATTTACTGTAAACTGCATACTTGCTTACTGCCAACTTATTAGTATCTTGCCAAGCAGAAAATTGAACAAAAAAATGGCCTCTTCTTTCGATTCTTATCAAAAACGACGTTTGCAATCTTCCTACATATCTGTAGTAATAAGTATTGCTCTAGTATTGTTTATGCTTGGAATTTTAGGCTTAGTTTTATTAAAATCTACTAAAGTTGCCAATCATTTTAAAGAAAAAGTTGCCATGACACTTTTCTTAAAAGATGGTGTTACAAAAGAACAAACTGAAAATTTAAGAGCTTCTTTACTTAAAGAACCTTTCATAAAAAACATTTACTATATAACTAAAGAGGAAGCTGCAAAAGCGTATTCTAAAGATATTGGTGAGGATTTTTTAAAATTCCTTGGTAAAAATCCGTTAAAAAATGGAATTGACCTATACTTAAATGCCGATTTTGTTACACCTGAAAAAATGTTAGAAATTGAAACAGAATTCAAAAAAAACAATCTAATTTCTGAAGTTTCTTACGATAAACCTTTAATTCAATTACTAACCAAAAACATTCAACGAATTAGTTTTTGGCTGTTAGTTTTAAGTGGATTTTTCGGTTTAGTTGCTATTATTTTAATCAATAGTTCAATTAGATTATCAATTTATTCAAAACGATTCAATATAAAAACCATGCAAATGGTTGGAGCAACAAAACGCTTTATTAGAAAACCCTTTATTTGGCAAAGTATAAAATTAGGGGTTTTAGCCTCTGTAATTGCTTTACTTGGCTTAGCAGCCGTAATTTATTATGTAGATAAATTTATACCCGCTTTAGAATTAACAAAAGACTATGTTTCTTTAGGGTATTTGGTTGGCGGAGTTTTGCTTACGGCATTTATAATCACTTGGATAAGCACTTTCTTTGCAACCCAACGTTTTTTAAATTTACAAACAGACGAACTTTATTATTAAGATGAAAAAAGATAACAATATTCAAAAACAAGAGTTTCTTTTCGGAAAAAAGAATTACTTATTTATGCTTATAGGAATTGCTGTAATTTCACTTGGCTTTATACTAATGGCTGGTGGCGGAAGCGATGACCCAAATGTATTTAACGAAGAAATTTACAATTGGAGAAGAATCCGTTTAGCACCAACTTTAGTACTAATTGGACTTGGAATTGAAATTTATGCAATCTTATTAAATCCGAAGAAGTAATGGATATTATTGAAGCAATTGTTCTTGGAATTATTCAAGGATTGACAGAGTTTTTACCTGTATCGTCAAGCGGACATTTAGAACTTGCAAAAGCTATTTTAGGAGACAATTCTGTACCAGAAGAAAGCTTAACTTTTACCGTTGTTTTACACGCTGCAACAGCATTAAGTACTTTGGTGGTTTTTAGAAAAGAGGTTGCAGAAATTCTTAAAGGTTTATTTCAATTTAAATGGAATGAACAAACTGAATTCTCTTTAAAAATTATTGTTTCTATGATTCCCGCAGTAATTATTGGGTTACTTTTTGAAGAAGAATTAGAATCTTTCTTCGGCGGAAAAATATTATTTGTAGGTCTAATGTTATTAGTAACTGCCGTTTTACTTTTACTTGCTGATAGAGCAAAGAAAACAGATAAAAAAGTTTCTATTACCAACGCCATAATTATTGGTATTTCTCAAGCAATTGCAATGTTACCAGGAATTTCTAGATCTGGTGCAACAATTTCAACTTCTGTTTTATTAGGAATAGACAGAACTAAAGCCGCAAAGTTTTCATTCTTAATGGTAGTTCCTTTAATCTTCGGAAAAGTTGCTAAAGACCTTTTAAGTGGCGATATTAATTTTACAAGCGCAGAAGCTTTACCAATGTCGGCAGGTTTTATTGCAGCATTTTTAGCTGGCTTAGTTGCCTGTAATTGGATGATTGCTTTAGTTAAAAAGAGCAAACTTTCTTACTTCTCAATTTACTGTGCAATTGTTGGTGTTATTGCAATTGTGTATTCATTGATGCAATAATTCAGAAATGACAAAAACGTTAGAAGATTACAAAAACGGACAAGTTTTATTGATTGATAAACCGCTAGAATGGACTTCATTTCAAGTAGTAAATAAATTGCGTTGGCATATAAAACAACAGTTTAACATCAAAAAAATAAAAGTTGGTCATGCAGGAACTTTAGATCCGTTAGCAACTGGTTTGTTAATTATTTGTACTGGCAAGCAAACCAAAAATATTCACGAATATCAAGGGCAAATAAAAGAATATACAGGTACTTTTACAATTGGTGCAACTACACCAAGCTACGATCTTGAAACCGAAGTAAACGAAATCTTTTCCACAGAACATATTACGGAAGATTTATTACACAAAACCACCAAACAATTTCTAGGTAAAATTCAGCAAAAACCACCAATTTTTTCAGCAATTAAAAAAGACGGAAAGCGTTTATACGAATTGGCCAGAAAAGGTGAAACTACTGAAATTAAAGCGCGTGAAGTAGAAATTACCGAGTTTGAAATTACAAAAATTGATTTACCGAAAGTAGATTTTAGAATTGTTTGCAGTAAAGGAACTTACATACGTTCTATTGCTTACGATTACGGAATAGCTTTAAATTCTGGCGCACATTTATCTACATTAAGACGTACAAAAATTGGTGATTTTTCAACAGAAAACGCACAAAGTATAGAAGGTTTTATTGCACAACTTTCTGAATAGTTGTTTTTACAAAAAACGTTTATACCAACTTTCAGTAATTGGCACTTCCCAATAATATTTAAATTCAGATTTTGAAGTAATCAAATTGTCAAAAACTATTGATTTTTCATTTACCGCTTTGTTTTTTACCAATTTTTTAAAGTCTTTTAAATCTTTATACTGCACATATTCGCCTTGCTTAAAGCAAACATTCATTTTATCTAACAATTCAACTTTATATCCCTCTTGTAATTGAATTATGAATGCCACTTGCAAATCAATATCTGCATTTGTAAACGGCTTATCTCCTTCCGCAGAAAAAACAATAAATCTATTGTATTTTAATTGATAAGAAGCCTTAAAGCTTTCATCATCACTTTTCCAATCAGTTATAAAATCTTCAATCTTTTTCTCCAATTCTGGAATTTCAGGCTGGTGAAATTTTCTACTAGATGGATAAATCCAAACTTTAGCTTCTTCTGATAAGTTTTCAAACGGTACAAACATGTGGCAAATATAGGCAAAAGAAAATCCGTCTAAAGCACTAACTTTAAACGGATTTTCCACTTTTAAGTGTTATTGAATGATTATCTCAATAACGAAACGATATCTTCTTGTAAATTTAAACTTTTATTCTTGTTGTACCAAACTTGTAAATCTTTCTTAAAATCAGCATCTAACCCTCCGTTTACCTCTTTATAATCAGCAACCATTTGTGTGGCTATTGTTGGTCTTGGACCCCAAGTTTCAATTACATTATTATCTGAATCTAAGGCAACTAATTTTGGTATAGAACGTCCTCCATTAGTTAAAAATTGATCCATTAACTCTAAATTTTCGTCTCGTAAAACTAATTTTAGATTTATATTTTCGTTTTCTTCAGCAATTTTATTGATAATTGGCAAATTTTGAGCTGCGTCTCCACACCAACCTTCTGTAATAACCAACCAAGTTTGTGGTGTCTTTACTTTTTTTAAAGCAGTTTTAGTTTCTTCAGAAATTGAAATAGTTTTATCTAACCGCTTCATTCTTCTGTCGTTTAATAAACTATAATTTAATATATCTTCTGATTGATTTGGTCCAGTTGATTTTCCTTCAGCTAACAAATTACTTACTAAATCTCTATAGGTGAGATATGAGATTGCGTTATTTAAACTTTTTTCAATTATTTCTTTCATATTCGTTTTGACGTGCTTAAAGCAAATACCTTACACCTCTTCTAAATGTTGGTTTTGTGCCTTTAAATTTTTTAGAATATCGTTTGTCATCGATTTTAAATCAAATTTATGTTGCCAATTCCAATCTCCTCTAGCTGTAGAATCATCAATTATTTGCGGCCAACTATCTGCAATTTTCTGTCTAAAATCTGGCTCATATGTAATTTCAAAATTAGGAATATATTTCTTTATTTCTGAAGCTATTTGAGCTGGCGTAAAACTAATTGCTGCTAAATTATAAGATGTTCTAATTTTAATTTCACTTGAATTTGCCTGCATTATTTTTATAGTTGCATCTACAGCATCAGCCATATACATCATTGGTAAACGAGTGTCTTCTGCTAAGAAACAAGTATACTTTGCTTGTTCTAGCGCCTTAAAATATATATCTACAGCATAATCTGTTGTTCCTCCACCGGGTTTTGTTTTCCAAGATATTACGCCAGGATAACGTAAACTTCTTACATCTACTCCATAATTTTTATGATAATACTCGCACCAGAACTCACCAGTTCTCTTACTAATTCCGTAAACAGTTGATGGCTCCATAACAGTAATTTGTGGTGTATTAATTTTTGGTGAAGTAGGCCCAAAAGCAGCAATAGAACTTGGCCAATACACTTGTTTAATATGTTTTTCTTTTGCTAAGTCTAAAACTGCTAAAAGAGAATTCATATTTAAATCCCAAGCTTTTTGCGGAAACTTTTCTGCAGTTGCAGATAACATTGCCGCTAATAAATACACTTGTGTTACTTTGTATTTATTTACTATTTTTAAAATAGCACCTTTATCTGTAGCATCTATAATTTCAAAAGGCCCAGAATTTATTTGAGAAGAACAATCTCTAATGTCTGAAGCAATTACATTATTGCTTCCATAAATAGCTCGAAGTTTTTCGGTAAGTTCATTACCTATTTGACCACAAGCACCAAGTATTAATATGGTTTCATTCATTTTATGATAATCAAAAAAATTAGATGGTTCAAAAGTACAAAATTAATGTATTCATAAAATAACATGTACATAATTTAATATACCGTAAATTAACCTTGTAGTTTACTGATTTTTAAGGATTAAGTTTTTATTGAGTTTAGACATTAAAAAAAAACGTAATTTTACTGCATTAACTTTAATCTTTAAAAGTGAAAAAAGCTACACTTCTTATAATCTTATTCTGTTCTTTCTTAGGATGTAAAAAAAACATACAAGAACAAAAAGAAAATATTAAAAAACCAGAGTTAAGCATTGCTGTAGACTTTCCTAAACCAGATAATTTAGATCAGTTTTCAAAAAAGAATATTACAAATTGGAAAGAATACGAGATATTTAACTCCTTCTTAGAAAGATTTGATAAAATATCACCAAATGAAGCTCTAAACTACGCTATTGAATTAAAAGATTTGATTGTAAATTTAAAAGACAGTCTTAAACCAAAAATACTTAAAAACAATGCTTTTAACACTAGACTTAATGTTTTAGAAAATGAAGCCTTAAGATTAGTTGACATGACTTATATTTCTGCTATTAAAGCAGAAGAAGTTAATACACAAATCTTAAAAATAATTGAAGTTTTTGGCAGTGTAAATCAAAAAATTAACACACTATATTCTCAAAAAAGGTTTGAAGATGCTATTTTAATTGATGACAACAATTACCAAACAGATACATTACCTGTAATAAAAGAAAGGGTTAAGAAACAACAAAACAAACCCAATACTAAAAATTTGAAAAAATTAACTTTGGGCAGTCAAAACGCTAGAAGTAAATTTAAAAAAATTCCTACTAAAAAAGACAACTAATGAAAAAAATGTTTTTAACAATACTTTTTCTAAGCTTAATGTCCGCTTGTAAAAAAGAACAAACTACAGATAATTCTGAATACACAAAATTAACAAAACAACAAATAAACAATACAGTAAACAACTGGCATAAAGCTGCATCTGAAGCTAATTTTGAAAATTACTTTAATATAATGGATAATATTTCTGTTTTTATTGGTACTGATGCTAGTGAAAATTGGAGTAAATCAGAATTTTCAAAATTTAGTAAACCTTATTTTGACAAAGGAAAAGCTTGGAGTTTTCAAACTTTAGAAAGAAATATTTATGTAAATGAAAATAAAGATTTTGCTTGGTTTGATGAACTATTAAATACATGGATGGGAGTCAGTAGAGGCTCAGGAGTACTTGAAAAAAAAGGAAATAACTGGAAATTAAAACACTATGTTCTTTCAGTAACAGTACCTAATGATAATATAAATCAGGTTATTAACATAAATAAAGTGAAAGATTCACTATTTTTGACGACTAAATTCAAAGATTCCATTAAAAAATAACTCCATAGATATGAAAAAAATAATTACTCTTACTCTTTTTTTAACTTCAGTATTTTCTTTTGGACAAATGCTGGAAAATGCACCTTGGTCCAATAATGTTGATGCTAGTAGAGCAGGAAAACCTACATTAGAAGAAATATCAGCTGCAGCAGAAACTTATTTTAGTACAATAGACATCAACAAAAAAGGTAGTGGATATAAGCCTTTTAAAAGATGGCAATACAATTGGTCTAGAAACTTAAATACAGACGGAACAATAAGGTCTAAAGAAGACTTATTGAAAGCCTGGAAACAGAAAAAAGAATTAAATAGTAGAACACAATCTAGAACTGATATTAGCAATTGGACACCATTAGGTCCGTTTACAAATTCTAACACTCATAATGCAACAAACGCAAAACAAACTGGACAAGGGCG
Source organism: Tenacibaculum todarodis (assembly GCF_001889045.1). Classification (NCBI taxonomy): domain Bacteria; kingdom Pseudomonadati; phylum Bacteroidota; class Flavobacteriia; order Flavobacteriales; family Flavobacteriaceae; genus Tenacibaculum; species Tenacibaculum todarodis. The sequence goes on along the minus strand of NZ_CP018155.1, from coordinate 2,739,746 downwards.
TGTTAATGCAATAGCTGTTGATCCAAGTAATTCAAATACATATTATGTTGGTACACCAGCTGGTGGACTTTGGAGATCTACAAATTCTGGTCTAGATTGGACACCTTTAACAGATGAGCTACCTCAAATTGGAGTGTCAGGAATTGCAATTCACCCAACTAACTCAAATATTATATACATAGCTACAGGAGATGATGATGCAGCTGATACATATGCAGTAGGAGTATGGAAATCCATTGATGGTGGTACTTCTTGGAATAATACTGGTAACATTCCTGGAAACCCAAACTCTATGAATGAAATTTATATCATTCCAAATAGTCCAGAAACTATTTTAGTTGCTACTTCTACCGGAATTCATAAAACAATAAATGGGGGAACAAATTGGACAACTTCTTTAAGTTTAAACGTAGGGAATACACCACAAGGTACAAATGCTGGATTAGATTTAAAAATGAAACCTGGCAATCCTAATATTTGGTATGCTTCTTCTCGTAATAGTTTTTATAAATCTACAGATGCAGGAAGTACATTTACACAAAAAATCGTTACGGGTCTTGCCAATTCTACAAAACTTATAATGGACGTTACTGTAGCCAATAACAATTATGTTTATCTTCTAAGTTACCTAAGTAATAGTGGACCGAACTCAAATGGATTTAATGGTATTTATAAATCTACAAATAGTGGAGAAACATTTACTAAAACCAATGAAACTAGTGATATTTTTGGTGGCTCTCAAGCTTGGTATGATTTAGCATTTACTGTTTCATCTAACGATGCCGATATTTTATATGTTGGTGTTTTAGATGTTTGGAAATCTAATAACGGAGGAAATAGTTTTACTAAAATTAACTCTTGGGACAACCCAAATCAAAACTCTTATACACATGCTGATATTCATTTTATGCGCTTTATTGATGGTAATTTTTTTGCAGGAACAGATGGAGGAATCTATGTTTCTACAGATGAAGGTAGTAGTTTTACCGATTTAACTAAAAACCTGGCAATCAGTCAATTTTACAAAATCTCTGTATCCCCACAAAATTATCAAGCTTTAGCTGGAGGTCTACAAGACAATGGTGGATTTGGATACAAAAATGGTGAATGGAGAAACTACCATGGAGCAGATGGTATGGAAGGAATTGTTGACCCTAACAATGAAAAAAAATACTATGGGTTTATTCAAAACGGAAGACAATTACATATTACTGAAAATGGCGGTGAAAGTAGGTCAGCCGCTTTACTTTCACCAGATAATCGTCAAGGAGAATGGGTAACACCATTAGCTTCAAATAAAAATGGAGATATATATGCAGGTTACGATCAACTTTTTGTATTATCTGGCTTCAGTTGGACACAAATTTCTAACCAATCTTTTGGAGGAAACCTAGATGTAATAGAAATAGATCCAATAAACACTAGCAACATATACGTTTCTAATGGAGCTGCTCTATATAGAAGTAAAGATAAGGGTATTAATTTTAAAGAGTTTACAATTGGAGGAAACATAACTTCAATTGAAATTAGCAACAATAACTCTAATACAGCTTGGTTTACAACACAGCTTGGAGTTTTTAAGAGTGAAAACATCTTAGACGACACACCAACGTTCACTAACATTACCGGAAATTTACCTTCAGAATCTAAACTAATAGTAAAGCACCATGAAAGAAGTGGAAATAATACTATTTATGTAGGTACAGCTTTAGGTGTTTATTTTATAAATGATGACTTAGCTGTTTGGGAAACTTTTGACACAGGCTTACCTAACACTCAAATTATAGATTTAGCAATTAACGAAGAAGACTCAAAATTAATTGCCGCTACATATGGAAGAGGAATATTTATCTCAGACATGCCAAGACAATTACCAAATAATGATGTACGATTAGTTTCCATTAACAACCCTATAAATGGTATTAGCTGTGAGGAAAGTATAATTCCTGAAATTAAAATAAAAAACCAGGGAGTTAACACTATAAACTCAATTACAATTAACTATAAAATAGATGAAGGAGCAATCAATACTTTTTCATGGTCAGGGTCTTTAACTTCAGAAGAGATTGAAGATATTTTATTACCAGAATTAGGCAGCCTTACTATTGGCTCACATACTTTAAATATTGAGGTTGTTATAGCTGACGATACTTATAGTAATAATATTGCCAATACTGTATTTTCAATAAATGAAAATAATTCTAGTCCTATAACAGTTAATACTTTTGAATCTAATTCAGATGAACTTTTAACTGAAACATCTAATGCTCCAGTTTGGGATATAGGTAGAGTTAATAAGTTATTATTATCAAGTCCAGAAGGACAAAGAGCATACTCAACAAGTTTAAACACTAATTATCCTGACCAAACAACTGCTTACCTTTATACTAATTGCTATGATCTGAGTGAAGTTAGCAACCCAGAATTAGCATTTAAGATGGGATTTGATTTAGAGCTAGGTTTCGACTACCTTCTTGTTGAATACTCAACAAATTTTGGTGCAGAGTGGAATGTTTTAGGTACTTCTTCTGACCCAAACTGGTATAATGATTCTGCAACATCAACATCGCAAGGAGCTCCATTACCAGGTAACCAATGGACTGGAGAAGGAGAGAACGTAAACCCAAGTGACGGACTATCAAACGCAACTGCAAAAGATTATAGCTATGATTTATCTGCTTTTACAAACGAAACAAATATTGTTTTTAGATTTAAATTCTCTTCGGATCAAAACACAAATGAAGAAGGAGTAGTAATTGACAACTTAGTAATTAACGGAGTATTATCTACAGATAATTTCAATTTACTAAATAATATAGCTATTTACCCAAACCCTTCAGATAGTGTTTTTAACATTAACTGGAATACAGGTGAAGCTTTAAATATTAGAGTTTTTGATATTACTGGTAAACAAGTTTTTACTAAAAAGAATATTACAAACAATTCTTATCAATTAGATTTAGATGGCTACGCACAGGGTATTTATCTTTTAAACATGAATATGAATGGCAAAACAGCTACCAAGAAAATCATTTTAAAATAGCCTAACAAACATTGAAAATTAAGTAAAAAATAATCCTTTTGAGTATTCAAAAGGGTTATTTTTTTGTAATTAATTCATTTATTTTCGCATAAACCAAACTACTTTCCCAACCTCTATACAATAAATAATCAGCTAGCTTTTTACGCTTTTTATAAATATCTGTTTCCGTAATTTGTTTGAGTCTTTTTTCAGCTAGTTCATTAAATGAATTAATATACTCAACCTCATCAATTTCTTTTAAAGCTGTTTTAATATTATATGCCGAAATGTCTTTAAATTTCAATTCTCTAACAATACGTTGTTTTCCCCATTTTTTTATTCTGAATTTTCCGCGTGCAAAACTCTTTGAAAAGCGTTCTTCGTTTAAAAAATTATCATTCATTAAACTTAAAAGAATTAATTCTCTTGCTTCAGGAATAACGCTATATTCTTTAAGTTTGGCTTCTACCTCTTTATGACAGCGGTCTTGGTAGGCACAATAATGTTCTATTTTTCTTTTTATCTCTTCAACAGTAAAAGATTTTTTACCCATATTACAAAAATAAAAAAAGAGCTGATAGTTTTTACACTTTCAACTCTTTTTCAGTTAACAAAAAATTGTTTTTATCCTTACTCTAAACGTTTTTCAACTTCAAAGACATGTTGGTCAATTACTTCATTAGAAGTTGTATTTCCCTTAAACCACATATTAAATCTAGTAATTAGATAGAATAAAATTGGCACTGCAATTAACGTTAAAAAGGTTGCTATAATTAAACCGTAAATTACTGTCCAAGCTAAAGGCCCCCAGAAAACAACATTATCTCCTCCCATATATATTTTTGGATCAAGGTCCGAAAATAAAGTAAAGAAGTTAATATTAAAACCAATTGCCAACGGTATTAAACCAAGTATAGTTGTAATTGCCGTTAATAAAACTGGACGTAAACGTGCTTTACCTGCTTTAACTATTGCTTCAAATAAATCATTAGTTTCTAAATATTCAGATTCATCTAAACCTAAATCATTTTTCTTTCTATCTATTAAAAGTTGGGCGTAATCTAAGAGCACCACTCCATTGTTTACTACAATTCCCGCAAGCGAAATAATACCCATCATTGTCATCATAATAACAAAAGAAGAACCTGTAATTACCATTCCGCCAAATACACCAATTAAACTTAAAAGAATAGAAATCATGATTATTGTTGGCTTTGAAATAGAATTAAATTGGAAGATTAAAATGAAGAAAATTAACCCCAAACCAGTCAATAAAGCTCCCATTAAGAAAGCCATTTGCTTGTTCTGTTCTTCGATTTGACCTGTATAATCTATTTTGATGTTTTCTGGCAAGTTTTCAAAAGAATTCATCTCATTTTGAACTTGTGCTACAATTGCTCCAGCATCTGTAAACCCAGGTGATAATTGAGAATACACAGTAACAACTCGCTTAACATCCTTGTGCTTAATTGCACTAAATCCTGAGTTATTTCTATGATCTGCAACAGCAGAAATAGGAATTTCTTTTATTTGTCCCGTATTATCTCTAAATGTTATTTTCTGATTGAAAATAGCACTAGAATTATATCTATTTGCTTTATTAAAACGAACATAAATATCATAATCTTCGCCATCTTCTTTATAGATTCCTGCTTTTGCTCCAAAAATAGAATTACGTATTTGCTGACCAACTTGCGATGCATTTACACCTAACTCTCCCGCTTTTTTTCTATCTACAACAACCTGCATACCAGGTTTATCTTTATTTACATCTATCTTAATCTCATCTACTCCAGGAATACTTTTAGAGTTGATAAAATCTCGCATTCTTTCTGCTGTAGAAATCAACTCTACATAATCATCTCCTTCAATTTCAATATTGATTGGCGCTCCTGCTGGAGGTCCATTTGCATCTTTTTCAACCGAAATTAAAACTCCTGGATAAATTCCTACCAAAGCAGCCTGTACTTTTTGACGAAGCAACTCACTATCTTCTCCTCTACGGTATTTATACTCTCGCATTGAAGCGGTAATTTTCCCTTTATGTGGTAATTCTCCACCTCCACCAGCATCTGCTGTCGGGTTTCCTGCTCCTTCACCAACTTGAGAAACGGCGCTTTCTACTAAGAAATTATAATCTCCATCTGTATATTGAGAATCATTTAAAACTGTATATACTTTCTTTTCAATTTCTTTAGTAATTACATTCGTTTTTTCAATATCGGTTCCTTGTGGATATTCGATATACACAATAATTTGATTTGGTTTATTATCTGGAAAAAACTCAATCTTTGTTCGCTGACTTGCAACTGAAGCTCCAAAAGCTATAAATGAAATAATTAATAAAGCAAATGTTCCTCCAATTAACCAATAAGGTCTAGACTTAGATAACGCTCTTCTCAATTGGCGTTCATACCAGTTTTCTAAACGCGGTAACACTTTGTTTTGAAACGCGTTTGCCAGTTTTCGTAAAAACAATCGATACACCCAAAGCATTATTGCAGTGAAAATCATTAACATTCCTAAACCTCTATAAGTTCCTCCAATAAGATAAATTAGAACTCCAATAATTGTCATAATTACTGTCATAATAATTATTCTCTTTATTGGCATATCTTCATCTTCAGTACTCATATAATCAGAGACTAAAACCGAATTGAAAAATATGGCAACTACTAAAGAAGAACTTAACACAATACCTAATGTTATTGGCAAAAGTTTCATAAATTCTCCCATAACGCCTGGCCATAAACCTAAAGGAATAAATGCGGCAACTGTTGTTGCTGTTGAAATAATAATAGGAAATGCAATTTCACCAATTCCTTTTTTAGCAGCTTTAATTCTGCTCATTCCTTCTTCATCCATTAAACGATATACGTTTTCTACAACCACAATTCCGTTATCTACCAACATTCCCAGTCCCATAATTAACCCGAAGAGAATCATAGTATTTAATGTATAACCCAACATGTTTAATATCATTAAAGACATAAACATTGACATTGGAATTGCAAAACCAACAAAAATTGCGTTTTTAAATCCTAAAAAGAACATTAAAACTACTACTACTAAAATAACTCCAAAAAGGATATTGTTTACCAAATCGTCAACAGCTGCAATGGTTACAGAAGATTGATCGTTTGTAATACTAACCTCTAAGTCTGGCGGAAATACATTTGCTTTAGCGTCCTCAACCATAATTCTAATTTGCTCTGCAGCAGCAACCATATTAGAACCTGCACGTTTTTTAACGTCTAACATAACAACCTGTTCACCTGATTTTCTAGCGTAAGTTGTAATGTCTTTTTCTTTAAACTTTACTTCTGCAACATCTTTTAAGTAAATAGAATTTCCCTTTTCAGATTTTACAACAAAGTTTTCTAAATCTGAAGGTTTTTCAATTTCACCAAGTATTCTAATAGTTCTACGCTGACCACTTGTAATTAAATTACCCGCAGACATTGTTGAATTCCCGCCGTTTATTGTGTTTATAATATCGCCAAAGCTTACTTTAGCCGCTTGCATTTTGTAAATATCAACAGCAACTTCAACTTCTTTATCCTGAACTCCACGAATATCTACTTGCTTAATTTCTTGCAATCCTTCTATTTCATCTTGAAGATACTCACCAAATTCTTTTAATTTTCCTACGGTATAATCACCAGAAATATTAATATTTAGAATTGGCATTTCTTCAGACATACTTAAAGCAAATACATTTGGTTCTACTTTTGCTCCATTAAAAGTTGGCCAATCTTCACTTGAAGTTTCAGAATCTATTTCGTCTTTAACCTTCTGTTTTGCATCTTTTACTTCAATATTTTCATCAAACTCAACAATAACCATTGAGTAATCTTCCTGAGAAGTAGACGTAATTTCTACAACATTACTTACCGTTTTTAGTTTTTCTTCTAACGGATCTGTAATTAGCTTCTCAATATCTTCAGCAGTATTTCCAAAGAAAGGCGTACTTATATAAATTTTAGTTTCTTTTATTTCCGGAAAGCTTTCACGAGGCATTTCAAAAAATGCAGAAACACCAAGATAAAATATAACAGCCATAACCACATACATTGTAGTTTTGTTGTTAATTGCCCAAGAGGATAAGCCAAATTCTTTATCCACTTTTTTGTTCATTTTTGACATACTTCTAATTTATTAGTGGATTAGTTTATAATTTGTACTTCTTGACCATTTTGAACACTACGTGCACCTTCCATAATAATTTGATCGCCAGTTTTAACTCCTTCTAAAACCTCAACAACATCTCCTTGTGTTTTTCCAGTTAAAATAATTACTTGTTTAGCCGTACCTATTTTATCTTTTAAATCTGTAACAATATATACGTATTGTTCTCCTTTAGCATTTTCAGAAATAATACTTTGCGGAATTAACAATGCTTCTTTATTAGAATAATCGTTAATCTTTAATTTAGCCGTTAAATTTGGTTTTATAGTTCTATCTTTATTATCTACAGGAATTTCTACCTTAAATGTTCTGTTTGAAGGATTGATAAAATTACCTGCTTGACGCACATTAGATTTGATTGTCTTTCCTAAAACTGGAAATTCTACTTCAACACTTTTACCTTTTTTTATTGAAGTAATATAACTTTCTGGGACATCTGTTTCAATATACATTTTAGAAAGGTTTACGATTCTAAAAATTTCTGATCCTGGTCCCGGAGCAACAACAGTTCCTTGTTCTTTAATTACATCATCAATTACTCCAGAAAAAGGAGCTCTTATACTATATTTTCCTAACGTTTTATGTAGGTTTTTTACAGCGTTTTGTTGCGATTCGTAATTTGTTTTTGCTTGTAAATATTGAATTTCACTTCCAATTTTTTGATCCCACAAACGTTTTTGACGTTCAAAACTTGTTTTAGCAAATGCTTCTGCTGCTTGTGCTTGTGCTAATTGATTAGACATTCCGCCATTATCAATACTACCTAAAATTTGACCTTTATATACTCGTTGGCCTTCTTTTACATTAATACGTTGTAATTGACCTGCCATTTCTGGATAGATTAATACATTTTGTTTTGTTTGTACATTTCCTTGTAATTCTAAAAAGTGTGTAAACTCTTCTTGATTTGCTGTAAAAGTTGAAATTAACGGAACTTTTTTGTTTGTATCAAGTTTAGAAATTTCATCGTTTAATTGTTTAATTTGAGCTGCTAATTCTTGTTGCTGAGTATCTAATTTAGTTTTCTTTGCTCTTATAGTTGTTAAATCTTTACTTGCTAAAACTGCTTCTAAAGATTGTTCTTTTTTTTCTCCACAAGAAATTAAAAGAATTGATAGTATAGTTAGTGATATTATTTTTTTCATCTTTTCAGTTTTACTTATTTTACAGGAATATTTAATGCGTTTTCTAATGTTGCTTTGTTAGCAATTATGTCTAACATAGATTGCACAAAGTTATTTTGTTGTGTATAAAGTTGCTGTTGCGCTTGTAAAAGCTCAAAGTTTGTTGCAACACCTTCTTTAAATTTAATTTGATTTTTATTTTCAATACGCGTTGCAAGGTTTAAATTCTTTTTTGCAGTCTCGTAATTCTCAATACTTAATTGATAGGTACTACGCGCTTGTGCTACCTGTAAATTTAAACGTTGTTTTGTTTCTTCTAATTCAATATCAGAATTTTCTAAAGCAATTTGCGCTTGTGCGGTTCTTGCACTTCTTCCCATACTACTAAAAATTGGTATATTTAAATTTACACCTAAAACAGAAGATTGAAACCATTTTTGATCGCTATTAAAAAAACTAAACGAATCTGAATTTGCAGCAAATCCATAATTAACAAAAGCACTTAGTGTTGGCAATGCTTTACTTTTTTCTAACTGCATTAAAAGCCTATTACTTTCTCTTGTATTTTCTGCAATTTTAAAATCTATATGATTGTTTAGTTGAAAATCTTGTCCTAATAAGTTTAAATCTGTATTGGTAAGCACCAATTTTTCTAATGTATCTGTTAAGGTAAGTTTGGTATTAATTTCGTTTCCTAAAGTAATATTTAACATTTGATAAGCAAGTGTTTTTAAACGCTCTGCATTTCTAATACTACTTATTATAGTTCCTTCAGTAATTTCAAATTGCTCTACCTCTTCTTGTTCTGCTAAACCGTTTTCATAACCTATTCTAGCACTTTTTAACAACCTATCATTTACTTTTTTATTTCGATCTAAAATCTCGATAGATTTTTCAGTAACCAAAATATTACCGTAAGCATTAATAACAGCTTCTCTAGTTACCAATTCAGTTTTTTCTTTTGCCTGATTAGATATTTTTAAATAAGTTTTGGCAGATTGTAAACCTACTAAATAAGAACCATCAAATAACAACTGATTTAATGTTACTGTACCATTCATTGTTTGCTTTGTACCAAAAAGAACTGGTGTAAAAGTACCTGGAGTTCCTCCTGTAATTTCTGCAGGTAATAAAGAAACTGCTTGTTTTAAATTGTTTTGATAGTTAACAACTCCGTTAACTTGTGGCAAACCCATTGTTGTGGTTTCCCATTTGCGTTTTTCCGCAGCTTTAATATCATTTATAGCCGTTTTATTTTGGTAACTATTTTTAATAGCATAATTTATTGCCTCTTGCATAGACAAACTCATTTTTTTTTCTTGAGCTTGTATATTACTTATAGAAAGCACCATAAAATATATGTATAATACTCTTTTCATGTAGTTATTATTTTAACTGATTTTCTAATATTTGGATTCCTTTTTCTGTACAAATTCCTCTTAAATGATATTCTAAATAATGATTCATTAATTGATTCATAGAAAACTTTTTTAGCGGAAATAAATCGTTATCTTTTATAGCAATCATTCCATTAAAATAAATTCTTGCAATAAAATCTATATCAATGTCCGCTCTATAAAACTCTTGATCAATCCCTCTAGTTAAGTTTTTCTTAATACAATGTTGCATATACTCAAACTGTTTCAATTTAAGCGAGGCATATATTTTAGGGTAATACTTTTGTAATTGATATTGTGGAGAAGAGTTTTCGTCTTTTAAAAAAGACATTGCAAAGCTTTTAACCTCAAATAATTCTATAATTGGATTTTTTTTCTGCTCATTAATTGCATCTATACCTTCACAAATTGTACAAAACACCTTTGACGTAACCGCTGCAACTAACTCTGTTTTATTTTTAAAATGGCTATAAATGGTTTTTTTAGACACACCAATTTCATTGGCAATATCATCCATAGTAACACTCTTAAAACCTAGATTTAAGAACATTTCAGAAGCTGTATGTAATAATTTATCTCTCATAAGCGCAGGCAAAGATACGTTAGGAAACTTTAGAAACAAAAAAAGTTTCCAAAGTTTTAATCATTTTTTAACATTTCAACAAAAATGAATTAATAGATTACTGTATTTTTACAAAAAATTAAAGATTTGGATATTTTACATTATCAAAAAGAGTTTCTTGCCTATTTAAATAGTAAAAACTGGATTCACAATCCTAAAAACCTTTATGAACCCATAGAGTATATTTTACAATTAGGCGGCAAAAGAATGCGCCCTGTATTAACTTTAATGGGTTGTCATATATTTTCTGATGATTATAAAAAATCGCTTCCTGCAGCTTTAGCTATTGAGGTTTTTCATAATTTCACATTAGTTCATGATGATATTATGGACGACGCCCCTTTAAGAAGAGGAAAAGAAACGGTTCATGAAAAATGGAATTTAAACACCGGTATTCTTTCTGGTGACGCCATGTTAATATTAGCATATCAATATTTTGAAAACTATGAACCAGTGGTCTTTCAAAAACTAGCAAAATTATTTAGCAAAACAGCACTAGAAGTTTGCGATGGCCAGCAATTAGATGTAGATTTTGAAACAAGAAACAATGTTACAATTCCTGAATACATAAACATGATTCGTTTAAAAACATCAGTTTTAGTGGGTGCTGCATTAAAAATGGGTGCAATTGTTGCAGAAACTGAAGAAAAAAATACAGATTTAATTTATGAGTTCGGATTAAATTTAGGTATTGCTTTTCAGCTACAAGACGATTATTTAGATACTTTTGGTAATCCTGAAACTTTTGGAAAACAAGTTGGTGGAGATATTATGGAAAACAAGAAAACCTTTCTATATTTAAAATCTTTACTAATTGCTTCAACAAAAGATAAAGAGAAATTAAAATCTTTATACAGCACTAAATTAGAAGATAATGATACTAAAATAATTGAAGTAAAAAATATCTTTACTACTTATAAAATTCCAGAGGAAACCCAAAGTATTATAAAAGAGTACACGGAAAAAGCGTTTAAAACACTTGAAATTATAGATATTTCTGAAGAAAACAAAATCAATCTTAAAAATTTTGGTTTGCAATTAATGCAACGAGAAGTTTAAAATATATTGATTCTGAATAAATTAAAAACTTTAAAGGATAATTTTAACGTCAATTTTTATAAAATATTAAGAATAAGTTATTTTTATGTTGATTATGTTGAAAAAATAACATTAATTTGCAGTCCGAAAATGGTCCTATAGCTCAGTTGGTTAGAGCACCTGACTCATAATCAGGTGGTCCGAGGTTCGAGTCCTCGTGGGACCACTTTAATTTTCAAGCCTTTACAGCAATGTAAAGGCTTTTTTTATACTTATAAAACATAAACCCCATATCTTTTATAAGTATTGTTTGGTTTTTAATTCTAAAACCATATATTTGGCTCTAGATTTCAAAAGAATCAACCCCTAAAACTGTAAAACAAAGTGAGAAAATCCCTATTTTTCTTATTCTTTTTTTGTGTTATAAACACGTATTCTCAAATTGGACCTCCTTGTCCTTTTCCTCCTTGTCTACCTACTGGACCAGGTCTTCCTATTGATGGTGGTATTTCTTTTTTATTAGCTGCAGGAATTGCTTATGGATACAAGAAATTAAAAGAAGAAAAGTAGTTTTATTGCACTTGTGTTAATCGCGCTACATATTTCCCAATTACATCAAACTCAAGATTTACTCTATCATTAACCGACAAACTCTTAAAAGTTGTATGTTCCAATGTATAAGGAATTATTGCAACACTAAATTCATTTTTCTTTGAGTTAACAACAGTTAAACTAACTCCGTTTATAGTTATAGAGCCTTTCTCTATAGTAATATTATTTTTATCAGAATTATAAGCAAAAGTAAACACAGTACTTCCGTCTTGATCATTTATACCTTTACAAACCCCAGTTTCATCAACATGACCTTGAACAATATGTCCATCAAGTCTATCACCTAGCTTCATTGCTCTTTCTAAATTAACTTTAGTGTTAAGTGAAAGGTTTTCAAGATTTGTTTTCACTAATGTTTCCTTAATTGCTGTAACCGTATATATATCATTATCTATAGCTACAACTGTTAAACAAACACCATTATGCGCAACACTTTGATCTATTTTTAATTCTGAAGTAATATCACTTTTTATAGTAAAATGAATATTCTCTTGCTCTCTTTCTATTCTTACAACCTCTCCAAGAGTTTCTATAATTCCGGTAAACATATCGTTAAAAATTAGTTACTTTTGTTTTGTTCAAAAATAAGAACATTAGACAAGATAATATGGATAAATCAGATAAAATTATTGTTGGTATTTCTCTAGGTGATAGCAACGGAATTGGAATTGAAGTGGTTTTAAAAACTTTTAACGACAGACGTATGTTAGACTTTTGTACGCCTGTTTTATTTGGAACTACTAAGATTGTCTCTTATTATAAGAAATTACTAAAGCTAGAAAACAATATACACGGAATACATTCTTTAGATAAGATTTCTCACGGAAAAATAAACCTATTAAATATTACTAAAGATGAAGTTCCTGTTAATTTAGGAACTGCAACGGAACAATCAGGTAACTTTGCACTTCAATCATTATCTACAGCAACAAATGCATTAAAAAATAACTCTATTGATTTATTGGTAACTGCTCCAATTAATAAAGAAAATATTCAGTCGGATGAATTCTCTTTTCCAGGTCATACAGAATATCTTGAAGAAAATTTAGAAGGAAAAAGCTTAATGATATTAATGACTGAAGAACTGCGAATTGGTTTAATTACTGGTCATATTCCAATCTCTTTAGTTGCAGAAACAATTTCAGAAGAACTAATTAAGGAAAAAGTAGAAATCATGTACACATCTCTTGTACAAGATTTTGGAATAAGTAAACCAAAAATTGCTGTTTTAGGATTAAATCCACATTGTGGAGACAAAGGTGTAATTGGTACAGAAGACGATACTATTATTAAGCCAACTATTGATAAAATTAAAGAATCTGGAAAACTTGTTTTTGGGCCTTATGCCTCAGATGGTTTTTTTGGATCTAAAACTTACACGCAGTTTGACGGTGTTTTAGCAATGTACCATGACCAAGGCTTAGCCCCATTTAAAGCATTATCATTTGGCAACGGCGTTAATTTTACAGCCGGACTAAATAAAGTAAGAACATCTCCAGACCATGGAACTGGTTTTGATATTGCAGGAAAAAACACAGCAAACGAAGCATCTTTTAAAGAAGCATTGTTTACCGCATTAAAAATTTACAAGAATAGAAACGAGCACAAAAATCTAACTAAAAACATATTGAAAGTCAAATAGTTATTTTTTTTTACTCAAAGTTATTTAAACAAACAATTTTTTATATCTTTGCACGCTCAATTAGATTGATGATGAAAGACTTAAAACAATTCAACATACCGTTTGTAGGATTAAAAGAAGGAAGCCATTCGTTTGATTATCAAATTGATAAAAAGTTCTTTGACGCATTTAAGTTTGACGATTTTCTTGACGCAAACGTTCAAGTAGATATCAATTTTGTAAAGAAAAGTACACTTTTAGAGCTTACCTTTACAGCAAACGGAACCGTAAATGTTCCTTGTGATATCTCAAATGAAACTTTTAATCAAGAAATAAAATCAACTTTACCATTGGTTGTAAAGTTTGGAGAAGAATTCAATGATGAAAATGAGGAGTTATTAATATTACCTCATGGAGCTTATGAATTTAGTGTTGCACAATATATCTATGAAATGATTGTATTAGCAGTACCAAGCAAAAGAATACACCCAAATGTATTAGACGGCACAATGCAGTCTGAAGCATTAAAAAAGTTAAAAAAACTAGAAGTTTTCAAAGAAGAAAAAACAGAAGAAACAGACCCAAGGTGGGATAAATTAAAGAATTTACTAACAGAAAAAAACACATAAAATGGCACATCCTAAAAGAAAAATATCTAAAACAAGAAGAGATAAAAGGAGAACTCATTATAAAGCAGTAATGCCTCAAATAGCAACTGACCCAACTACTGGTGAAGCTCACTTATACCACAGAGCACACTGGCACGAAGGAAAACTATATTATAGAGGACAAATTGTTTTAGAATCTGCAGGAGCAGAAGCTTAAAAAAACTCTTTAAAAATTAAAAATCCCTCAAGTTTGAGGGATTTTTTACGTATTTACGTCAAAAATGAATGTTTTTGACGTTTTTTTGGTCAAAAAGTGAAAAAAAAACACGTAATTTGAATTCTCAACTCTATTATTAATAGATTGATAAACAAACAACAATTTATGACTAAAATAACTGCCGCAATTACCGCAGTAGGAAAATTTCTTCCTGAATATAAACTCACAAACAAAGTATTAGAAACTTTGGTTGACACTAATGATGAGTGGATTACCTCAAGAACGGGTATAAAAGAAAGGAGAATATTAAAAGAAGAAGGCAAAGGAACTTCTTTTATGGCTATAAAAGCTGCTGAAGATTTATTGCAAAAATCAGGAACAAATCCAGAAGATATAGACTTAGTAATAGTTGCCACTGCAACACCAGATATGCCTGTAGCTTCTACAGCTGTATATACAGCATCTAAAATTGGCGCAATAAATGCTTTTGCTTACGACTTACAAGCTGCTTGTTCAGGTTTTTTGTACGGAATGTCTACTGCATCTAGTTACATAGAATCTGGTAGATATAAAAAAGTTTTATTAATTGGAGCAGATAAAATGTCTTCAATAATAGACTACACAGATAGAGCAACCTGCATAATTTTTGGTGACGGAGCTGGCGCTGTACTTTTTGAACCCAATACAGAAGGTTTTGGATTACAAGACGAATATCTAAGAAGTGATGGTTACGGCCGAGATTTTCTAAAAATAGAAGCTGGTGGCTCAATACTTCCTCCATCAGAAGAAACAATTGCTAATAAACAACACTTTGTTCATCAAGAAGGAAGAACAGTTTTTAAATTTGCAGTTTCAAACATGGCTGAAGTTGCAGAAAAAATGCTGACCAGAAATAATTTAACCGAAGAAGACATTCAATGGTTAGTTCCGCATCAAGCAAATACAAGAATCATAGATGCTACAGCTAAAAGAGTTGGCGTAAGCCCAGAAAAAGTAATGATGAATATCCATAAATATGGAAACACAACATCAGCTACTTTACCATTATTATTAAACGATTACGAAAATCAACTAAAAAAAGGAGATAACTTAATTTTTGCCGCATTTGGTGGTGGTTTCACATGGGGAGCCAATTACCTAACTTGGGCATATAACTCATAACTAAAACAACTAATTAACCCAAAAGAATATGGATATTAAAGAAATTCAAAATCTTATAAAATTTGTAGCTAAATCTGGTGCAAGTGAAGTAAAACTTGAAATGGAAGATGTAAAAATTACCATTAAAACAGGTTCAGATACTCCTGAAACAACAATTGTGCACACTGCAGCTCCAGTTGCTCAAATGCCAATTGCAGCATCAATACCTGCTGCACAACCAGTTGCTGCCGCTCCAATTCCTGCTGCTGTAAATGATGATTCTAAATACGTTACGGTTAAATCTCCTATTATAGGAACTTTTTACCGTAAACCATCTCCAGACAAACCAAATTTTGCCGAAGTAGGTACAGAAATTAAAGTTGGAGACACAGTTTGTATCATTGAAGCAATGAAATTATTTAATGAGATTGAATCTGAAGTTTCTGGTAAAATTGTAAAGATTTTAGTAGATGATTCTTCTCCGGTTGAATTTGATCAACCATTATTTTTAGTAGATCCATCATAATTAGAAGGAAGAAGTTAGACTTTAGACGTTAGAAAAACTAACCCTAAAATCAAAAAAAACTAAACTCTCAAACTCGAAAATTATGTTTAAAAAAATATTAATCGCCAATAGAGGTGAAATCGCTTTACGTGTCATAAGAACCTGTAGAGAGATGGGAATAAAAACTGTAGCTGTATATTCTAAAGCAGATGCAGAAAGTTTACACGTACGTTTTGCAGATGAAGCCGTTTGTATTGGTCCTGCACCAAGTAGTGAGTCATACTTAAAAATGGCAAATATTATTGCTGCAGCAGAAATTACAAATGCAGATGCAATACATCCTGGTTATGGCTTCTTATCTGAAAATGCTAAATTTTCTAAATTATGTGCCGAACATGAAATTAAATTTATTGGAGCTTCTCCAGAAATGATTGACAGAATGGGAGACAAAGCCAACGCAAAATCTACAATGATTGAAGCTGGTGTGCCTTGTGTTCCTGGAAGTGAAGGTGTTATTGAATCTTTTGAAGATTGTGAAAAAACAGCTATAGAAACTGGTTACCCTGTTATGCTTAAAGCATCTGCTGGTGGTGGTGGAAAAGGAATGCGTGCTGTTTGGAAACCTGAAGATTTAAAAGATGCTTGGGATTCTGCAAGACAAGAATCTAAAGCTGCATTTGGTAATGATGATATGTATATGGAAAAGCTTATTGAAGAGCCTCGCCATATAGAAATTCAAATTATTGGAGATTCTTTTGGAAAAGCATGTCATTTATCTGAAAGAGATTGCTCTGTACAACGTCGTCATCAAAAGTTAACGGAAGAAACTCCTTCTCCTTTTATGACAGACAAATTGCGTACTGCAATGGGTGAAGCTGCGGTAAAAGCTGCAGAATACATTAAATATGAAGGCGCTGGAACGGTAGAATTCTTAGTAGACAAACACCGTAACTTCTACTTCATGGAAATGAATACTCGTATCCAAGTAGAACACCCAATTACTGAAGAAGTAGTTGATTACGATTTAATTAGAGAGCAGATTTTAGTAGCTGCTGGCGTACCAATTTCTGGAAAAAATTATTTTCCACAAATGCACGCAATTGAATGTAGAATTAACGCAGAAGACCCATATAATAACTTTAGACCTTCACCAGGAAAAGTAACAACTTTTCATGCTCCTGGAGGCCATGGAGTAAGAATGGATACACACGTGTATGCAGGTTATATGATTCCTCCAAATTACGATTCTATGATCGCAAAATTAATTGTAAAAGCACAAACACGTGAAGAAGCAATTAATAAAATGAAGCGTGCTTTAGATGAGTTTATTATTGAAGGAATTAAAACAACAATTCCATTTCATAGACAATTAATGGATCATCCAGATTATGTAGCAGGAAACTACACTACAAAATTTATGGAAGATTTTGAAATGAAAGCATAAACAAGTTTTTTGTTTAAAAAATAAATTAAAAATAGCATATACACTTTTGTATGTGCTATTTTTTTATATTTATGCCTTATTGAATTTACAATGAAGAAAAAACTAAAAATTGACGGAATAGACAAAATAATTATCAAAAGTTTGGTGAAAGATGCTCGTACACCAATTTTAAGTATTGCAAGAGAAGTTGGCATTTCTGGAGCAGCCATTCATCAAAGATTACGAAAATTAGAAGAGTCCGACTTAATTGAAGGTTTTAAAATGGTCTTAAACCCTAAAGCTTTAGGGTATACTACAACAGCTTTTGTTGGAATTTTTTTAGATTCATCTAGTATTTATTCTTCTGCCATAAAAAGACTTAAAGAAATACCAGAAGTTGTAGAAAGTCATTATACTACAGGAAATTATGCTGTTTTTATTAAAATACTATGTAAGAATAACGAAGATTTAATGCACTTACTTAATAAAGATATTCAAAATATAAAAGGAGTTTCTAGAACAGAAACTTTTATTTCTTTAGACCAACAAATTGATAGACAAATTAAAATTTAACCCTTAAACTACCAAAATGAACGATTTTATCCTCTACTTTAAAATGGGCTTATATCACGTATTAGACATAAGAGCCTACGATCATATTCTATTTTTAATTGTACTTGCTTGTGTCTATATTTTTAGACAATGGACAAAACTTATTTGGTTAGTTACCTTATTTACAATTGGACACTCTATAACTCTAGCTTTATCTGCTTACGGAATTATAAATGTTCGTGCAGATTTGGTTGAATTTCTTATTCCGCTAACTATTTTTATTACCGGTTTAATGAATATTTTTACAGCCAAAAAAGCATCACAAGGAAAAGAAAACCAGAATTTATTTTTCGCTCTTTTCTTCGGATTAGTGCACGGACTTGGTTTTTCCAACTATTTTAAAATGATGATTGGAAGAAATGAGGATAAACTCTTTCCACTATTAGAATTTGCTTTAGGTGTAGAAGTTGCTCAGGTAATTATTGTATTAATAATCTTATTAATTGGCGCTTTATTTCAAGGAATATTTAATGTAAGTAGAAGAGATTGGATTTTGGTTGCATCTGCAGTTGTAGCCGGTTTTGCTGCCCAAATGATGATTAACAGGGTTTTTTGGTAAATAATTAACGCATCAATAAAACTGAACTTACTAATTTAGCTTTTATGAGTAAAAAGAAATTGAAATACGATAAAGCCTACTTAAGGATGGCGCATGAATGGGGGAAACTTTCTCACTGCGAACGCAAAAAAGTAGGTGCAATTATTGTAAAGGATAGAATGATAATTTCTGATGGATTTAATGGTACTCCAACCGGTTTCGAAAATCCATGTGAAGATGAAGAAAACTATACTAAATGGTATGTTTTACATGCAGAAGCTAACGCAATTTTAAAAGTTGCTGGCTCAACACAATCGTGCAAAGACGCCACTTTATATATAACATTATCTCCTTGTAAAGAGTGTAGCAAACTCATCCATCAATCAGGAATTAAAAGAGTTGTTTATGCTCAAAAATACAAAGACACATCTGGAATAGATTTCTTAGAAAAAGCAGGCGTTGAACTTATGCACCTAACTAATGAATAAAAATAATTTACCTATATATTTATCAATTGCCGTTGTATTCGGAATATTAATTGGTGTTTTTTTTAATGGCGGAAATTCTTCCAGTTTAGCATTTGGGAATTCTTCCAAAGAGAAGAAAATTAAACGATTAATAGATTATATTCAACGAGATTATGTTGATACTGTTAATACAGACAACCTTTTAGACGGAGCTATTACTGAAATGATGGAAAAATTAGATCCGCATTCTGTATACATTCCAAAAGAAAGACTACAAGCAGTTACCGAAAGTATGCAAGGTAATTTTGTGGGAATTGGTGTACAATTTAGAATGATTGAAGATTCTATTATGGTAATTAGACCTATTGAAAATGGGCCAAGTATAAAAGCAGGAATTAAAGCTGGTGACAGAATTTTAATGGCAAATAAAGATACTTTATTTGGCAAAAACTTACCGAGTGGAAAAGTTCCAGATTACTTAAAAGGAAAACCAAACACACAAGTAAAACTTCAAATTTATAGAAGAGAGAATGATTCAACTTTTAACGTTATGGTTAATCGTGGCAACGTAAACATTAAAAGCGTAGATGTAGCATATATGTTAAATGACTCTGTTGGATATATAAAATTAGACAGATTTGCTCGTAATACATACAAAGAGTTTAAAACTTCTTTAGATAATTTATTAGACGATGGAATGACCGACTTAGTTCTCGATTTACGTGGAAACGGTGGTGGATTTATGGACATCGCAAATAGTATTATTGATGAATTTTTAGAAGACGATAAACTAATTGTCTTCACAAAAAACAATAAGGGTTTTATTGATAAATCATTTGCAACCTCTAAAGGCGATTTTGAAAAAGGTGGTTTATATGTTTTAATTGATGAAAACTCAGCTTCTGCTTCAGAGATTGTAGCTGGAGCATTGCAAGACAATGATAAAGGAACCATTATAGGGCGCCGTTCTTTTGGAAAAGGATTAGTACAGGAAGAAATGGATTTAGGAGACGGATCTGCCGTTAGATTAACTACGGCACGTTATTATACTCCAACAGGAAGATCTATCCAGAAACCCTACAGTAAATCTCAAAAAAACAACAATTCAATTGATTATGATGGTGATGTAGAACAACGTTATGAAAATGGAGAGTTATTTAGCAAAGACAGCATTAAAACCATTGATAGTTTACAATTTAAAACACCAAAAGGGAAAATAGTTTTTGGTGGCGGAGGAATTATTCCTGATGTATTTGTACCAATTGATACAACTGGTTATGTACATACAAACTTCTTTATTTCTTTAAATAGGTTTGCTTTTAAGTATGTAGATGATAATAGAAAAGAATTATCTAAGGAAACAGTTGAAAGTTTTATGTTGAATTTTGATAAAAACGGAACAGTTTCGGATCAATACTTATCAAAATTAAAAGATTTTAATCCATCTTATAAAACAAAAGAACAGTTAAAAAAATACTTAAAAACCATAATTGCTTCTGAATTATATGGTGAAGAAGGAATATATAGAGCTAACCAAGAAGACGACAAAATGCTTCAAAAAGTTTTTGAGTTGGAAAGCCAAAATTAAAGCCGTTTCTTTGCTATAATGATTACTATAAATACTTCAGACAATAAAAAAGTCTATTTTGCATCTGATCAACATTTAGGAGCGCCAACTACAGAAGCTAGCTTTCCACGCGAAAAAAAATTCGTTGCTTGGTTAGATGAAGTAAAAGAAGATGCTGAAGCATTTTTTTTATTAGGCGATTTATTCGATTTCTGGTTCGAATATAAAACTGTAGTTCCAAAAGGCTTTGTTAGAGTTTTAGGTAAACTTGCAGAAATTCGCGATAGTGGAATCCCTATTTATTTCTTTGTTGGAAATCATGATCTATGGATGCATGATTATTTTGAAAAAGAATTGAACATTCCTGTTTTTCATGAACCAAAAGAATTTACCATTAACAATAAGTTATTCTTAATCGGGCATGGAGATGGTTTAGGACCGCATGATAAAGGTTATAAAAGAATGAAAAAAGTGTTTACTTTCCCTTTGTTTAAGTGGTTATTTAAATGGCTACATCCAGACTTAGGAGTTCGTTTAGGGCAATACATGTCTGTTAAAAATAAAATGATTTCTGGTGATGAAGATGCTAAATTTTTAGGCGAAGAAAATGAATGGTTAGTGCAATATTGCAAAAAGAAACTAACTGAAAAACATTATGATTATTTTGTTTTTGGTCATCGTCATTTGCCATTAGATATACAACTACAAGAAAACAGCAAGTATGTTAATTTAGGTGATTGGATACAGTATTTTACGTATGGAGTTGTTGACAAAGAAAGTTTAAAACTAAAAACATATAAATAAAAAAAGGATGCTTTCGCATCCTTTTTAATTTATTTGATTTTTAAATCTTTATCCTATAATTCATAAAATGAATAAAGTACTTGATTTGGATTAGTACTTGATGTATCAGTTTTAACGCTTACACCAACTACTGCATTATCTACAAATTGACCTGGAGGAACATCACCAGTAAATTTCTCTACAGTTCCATCAGGAAAAACAGCATAAATAGTAAAACCAATTGGTTCTGCTGAAGTACTTTGGTTAAATAAATTTAATGCCATAAAAGCATCAATTGAAGCAAGTAAATCATCATTTGGAATATAGAAACCTGCATTTCCTAAACCATCCAAAGGTAAAGTCATTGGTCTTGGGTGCGTACCTGCCGAGTTTGTTTGGATATCAGTAATCCAATCTCCAGTTGCTATATCAAAAGCACTCATACCAAACCATAATGCTCCAGCTTCGCCTAGCTCATTAAAAGCCAACAACTCAATACCATTAGGATTTGGTGCAGGTAAAACTAGAAATGAAACAGCTTGTTTATCTCCTAACTGAACATTGTTATATAATCCTCTAACACCATCTAAAGTTAAGCTATTAAAAGCTCCAGAATCATTTGCGAATTCAAATAATCTTGAAGTTTCTCCTGGAGAAAAAATCATAGTTTCAGATACTCCGTTTAAAGTATATTCAACCTGAGTATTTGTATCTAATGCTTCAGATAAGCGAATAGCAACAAAAGAGCTTTCTTGTGTTGCATCTGCTATAAGCTCACCAGCAGTAGTTAAACTGACTGTGTAAACCTTTGAAGACGCAATCGTTGGTTCATCATCATCAATAGCACATGAGCTAAATATTAGCGCAAATGCAATAATTGCAAATTTTAATTTATATATATATTTCATCTTTTATTTTTTAAAGTTATACTTTTCCTATTAAATAGGTTACTTCTGATCCATTAGTTGTTTTAGAAATTTCTAAAGTATCTTCAATTGTATCATAAAACCCCGAAGCATTTATTAGCGTATCAGTAAAATTTTCTGATCCTGTTGGTGAAACAAATTCTAAATTATAATCAATAGCATTGCTACCCGCTTCCCAAACATAAATTGTAAAAGTGAATATATCATCTGCTTCAGCTTCTAAAATAGTTAAGGTTTCTGGCGTTGTATTAAATGCAGAACCAAAATCTATACTTGAGCCAGCAGAATTAAACATACCGAAATCAAAATCTGTTGCAGCATCTCTCCAACTTAATGTAACCGTAGCATCACCTGCTGTTGTTACTACTGTTTTTAATGAATCGTAAACTTTTACAGTTCTAGATTGATTCTCAACATCATTAGTAAGTAATATAAAATTACTGTTTTGAGATTCTGTAAAAGTCAAATTCTCAATTGCAACTGTATATACTTCTCTAGCATCTTCTTTAGCATCATCTGCAAAAGTTAAAACTAATTCTTTACTTGTTTCTCCTGCTGCAAACATAACTTCTGAATAACTTACTTCTTGTGCTCCATTAGATTCTATAGAACCATCTGAAGAAGTTATTTTAAAAGTAACACTTGCCTCTAAAGGTAATGCTTTAGACAAAGAAATTTCATAATTAGCAGTACCTCCTGCTTCCAAAGCCATAACATTTTTATTAGTATCAGAAAAAGAGATTTCTACTTGTTCTGGATCAAAACTTGTTGCTACTACAGGATCAAAATCATCTGTTTCACAAGAAGTAAAAGCTATTGCTGCTATTGCTGCAAATAGTATTTTATTTAAATATTTCATATTTCTTTATTTTATTTTAATGTGAAACTTAACCTAGCAAATAAGAATCTACCTCCAATACCAAACTGCTGTGCTCTTCTTGACCAATCAAAACGACCACTACTTCTATTGTTTCCTCCATCTGCTAAAGCATCTGCAGCTCTGTCTGGATATACATCAAAAATGTTATTTGCTCCAACAGTTAATGTTAAGTTATCTGTAGCTTTATACCCTACTGATAAATCAGTAACAATTTTATCACTAAAAACTTGTTGTCTATCTACATTTGTTGTTGCTTCTGTAACTTCTCCAAAATAGACGTTTCTCATAAATACGTTAAACTTATCGGCTGTTAAGTTGTTTGATAAACTTAATTTAGTTCTTGGAACTGCTTCCTCTAAGTAAACTCTACTATCATCAGGAAAATAAGTACCTTCTAGACCTGCATTTACAATCTGTTGAGAAGAATGAATATCATCCACTTGTTTTGTTTCAGAAAATGTTCCTGATAAATCAGATTTTAAAGTCATATCATTTCCAAAACGAGCTTTATGGGTAATAACAACATCAATCCCTTTAGACTCTGTATCAATTGCATTTGCAAAGAATGATGCTGCTGTTGCATTTGCATCTCTTAACAATTGACCAAACTCTGAATTTGAATCATCATTAGGGTTACTATTAGTATCATTAGTAGTAAACTGACCTGTATAAACAACTCTATCTTCTATACCAACCCAATAACCGTCTACAGTAATTTTCATGTTTGCATCTGGTAATTTAGCTGTAAAACCTAAACTTACACTTGCAGATTCCTCTTGTTTTAATTCAGGAATTCCTAATAATTTTGCTACTCTACTATCATTTGCAAACGTACCAACCTCTTGTGGGTCTCCATTTTGATCAAAAATAGTTGATGTAGAGTTAAAATTTAATTGGTGTAAAGACGGTGCTCTGAAACCTGTATTAAACGCTCCTCTTACAGCAAAATTATCAGTTAACTTATACCTTGATGCTACCTTATAATTAAATGTTGAACCAAAATCTGAATAGTTTTCAAATCTACCAGCAACACTTACTAAAAATCTCTCAGTAAGATCTGCTTCAAAATCTACGTAAGCCGCAATACTATTTCTATTTCTTGAAACTTCATTATCTGGGCTAAATCCAGGGAAAACTTGTGATCCTCCTGGTCTTGTATTTCCAAAGAAATCTGTTGCTCCAGAAGTTGTAGCAGTAACTGGCAATCCATTAATGTCATATTGTGTATATGAAGCTTCTTCTCCAGCTTCAATCTCATAAACTTCAGTTCTATATTCTGCTCCTAATGCAACGTTAAATCCACTAAACACATCAGGATAGTTCTTAGAAAAATCTAAATTTGTTGTGTTTTGTCCAAAAGAAAAACCTCCTGCATCAAATCTAGTAGGCGTAGAACTTAACATAGATGCGTTGGCTGTATTAGAAATTTCATACAAGAAACTGTTTTTACCCCAAGTATTAGAAAAATCTACATCCCATTCACCAATTTTACCTTTAATACCAACACCAACAGACTGATCGTTAATTTTAGAGTTTATTTCTGGTAAAAAACCATTTAAATATGCTGGTGTGTAAGTACGAGATTGATTTGGCAGTCTATAAAAACCAGCTGAGTTACCATTACGAGAACTTATACCTGCAAAAGAATACAATTCTGTTCCGTTATCATCTAAAGGCAATTCCATATTTGCAAAGAAACGCCCGCTACGTAAGCCAGACTGACCAACTCTCATGTTATAATCGCTACGAGTTTGCCCTCTTGCAATTAATTCAGCATCTGTTGTATCAAAACCTAAAAGACCCTGTAACTCACTCATTGAACCAGCATTATTAATAGCATTTTTAGTAGCTAAATCAAAATGCGTTACACCTTGCGCTAAAAACTGAATATCACCCATTGAAAGATTTGACAAATCATATCCACCAGATTGCGCTGCAACCCATTCAATAGAATTGTAAGCATTAAAAACGCTTCCTTCCCATTCTTTCATTCTACTATATGGATTTCTAAAATCAAAATCTCCAGTAAAATTAATAAAACCACCGTCTTTACCTAAGTCAATACCGTAGTTAGCAGAAACATTTACGGTTTCACCATCCATACCTCCAGTTTGTTCATTTGCATTACTAGAAACATTAGCTCCAGCTGTAACAGATAAGTTTAACTCATTAGTAGTATCATTTAAAACAATATTAATAACTCCTGCAATTGCATCAGAACCATACTGAGCCGCTGCACCATCTTTTAATATCTCTAATCTTTTAATAGCTGCAGCAGGTATTGCATTTAAATCTGTACCTACACTACCTCTACCAAAAGTTCCATTTACATTAACTAAAGAAGAGTTATGTCTTCTTTTACCGTTAACAAGTACTAATACCTGATCTGGACCTAAACCTCTTAAAGATGCTGGGTCAATATGGTCTGTACCGTCAGAAATAGTTTGAGTGTTAGACGTAAATGAAGGTGCAGCATAATTTAAAATTTGATTTAAATTAACTTGCGGACTAGCTTGTGCTAATTCCTTTACATCTAAAACTTCAATTGGTACTGGTGTATCAATTATTGTACGACTCTTGTTACGAGAACCTACTAATACAATTTCATCTAAACTTACACTGTCTTCTGCAAGAGTAATTGTAAGATATTTAGATGAAGTTACAGACTGTTCTACAGTCTCAAATCCAATTGAAGAAACTACTATTGTAGTTGGTAATTGCTTTAAATTTATAGCAAATTCTCCATTATCATCGGTAGTTGTACCGTTGGTAGTTCCTTTTTCTATTACATTTATGTAAGGAAGTGTCTCACCATCTGAGCCCACAACTTTACCTTTTATTGTTTGAGCTATTAAAGAGCTGCTTAATAAAAGTAAAAATGCAACAAGTGTTTTCTTAAAAAAATAACTTTGTTTCATATATTTATTGGTTAAATGTTATCATACAAATATTTATATTTTTTTTAACAAAAACAAACTATTATTAACATATTTACAACTTTAACACCTTTCCATTAAATAATAACATCTCATAATTAATTTCAATTAAAAAAGACTCACCTAATTTAACATTAATCTTTAACCATACTTTAACAACTCAAAATTTACTATTATTGTAGCTTTGTTTTTCTAAAATTATAACACAAATAAAGATATCAAATGGATGTAGATGTAAGAGCTATTAATGAGAAAATTGAAAGAGAGAGTGCTTTTGTAGACATACTTACAACCGAAATAAATAAGGTTATTATCGGTCAAAAAGAAATGGTTGAGCGCTTATTAATTGGTTTATTAGGTAACGGACACATACTTTTAGAAGGTGTACCTGGACTAGCAAAAACACTAGCCATCAATACTTTATCCAAAGCTGTGCAAGCAAGTTTTAGTAGAGTACAGTTTACTCCAGATTTATTACCAGCGGATGTTGTTGGTACAATGATTTACAATGTAAAAGAAAACGACTTTTCAATAAAAAAAGGACCAATTTTCGCAAATTTTGTGTTGGCTGATGAGATTAATCGTGCGCCAGCAAAAGTTCAATCAGCTTTATTGGAAGCCATGCAAGAACGTCAAATTACAATTGGCGACACTACTTTTAAATTAGATGAACCATTTTTAGTAATGGCAACTCAAAATCCAGTTGAACAAGAAGGAACTTACCCGTTACCAGAAGCCCAAATGGACCGTTTTATGTTGAAGGTGGTTATTGATTACCCAAAATTAGCGGATGAACAATTAATTATGCGTCAAAATTTGAATGGCGGATTTGGAACTGTAAATCCAACTGTTTCTGTTGCCGAAATAATTAAAGCTCGTGAAGTAGTGAATGAAGTTTACATGGACGAAAAGATTGAAAAATATATTTTAGACATCATTTTTGCTACTCGTTATCCTGAAAAATACAATTTAGAAAGCTTAAAACCATTAATTAGTTTTGGAGCTTCGCCTCGTGGAAGTATCAACTTAGCAAAAGCTGCAAAATGTTACGCTTTTATTAAACGAAGAGGTTATGTAATTCCAGAAGATGTACGTGCCATTGTGTACGATGTTTTACGTCATAGAATTGGAGTTACTTATGAAGCGGAAGCGGAAAATATTTCTTCAATGGATATTATTAGCCAAATAGTAAACGAGATTGAAGTACCATAGAAAGTTTGCAGTAAAATAAGTAGCAGTAGGCAGTTGCTTACTCTTACTAACTACTAAATTAGAATACTGAAAACTGTTTACTAAAACAATGGATACAAAAGAATTACTTAAAAAAGTTCGTAAAATAGAGATTAAGACAAAACGCTTGTCTAATCATATTTTTGGAGGCGAATACCATTCGACATTTAAAGGTCGTGGTATGACGTTTTCTGAAGTGCGACAATACCAATATGGCGATGATATTAGAGCCATTGATTGGAATGTTACAGCGCGCTACAACGAAACTTATATAAAAGTTTTTGAAGAAGAAAGAGAGTTAACCATGATGTTAATGGTTGATGTTTCTGGATCAGAGCTTTTTGGAACTAAAGATCAATTTAAAAAAGATACTGTTACAGAAATTGCTGCAACTCTAGCATTTTCAGCAATTCAAAATAACGATAAAGTTGGGTTAATTTTATTTTCTGATGCTATTGAATTGTATATTCCGCCAAAAAAAGGTAGAAGTCACGTTTTAAGAATTATTAGAGAATTAATTGAATTTAAGCCAAAAAGTAAACAAACGAATATTGCCGAAGCGTTTAAATTTCTTTCTAACATCATGAAGAAAAAAGCCATAGTTTTTATGTTGTCTGATTTTATGGATGATAATTATGAACGAACGCTAAAAATTGCTGGAAATAAACATGATGTAACCGGAATTAGGGTTTATGACAAACACGATGAGGAAATTCCTAATTTAGGAATGGTGCCAATGTTAGATGCTGAAAACGGACAAGTAAGTTTAGTTAACACTTCATCAAAATCTGTAAGAACAAGCTACAAAGCAAACGCATTAAGATTGTCCGATTATTTTATTTCAACATTTAAAAAAAGTGGCGCTGGAACAATAAACACTCGTATAGACGAGAGTTATGTTAAAAAATTATTAGGCTATTTTAAACACAAATAAAAAGCACACCCTAACCTTCTCAAAAGGAAGAAACGGTTAGACGAAATAAGAATAAAAAAATAGAATATTTTAAAAAATTGAAAAAAAACGACACATATAACGAGTTTCAGAAAAGCCAAAAGAAAAGACAAGCCAAACGCCTTCTTTCCTTTGGAGAGAAGGCCGGGAAGAGAGGTTTTATGTTGCTATTTTTCTTTGTTTCCTCTCTTGGATTTTCTCAAGTTGAAGTGGAAATTGATACTGCAAACATTAGAATTGGAGAGCAGTTTCAATATAAAATTTCTATAAATGAAACAGAAAATGTAATTATACCAAAACTAGCATTAAAAGGCTTAGAAGTTGTTGATTCCACCAAAATAGATACTGTTAAAAATAGCTTGATTAGAAAGTATATTTTAACAGGTTTTGATAGTGGCGCATTTTACATTCCACAACAGCAAATATTCATAAAAAATCAGGCATTTTTAACTGACAGTTTATTGGTGAATGTAGCAACTGTGGCTGTTGACACTACTAAAGTAAAGAAATTTGAAATTAAAGGAATAAAATCTGAACCGTATCAATTTGATGACTTTAAAAACCTTGTTTATTGGATTATTGCTGCACTTGTAATTATTGGATTATTGGTGTATTATTTCTTCTTCCGTAAGAAAAAAGAGGAAGAAGAGCTTATTATTGTTCCTGCTTTAGCTCCTTTTGAAGAAGCTATGAAAAAACTACAACAATTAGATGAAAAGTTATTGTGGCAAAACAATCATGTTAAAAAATACTATAGTGAATTAACAGATATTGTTCGTGGCTACATTGAGAGAGAATTAAAAATACCTGCACTAGAAAGCACTACGGATGAAGTAATAGATACTTTAGTAGATTTCAATAACATAAAATCTATTGAAACTTCAAAAGAAACAATTAAAACACTAAAAGGGTTATTGCAAGAAGCCGATTTAGTAAAATTCGCGAAATCTAAACCTATGGCTTTAGAAATTGAAGAAGACCGTAAAGATGCAGAAAACATTATTGCTAACTTGAAACCTAAAACTATAACTACAGAAGATGAATTGGAGTAATTTCGAGTTTCATAGTCCAGAGTTTTTGTGGTTGCTTATAGCAATTCCACTACTTGCTTTGTGGTATTTTTTCAGCAGAAAAAGAGAAAGCGCACAACTTACAATGCCAAGTGTAAAAGGCTTTAATGTTAAAGGTTCTTTTCTTCCGAAGTTAAAACCACTACTCTACTTATTACGTTTATTGGCTTTAACCGCATTTATAGTTGCATTGGCACGTCCAAGAAATGTTTCAGTAAGTAAAAAAACAAAAACAAACCGCGGAATTGATATTGTTATGGCAATTGACGTTTCTGCAAGTATGTTGGCAAAAGATTTAAGACCAAACCGATTAGAAGCTCTTAAAAAAGTGGCTACGGAATTTGTAAATCGTCGTCCAAATGATAGAATCGGAATAGTAATTTATGCTGGAGAAAGTTTTACACAAACACCAATTACAAGCGATAAATCTATTGTAAAAAGAACCATTTCTGAAATTAAATGGGGACAATTAGAAGGTGGAACCGCAATTGGAATGGGATTAGGTTCTGCTGTAAATAGACTAAAAGAAAGCAAAGCAAAAAGTAAGGTAATTATTTTGCTAACTGATGGTGTAAATAATTCCGGAAACATTGACCCAAGAACTGCAACTGAACTTGCTAAAGAGTTAAAAATAAAAACATACACAATTGGAATTGGAACCAACGGAATGGCAGATTTTCCATGGAGTAAAGACCCAAGAACGGGTAAGTTATCATTTAGAAAACAACAGGTAGAAATTGACGAAGCGTTGTTAAAACACATTGCAAAAGAAACCGAAGGAAAATATTTTAGAGCAACAGACAATTCAAAATTAAAAGAAATTTATGATGAAATTGACAAGCTTGAAAAAACAAAAATAGAAGAATTTAAATATTACAATTACCAAGAAAAGTATAGAGATTTAGTATTACTTGGCTTAGGTTTATTATTGTTTGAATTCATTTTAAGAAACACAATATTTAAGAGTTTTATATAGTAGTTGTAAAGTAAAAAAGTATAAAGTTGCAAAGTTTCGCACTCAACTTTCAACTTTTAAACCTTCAACTTTTTAACTAAGAGAAATGTACAAATTAGAAGAACCAATATATTTTTACCTATTAGCAATTATTCCTGTAATGATTGTTATTTTTCTGTTGGTTTTATGGTGGAAAAAACGCACACAGAAGAAATTTGCTAATTCCGATTTATTAGAAAGATTAGCGCCTAACTCTTCCACATTTAAAACTACTTTAAAGTTAGTTTTCTTGTTGATTGGAATGGCCTTTTTAATAGTTTCTTTGGTAAATCCAAAAATGGGAACAAAGCTACAAACTGTTAAAAGAGAAGGTGTAGATGTAGTGTTTGCCTTAGACGTTTCTAAAAGTATGTTGGCAGAAGATATTGCACCAAACAGATTAGAAAAATCGAAACAAATTATCTCTAAAATTATTGATAAACTTGGTAGCGATAGAGTTGGAATTATAATTTATGCAGGTAATGCGTATCCGCTTTTACCAATTACAACCGACCATGGAGCTGCAAAAATGTTTTTACAAAATGCGAATCCAGATTTGGTTTCTAGCCAAGGAACAGCAATTACCGAAGCTTTAAATTTGGCAAAAACATATTATAATAATGACGAGCAAACCAACCGTTTTTTAATTATTATTTCTGATGGTGAAGATCATCAAGAAGAAACCAAACAAGTAGCTCAAAATATAGCCAATGAAGGTGTAAAAGTTTACACTATTGGTGTTGGGACAGAAAAAGGTGGCCCAATTCCTATGAAAATTAATGGCTCGCTTATTGGTTATAAAAAAGATAACAAAGGAGAAACGGTAATTACAAAACGTAAACCAGAGGTTTTACAAGGAATTGCAGATGCTGCTAATGGAAATTATATAGACGGAAACAAAACCGATAATCCTGTAAAAATTATAGAGAATATTATTTCAAATGCGCAAAAAAGTGAGTTTGAAACCAAACAGTTTTCAGACTATAAAGACCAATTTCAGTGGTTTATTGGTATTGGTATTTTGTTTTTATTAATAGACATTTTTCTATTTGATAAAAAAACAAAATGGTTGCGTAAAGTTGATTTATTTAACGAAGAAAAGAAGTAAAATGAAGATTTTTAGAAACATACTTTTATTCCTTTTAATGCTAACTTCCACAGGAATTTTAGCACAACAAGACACACTTAAACTCCAAAGAGAAGCACGTGCTTTATTACGAGATGGAAACGATTTGTATAACAAACAAAAGTATGTAGATGCTTCTGTAGCCTATAAAAAAGCA
The DNA here is from genome assembly GCF_001889045.1 of Tenacibaculum todarodis. Classification (NCBI taxonomy): domain Bacteria; kingdom Pseudomonadati; phylum Bacteroidota; class Flavobacteriia; order Flavobacteriales; family Flavobacteriaceae; genus Tenacibaculum; species Tenacibaculum todarodis. The sequence continues at coordinate 2,707,991 of NZ_CP018155.1, read as the reverse complement.
TTGGGCAAAAACAGTAAATATCAAAAAGGAAACTATAATTTAGGAAACGCTCTTTATCAAGAAAAAAATTATAAAGAAGCAGTTCCTCAATACGAATTAACCGCAAAAACAGCAAAAGACAAGTTTGCCAAAGCAGAAGCATATCACAATATTGGTAACGCAATGATGGAGCAAAAACAATATCAACCTGCTGTAGATGCTTATAAAAATTCTTTAAGAAATAATCCTAAAGATGATGAAACTCGTTACAATCTCGCTGTTGCACAACAATTATTAGATAAAGAGAATAAAGACAAGAAAGACGACAAAAATAAAGATAAAAACAAGGATAAAAAAGACGACAAGAACAAGGACGACAAAAATAAAGACAAGGATAAAGATAAGAAAGACGGCGACGACAAGGATAAGAAGAAAGATGATAAAGATGGCAAAGGTGATGACAAACAGGATAAAAACAAAGACAAGAAAAAACAAGAGCCTAAGCCACAACAAGGAAAAATGACACCTCAGCAGATGAAGCAACTTTTAGAAAGTCTTAATAATGAAGAAAAAAAGACTCAGAAAAAGATGAATGCTAAAAAAGCAAAAGGTAAGAAAGTAAAACAAGAAAAAGACTGGTAGAAAATCAGTTGACAGTTTTCAGTCACAGTTGGCAGTTAAAAAATATTATTTTTGCCGTTTTAAAGAATTATGAAGTTGAAATTTTACATAACATTTATACTAAGTTTTTTAGCTGTTATTGCAACCGCACAAGAAACTGAACTTACAGCAACTGTTAGTAAAAACAAACTGGGTGTAAACCAACGTTTACGTGTACAGTTTACTATAAACAAACAAGGAGCAGATAATTTTAAATCGCCAAATTTCACAAACTTTAAAGTTGTTGGCGGCCCAAGTCAATCGGTTAGTCAATCTTGGATAAACGGTAAAGCGAGTTTTTCTCAATCTTATACGTATATTATTGAACCTAAAAGACAAGGTGAGTTTAATATACCAAGTGCAAGTATTGAAATAGGCGGAAAAACATTACAATCTAAACCTGTTAAAATTATTGTTACTGGAGCAGTTAAAGTTCCTAAAAACCCAAACGATCCAAATTATATTGCCGAGCAAAACATACATTTAGTAGCAGAAATATCTAAATCCAGACCTTATGTTGGCGAAGGTATTTATGTAGAATATCGACTTTATTTTAGCGAAAATGTTGGTATTTATGACAATGCAATTACACAAGCACCACAATATAATGGCTTTTGGAATCAAGAGATAAAACTAAACGGTGTACAAGCAAAAATCGGCGAATATAACGGCGAACGTTATCGATATGCAGTCTTACACAAAGCTTATTTAATTCCTACAAAATCTGGTAAACTAACTATTGACCCAATGAAAATGGACATTGTAGTTGCTGTTCCAACAGGTCGTGGAGATTTCTTTGGAAACCCAATAACACGTCAAGTTAGAAAAGATTTTTCTTCAACAAGAAAAACAATTCAAGTTAAAGGTTTACCATTAGAAAATAAACCAGCAGATTTTACAGGTGCCGTTGGTGAGTTTTCTTTTGATGTAACACTAAGTAAAAATACACTTAAAGCAAACGAATCTTCTCAAATTAAAGTAGGTGTAAAAGGAAAAGGAAACCTAAAATTATTTGAATTACCATCTATTGAAACTCCAGAAGAATTAGAAGTCTACGCACCAGAAAGAAAAGAAAAAGTAAGTGTTGGTGCAGGCGGTTTACGCGGAGAAGTATTCGATTTATATACAGTTGTTCCAGAATATAAAGGGAAATATAAAATTCCGAATACGTCATTTTCTTATTTTAATCCGAAGGAAAAAGCCTATCAAACTATTACAACTGAAGATTTATATGTAGATGTTTTAGAAGGCAAGGAATTAGTTGCTAAAGTTGATGAAAATGCAGTTAATAAACAAGCAGTAAAAGCAACAGGTAACAATTTTAGATACATACAAACTTCAAGCAGTTTTGCTACCTTAGAAAAGGATGATTTCTTTAAATCTAATTTATTTTATGTGTTATTGCTTTTACCGTTACTTTCAATTCCTATCGGTATTTTTTTAGCTAAAAAGAAAGAAGAACGAGATGGAGATATTGTTGGTAATCGTTTACGAAAAGCAGACAAACTTGCTAAAAAATATTTATCAGAAGCGCAAAAGCAACTAGGTAAAAAAGAAGCGTTTTACGAAGCTTTAGAAAGAGCATTGCATAATTATTTAAAAGCGAAGTTAAGCATTGAAACTTCTGATATTAGTAGAGAAAAAATAACACTTCTTTTACAAGATAAGAAAATAGATAACACAACCATTTCTCAATTTATTGATGTTTTAAAATCAAGTGATTTTGCACGTTACACACCAATAACCAACTTGCAAATGGAAGAAGAATACAACAATGCAAAACAAGTAATAACACAATTAGATAAACAATTATAAAGCAAGAAAACTAAAGTTTGTCATTCCTGCCTAGGCAGGAATCCAATCAAAGTAAATTTAATAAGAATAAGATTCCTGCCTTCGCAGGAATGACAGAAAAATGAAGAACATAATTTTCATATTAACAATAATTATTAGCGGATTTGCAACCGCTCAAACTACTGACGAATTATTTACCAAAGCAAACACATTCTATAAAGAGGGTAAATATCAAGAAGCTATTGATATTTATAATCAAATTGAAGCCAACAAAGAAGTTTCTTCTGAGTTGTATTACAACTTAGGAAACGCTTATTATAAACTAAATAAAGTTGCTCCAACAGTTTATAATTACGAGAAAGCTTTAAAATTAAATCCGTTAAACACAGACGCAAAAAACAATTTAATTTTTGCCAATAGATTAACTTTAGATAGCATTGAAGAGTTACCAAAATCGCTGTTACAACAATTTAACAAAAACTACTTACAGAAACTCACTTATAACGAATGGGCAATTGTATGTGTATTTCTATCATTCTTAGCAGCTATCTTATTTTTAGTATTCTATTTTGCAGAAACTCCCAATAGAAAAAGGTTGTTTTTTGTATTTAGTAGTCTTAGTTTTTTATTACTGATTGCTACAATTGCTATAACTTATAATCAATTCAATTTAAAGAAAAATACTGTTGAGGCTATTATTTTTAGTGAAGAAGTTGAAGTTAAAAATGCTCCAACAGAAAATTCTAATGATGTTTTCACAATCCATGAAGGAACTAAAGTATTTGTTTTAGATACAGTTGATAATTGGAAAAAAATTAAACTTGCAGACGGTAAAATTGGCTGGACTATTGATGAAAATTTAAAAATTATAACCACTTTTTAATTGTAAATTAACAATTATTAACGTGTACTTTCTTATTTTTGCTTTTTTAAAAACATAAGTTAATTTGAAAATTAAAGTTGCAACTTTTTTTCTACTTCTCTTTACTAGCTTAATTGTAGCTCCTACAATAATAAGTCTGGTTGATAATACACAAGATATTACCATTTTATTAAACCTAAATGAAGAGGAAGAAAGCACTGGAAAAGTTTCTTTAAAAGACGTTAAAATTAACACAACTACATCAAATTCTTTCCTATTCAATAGAATTCAAAAGAAAAAAAACGTACGTTTTACAACTAAAAATTACGTTTCTGAGTATCCAAAATTAGATACGCCTCCTCCCGAGTTGAGTTAACTCAAATTCAATAAAAATTATTAACCCTGCATCTTTCTTTAAATTTCAGAAAAGATGCTAATCAAACATTTATAAATGAAAAATTTATTTAGTAACCTTAAAGGTGATATTTTAGGTGGTATAACCGCTGGTATTGTTGCCTTACCTTTAGCATTAGCCTTTGGAGTTTCCTCTGGTTTAGGACCAAGTGCTGGTCTTTATGGTGCAATTTTTATTAGTTTTTTCGCCGCTCTTTTTGGTGGAACAAGCACACAAATTTCTGGACCAACTGCACCAATGACAGCAGTAAGTATGGTTGTAATTGCAGGTTTAGTAGCTGCAAATGATGGAGATGTTTCAAAAGCTTTACCAATAATTTTAACTGTATTTTTATTAGCCGGTTTATTACAAGTTGGTTTAGGTTTAATTGGTTTAGGTAAATATATACGATACATTCCGTATCCTGTAGTTTCCGGTTTTATGACCGCAATTGGAGTTATTATCTTAGTAACTCAAATTTTACCTGCCGTAGGTTATTATGCAAAAGAAGATGCGCAATTTGTAGAACAATTTAAACCGCAAGCGGAAGAAATAATTCTTGAAAACATCTTAAAAGAAGAGGCTGGAGAAGGAATTTTAGTTCTAGAAAACTTTAAAGAAACTGTAGATAGAGCAGGAAAAATAACGCAAGATGATATTTTAAGAGAAAGTAAAACATTGGCTGGTAAAGAAGCTTCTGGTGTTATGGGAACTTTTAAAGTTTTGGGTAGAGCATTACAAAACATCAATTGGCTAGAGCTTTTATTAGCTTTAGGAACCATTGTAATTATCTACGGATTTAAAAAGATAACAACAGCTGTTCCAAGTACATTGGTAGCATTGTTAGTAGTAACAGTAATTGCTATTTTCTTTTTCCCAGATTATAGACCAATTGAAGAAATTCCTGGTGGATTTCCTGTTCCGAATTTAGGCATTTTTACAGACTTTAGTTTTAGTAGTGTAACGCCATATATTTTTACAGCGTTAACATTAGCGTTATTAGGTGCCATAGATTCACTTTTAACATCTGTAGTTGCAGATAATATGACGAAGACTAAACACAAGCCCAATAAGGAATTAATTGGTCAGGGAATTGGAAATAGTATTGCAGCTATTTTTGGAGGAATTCCTGGAGCTGGAGCAACTATTAGAACGGTTGTAAATATTAATGCTGGAGGAAAGACAAAGCTTTCCGGAATGGTTGCTGGTATTATGCTATTAGTAATTATGTATGCTTTAGGTCCAGTTGCATCTAAAATTCCTGCCGCAGTATTAGCAGGTATTTTAATTACCGTTGGTATTGGTGTAATGGATTATAAAGGTTTAAAAGCAATACCTGCTTTACCAAGAGATGCTAAAATTGGTCCTTTTAAAGTAAGTTCTGAAGTTATTATAATGTTGGTAGTATTATTTTTATCTACATTTTGGAACTTAGTGTACGCCGTTGGTATTGGTTTAGTTATTGCTTCATTAATGTTTATGAAGAAAATTGGTGATTTAACAGCAGAACGTTCTGACGTAAAATCATTAAAAGAAGAAGCTTGGGACGATGAAGGCGATTTTCCAAGTAATCTAAAAGAGGAAGTTTTTATCAAACATATAAAAGGACCATTATTCTTTGGTTCTACAAGCGATTTCCAAGCACTAACTCTTCAAATTCCAAAAACTGCAAAAACAGTAATTTTAAGATTAGGTCGTATGCAGTATATGGATCAATCTGGTTTATATGCCATGGAAGACATGCTACAAGATTTAAAAACAAAAGATGTTGATGTTCTATTTGTTGGTTTATTAAAACAACCTCGTTATATGATGGAACGTATTGACATTATTCCAGATTTTATTCCAAATGAGCATATTTTTAAAGATTTTAAAAAATGTACAAAATGGATTAAAGAAAATGTAAAAGACACAACAAAATAAAAAAAACATTATGCCACATAGAAATAAAGCAGTAACAAAAGACGTACAAGATAAATTAACACCTTTAATGGTGTTACAAGATTTTATTGAAGGTAATTCTCGTTTTATAAGAGACGAAGTACACACAATAGATCATAAAGCATTAATAACACAAACTACAGATGGTCAACACCCAAAAGCAATTGTTCTTTCGTGTATTGACTCTAGAGTTCCTGTAGAATTAATTTTTGATCAAACAATTGGAGATGTTTTTGTAGCTAGAGTTGCAGGAAACTTCGAAAACGTAGACATTTTAGGTTCTATGGAATATTCTTGTAAAGTTGCAGGAAGTAAGTTAATCTTTGTATTAGGTCACGAAAGCTGTGGAGCAATTAAAGCAGCTTGCGACCATGTAGAATTAGGAAACATTACTTCAATGTTAGACAATATTCAGCCAGCAGTTAAAAAATCTGAATCACAAGTAAAAGGAAAACACAACTCTTCTAATACAGAGTTTGTAAACCAAACAATTGAAAATAACGTAAGATTAACCATTGAAAGAATTAGAGAGAAAAGTCCTATTCTAAAAGAAATGGAAGCTAACGGAGAAATTAAAATTGTTGGTGGAGTTTACCATATTAGCTCTGGTAAAGTTGCCATGTTATAAAAAACAATCTTTTTTATATATTGAAAAGCGAACCGAGAGGTTCGCTTTTTTTTTGCTTTAATTAGAAACGGTTTCTTCTCTTTTACCAAAATACCACATTAAAAACCCTCCAGTTACAAACATCCAAATTGAGTAAGCTCCTGTTGGTATTCCCATTTCGGCATTATTTAATATAGAAGTAGCAATTACAAAAGCGAGCGTTCCGTTTTGTATTCCGCTTTCTACAGTTACCGAAATACTACTTTTAAAATCGAGTTTAAAAAACTTAGCTGTTAAAAAACCTAAGCCCATTGTTGCAATATTTAAAACCAACGTAACCAAACCAACTTCTTTCATTGCGCTACCAATTACATTTAGGTTTGCTGCAATTACCGCTATAAAAACCAATATAAAAATTACTGTGGAGGCAATACGCATTGGTTTTTCCATTCGTTTTGCAAAACTAGTTTTATACTTACGGATTAACATTCCTATTGAAATTGGAATAACCGTTATGACCATTATTTGTAAAATAGTATCTACTATTGGCAATTGAATTGTAACATTTGTATCTGAACCAAAATACTCTAAAGCGTACGATAAAATAAACGGAATTGTAAGCACACTAACAATACTTGCTATCGCTGTTAAAGTAACCGATAAAGCAATATTTCCTTTACAAACCTGCGTTATTAAATTACTTGTTGGACCTCCAGGACACGTTGCTAAAATTAGTAAACCAACTGCCATAGTTGGATTTAAACCAAAAACAATTGCCAACGTAAAACCAATTATTGGCAAAAATATAAGCTGATTGGTTAACCCAATTAAAACCGCTTTAGGATTTTTTGCTATTCTAGTAAAATCGGTTGGTATTAACGTCATTCCCATACCTAACATAATAATAGCAAGAGAAACTGGTAAAAAAATGGTACTTATAAGTTCGGCAGCAGACATACGTTTCTTAAATTAATTGATATTCTTATTTTACTTGTGAATATACAACTTTTAGGAAACGTTAACTATCCAACAGAAAGTTTAGCTGCATCTTTCCATAAATAATTTGGCATAGGTTCATTTAATTCCCAATTAATACTCATTGGTTTTGAACCGTAATAGTCTTTTATATTTCCTTCCCCTATAAAAACGTAACCTTTTGTATTACCAAATTCATCTTTTGCTTTTTCGCGAACAAAGAGTAAGATTCTTTTATTTTCTTCTTGATGTTTTATATAAGACAATCCTTTTCCTATATCTGGTCTTGCAGAGTTTTGAGTTTGCCAATGAAATAATAATTCATTTACCGCATAATCATCATACATTGTTGTAGGTGAAAAGTTTTCTTCTGATTTTATAAGATTGATAAATAGAATTTCAGTATTTAAATTTTTATTTAATGCTGTTCCCTCTCTATTAGATGATTTTTTTTCAAAACTACTAAATTTAAAAGCTGCTAAAATTTGGTCTCTCGTGTAACGACTATGCAATTTTAAAGGCTGCTCGTACGGAAGTTGGATAGGTAATTCTTTGAAATCTGTTTTATCAATTAAAAACTCCAAAATCTCCTTTATTTCTTCAATTAAAACAGGATTAACACCAATATGATGTATACTTTTTTCTAAAGAATCAAAATCTCCTTCTTTCTGCCAAACGTCATAATGCAACATTAATAGCATCGCTTTTTCATTTTCATTTAAATCTGAAATTGTTACTTTAAAATTCTGTTTTGCAATTTTTAGAATAAAAGAGAAATAACTTAATGAATTTGTAGATAACCATTTGTTTAAAATAGCGGAAACAATGGATTTTTCATTTTCAGAATTGAAATTTTCTATTTTTCCTGCTAATTGACATAACCGTTTCCAGCTACCTCTTTTGTAGATTGATTGAACAGGAATGTTGTAAAATTCAATAAAATTACTTAATGTTAATGGTAAATTAGTGTCGTTTTGAAATTGTTGTATTCTTTGAATTAATTTATTTTTATTTAAAGATGTTGCTGCTGATATATTTTTAAGAATTGTTTCTTTTGATTTTTTCTCTAAAATAATTGAGCAACCCAAAGGAAGATGTGGGAAATCGTCTTCGATTTCTTTTTTAACGGTTGTATTAGTTTTACCGATTAAAGCTCTAAACTTACTTTCAAAATTATATTCAGGTTTAGAATTTCCGACAAAATCTAAAACTGTTAAGCAGTCTTTATCTTCGTGAAGTCTCAGTCCTCTTCCAAGTTGTTGTAAAAAGACTGTCAAGCTTTCAGTTGGCCTTAAAAATAGAACAGTATCAATTTCAGGAATATCAATACCTTCGTTAAACATATCGACTACAAATAGATAATTAATTTCCTTTTTTTCAAGTTTCTGACGAATTTGAATTCTGTCTGTACTATTTATGCTTGTTAAATAATCGGCTTTTAATCCTGCTAATGTGAATTTTTTAGCCATAAATTTAGCATGTTCCATAGAAACACAGTAACCTAAAGACCTAACTTCATTTATATCTTTTGTGTATTTATCTAATGCGTCAATAATTTCTCTAACTCTTCTGTCATTTTCGGTATATAGACTAGTTAATTCACTTGCGACATATTTACCTCTAGCCCAACTTACATTTGTTAAATCTATACTATCTGTTATTCCGAAATATTGAAAAGGACAAAGTAATTTTCGATTCATTGCTTCAGGTAATCTAATTTCTGCAGCAATTTTATTATCAAAATCTTCTAAAATGTCTCCACCATCCATTCGTTCAGGTGTAGCAGTTAAGCCTAGCAAAATCTTTGGTTTAAAATAGTTAATTATTTCTCTATAACTATTAGCGGTTTGGTGATGACATTCATCGATTATTATATAATCATAATAATCAGGAGTTAAGTTATATTGTTCAAACTTGTTTTTGACAGATTGTACAGAAGCAAATACAAATTCAAAATTATCAGGAACCATTCCGTCAACCCATAATTCACCAATATTATTATTCCTTAAAACGCCTTGAAAAGTAGATAATGATTTTTGGATAATTTCTTTTCTATGTGCAAGGAATAGAAGTTTTGCAGACTTATTATTTTGTTTAAAACGTTTGTAATCAAACGCAGAAATAACTGTTTTTCCAGTTCCAGTTGCTGCAACTACAAGGTTTCTAAATCTATTGTGAACCGTTCTTTCTACTTCTAGTTTTTCTAATACCTCTTTTTGATAAGGAAAAGGTTTAATATCAAACAAAGCTGTAGCGTTTTCATAAGGTTTACTAAATTTACTTTGTTTTAAGGCATTTTGAAGTTTCTCTTTGTGTTTAGAATCATCAAATAATTCAAAATCATCACTCTTCCAATAAGAATCAAATGTCTTGTTGAATTTATCAATTATGTGACTTACTTCTTTGGTTGTAACTTTTAAATTCCACTCTAAACCATCTGTTAAAGCTGACCTAGAAAAGTTAGAAGAGCCAATATATGCAGTATGAAAGCCAGTATTTCTATAAAAAAGATATGCTTTTGCGTGTAACCTTTCATTACTTGTATTGTAAGATATTTTGACTTCTGTATTAGGAAGGTTAGAAAGTAGTTGAATAGCTTTATAATCTGTTGCTCCAATATATGTCGTGGTAATTACTTTTAGTTTTCCACCACGTTCTGTATATTCTCGTAACTCTTTTTCAAGAATAATAATCCCTTTAAATTTTATAAAAGAAACAAGAAGATATATTTCGTTTGAGGAAAGAATCTCTTTTTTTAGTTCACTTTCTAGAGATAAACCACCGTTTCCACCAGTAAATAACTCACTCTGTGTTAATCTTGTGTAAGGAGTTATTTCTTTTAATCTTAAATCTAAATTTGAAAAGTGCGCATCAGTTTTTGAAAATACTGCCTTTAAAATCTCACCTTCGATACTTACTAAATCATCATTAAATTCTTGTTTATTTAACTCGTCCTTTAGTAATTTAATTATTTTGTTAGCAATTTCAATTTGTAATTCAGCTTTACCTTTTATAAGTTGAAAAGCATGTTTTAAAGTTTTTGCTAAATGCTTAGATAAAACATTCGAAGCTTCTTCCTTATCAATTGAAGTTTTCTTTAGAAAGAATTTATCTTTATCAAGTTCATTTAATTTTTCAGATACTAATTGTGTAATTAATTCTTCGTAAATTCCTTGATTCATAATGCTAAAAATTCTTTTAAAATAGGTAAATCCGCTTCTGCCCAATCTAAATTAGTCAATTCTTCTTTATTAACTATAACAAAGTCAGAATGTTCTTTTAAAATTAACTCACCTGAAATATATTTAACTATAAAGGGAATCAGTTTAATTTTAAAATCAGAATATTGATGAATAACAGGTGTTAATTTCTCTTTTACTTCTATTTGAATATTTAATTCCTCAAATATTTCTCTTTTAGTACAATCAATTTCTGTTTCTCCTTTTTCAATTTTTCCTCCTGCAAATTCCCATTTCAAAGGAAGTTTCATTGTTTTACTTCTTTGAACAGCTAAAACTTTATCATCAAAATGAATGATTGCACAAGTAACGGGAATTGTTTTCATTTACCTAATTAACCACCAACGTATTCCAGATTAAATTTATCAATTTTTCACCTGAAGAGTTTTTTAAATCGTCCATTTTCATGGTCATTATTAAGACACCAGAATCTTTACCTCCAACGGAAGCTATTTCGTAAATATTAGTATCGCCATTATAAGTTAACACAGCTTTATTTACTTTAAGTTTTAATCCAGAAGCTAACGTTCTTTCATAATCTTCTCTCTTCAATTCAAAACCATAATTAACGCTTTCTTTTGTAACTTCACTAAGCATTAATTCATTAAGCATACTAGGATTAATGGTTGTGTACTTTTGAATCATAAAACCAGAACCTTCTGCTGTCATTAACATTAATTGCTCGATACCTTCAGCCAAATCAGATTTTACAACTTTATATTCTTTTGGGTATTTAAAGTTAAACGCCTTATCATAATACAATAACGTATCTTTCTGTTTTACATTAACTTTTAATACTTTATTATCTACTTTTAACTCATAATCTTTGTCTAATTTTATTTCGAATTTCTCTCCATTTATTACTATTTCAAAATTCTCTTGAGCATAAATAAAATTGGTTAAAAGTAAAAATAGAATAAATATTGCCTTTTTCATGTTGTGCATTTTTTAATGTATTAGTTTTTTAAAATTTGATTAATTATCTTCTTCTCCACGCTCTATCTCAGGAATATCCATTTCTCCATCTTCTTTAATGATAGAAGGAAAAATCATTGGAGCAATTTTTTTAACAGGTTTGTACAAAACAGATTCGTTTAAGGTTTCTTGTTTTACAAACGGAATAGTATCGTTCATTTTTCCGAAGAAAATAAAAACAACACTTAAAATTAATCCGATTTTTAAAGCGCCGAAAACGCCTCCTAATAATTTATTAAGAAAACCAAGCGAAGCAAAATCGGCTATTTTGGTTAGTAATTTTCCGGCTAAAGAAATTATAACCAAGATTACTACAAAAGTTCCTGCAAAGGCAGCTAACGAAATGTATTTTTCATCCCATTCTACACTGTCTTTTAACCAGTCTGAAATAAAATACGAAAAGTGAATTGCGCCATAAACTCCCGCAACCAAAGCTACTAAAGAAGCTACTTCTACAAACAAACCTTTCATTAATCCGCGTACAAATCCAAAAAGTAAGAGCGCGGCAATTATTATATCAAATGTATTCATGGTAATAAAAAGTGTTAAAAGTGAGATAACGCACTAAATATATTAATTATCTGTGCAGTTTCGGCATCAAATATAACGAACTCATTCGTATCTTTGAAGCCTTAAACTTTTTGTATGCAAAAAAATACCGACTTAAAAGAAAAATGGGATGTTGTTGTTACCAAACTTACGGAACAATTTTCTGAAGGCGACACTTTAAATTTAGACGGAATTATCTACTTAATTGGCGTACAAGAATTAGGACAAGGACAACGTGAGTTTAAAAAAGACGAAAAACTAAACCTAATGCACATTGCTATTTGCAAGTTGTTAGAACCTTATGGTTATTACGAATTCGATTTTTTTGATGAAGATGGTTGGCCGCATTATAAAACACTTACAGAGTTACCAAACCTAAAACCTGGAGAACAATCGGTTTTAATAAAAGAGGCAATTGTTAATTATTTTGAACCGTTGGGTTTCTTTTAATTGATTGAAATTGACAGTTTACAAAAAAGTAAACTTCGGAATGACAGAAACTTCATAAATACGCTTAGCCCCGATTGAAGCATTTGTTTGAGCTCTTTTTTGGTTGTTGAGCGTAGCCGAAATACCAAAAAAAGCGAGTGCGAAAAGCGGGAAATAGCTTCAAAAAAAACAGTGAAATGAGATTCTGAAACGAGTTCAGAATGACAAAATTAAGATTTTTTCAATGCAAACTGGAACTGCAACTGTCAACTGAACACTGAACACTGAATCCTAAGTAACCTTCCACTTTCTAATTAAACGCGAAACTAATTTTGGGTAATATCGTTTTACATAGACACTAAAACGCTCTTTTGCGCCACCAATATAGGCTTCTTCCTTTTTATTTTTAATGGCTTTTAACATCAGTTTTGCAAAACGATCTGGATGAATTCCGTTTGCGGTAGATTCGTCCATTTTATTCTGTTTACTTCCGTCTCCAGTTAGAGCATTTTTAGAAACATCGGTTGCAACAAAACCAGGACAAATAAGTGTTACAGAGATATTATCGTTATAATGTTCTGCTCTTAAAGCGTCAAAAAAACCATGCAAAGCGTGTTTACTTGCGGAGTAACTTGAGCGCATTGGCGTGGCAACTTTACCAACAATACTTGTGGTTACCACAAAATGTCCGCTTTTATTTTCTATAAAATGAGGCAATAAAGCTTTTGTAAGCGCAACGGTTCCAAGGTAATTTACATCCATCAGTTTTTTATCTACTGCAATTGACGTATCTTTTGCTAATGAACGCTGACTAACGCCGCCATTATTTACCAAAACGTCAATTTTTCCGAAGAAAGAAAGTGCTTCTGTTACTTTTGGCTGTAAATTTTCGTAATCTTCTAAATCGAGCGATAAAATTTGTACTTCGGACGGATTTTTACATGCTGCTTTAACAGCTTCCAAAGCCGTTGTATTTCTTGAAGATAAAATTAATTTAACTCCCTGATTTGCATATTCTAAAGCTAGTGATTTACCAATTCCGGAGGATGCTCCAGTTATCCAAACTACTTCTTTTTTTAAACTCATTTGTAAGAAAATTTGATGCAATGTACCTAATTTACGTAAGAAATAGTAATTTTGGTACGCTTCTTGAAAAAAGATTAGCGATTTACATTTTTTTGGTGTGACAAAAAGCTAAAAAAAGTGTCAAAATAATGAGATTAAAAAACAGTAAAAAAGAATATATTCTGATGAAAAAAATACTTCTATTATTAGTACTTATAACTTCTATAGCACAAGCGCAATACAGTGTAAAAGGTACAATGTTACCTCCAAACAATACCGATTGGGTTATTTTATATAAGGTAGAAGGCGCTAAGCAAAAATTTATTGCCAACACAAATACTAAAATTGAAACGCTAACTATTGAAGGAAAAGAGCAACAAGTTGGTACTTTTGAGTTTACTCTTCCTGCAGAAACCAAAACGGGTTCTTACAGATTAACGTATAGACAAGACGGAAGCGGATTTTTAGACTTCCTTTTTAATAAAGAGAATGTAGAACTATCTTTTCATCCAGATTATCCTGAGCAATCGGTAGTTTTTATGGAATCTAAGGAAAATCAGGTTTTTAACGAGTTTTTACAAGCAACACAAATAACACAAAAAACGGTAGATTCTTTACAAGTTGTGTATTTAAGAGATGCTTCAGAAAGCGTTGCTAAACAATTTCCAGAAGCAGTTAAAAAACTGCAAGATGTTTATACTATTTATGATGATAGATCTAAAGGTTTATTAGCAAATCATTTTATAAAAGCATTAAAAAGAGATGTAGATTCAAAACCAGTTGCAAGTCCGCAAGAATATTTTAGTTCTATAGTAGATAATTATTTTAATAATATAGATTTTAGTAGCAAAGAATTATACAATTCGTCTTTCTTAATAGATAGAGTTTCAGACTATATTTTCTACTTAAATTATTCTGCTGAACCAGAATTACAACAAAAACTTTTTAAAGAATCTATAGGAAATGTTATGTCTAAAATAACGGACGTAAAACTTAAAAAGGAAACTTTAGAATATTTAGTAACTCAGTTTGCGAAACAACAAAACGGAGAAACAGTAGATGTACTTTTTAACGATTATTACAGTAAATTACCAGCAAGTTTTCAAGACAACGCTTTTAAAGCTAAGAAATTAGCTTTAGTACAAGCTGCAATTGGACGAATTGCTCCAGATTTCTCTTGGAAAGAAGAAGGAAAAACTAAAAGATTATCAACTTTAAAAGGTGGTAAAAACTACTTACTTATTTTTTGGAGCACAAGCTGTTCTCACTGTGTAAAAGAGGTGCCAGAATTGTATAAATTTATGCAAACGCAAAAAGATACTGAAGTAGTTGCGTACGCTTTAGAAAAAGAAGATTTTGAGTGGAACGAATTCACAAAGCAACTATACGGTTGGCACCATGTAATTGGTTTAAATCCTAAAGATAAATGGGATAATAAATTGGTTACTGAAACGTACCAAGTACACGCAACGCCATCTTATTTTGTGTTAGACGCTAACAAAAAAATCATTTCGAAACCATACGATTTAAAAGAAATTAAAAAGGTAATTTCTGCAATTAACGCACCAAAAAAAGACGCTAAAAAAGCAACAACTCCAGAGAAAAAATAAACATGAAACGTCTCTTTTTACTTTTTTGTTTTCTTTGGTTATCAGTAACATTAGTTGCCCAAGAAGAGAACTTTAAAGTTGGCGATTCTATACCAAATTTTAAACTTTGGTTAACCGACGGAACGCGTCTAACACAAGAAGACATTAAAGACAAAGTAGTAGTTTTTAAGTTTTGGTTTACCTCTTGTTTACCTTGCGTTATTGATATTCCGCCATTAAACGAGTTGGTTGTAGAAATGGAAAACAGAAACGATATTTTATTCGTTGCGCCAGCTTTAGACCGTAAAGAACCAATTTTCGAATTCTTAAACAAGCATCCTTTTGTGTTTAAAATCGCCTATTCAGCAATGGATGTCAGCGAAGTTTTCAACAAAAAACAAGTGTATCCGTCTTATTTTGTCATTGATAAAAATGGCAAGTTTGCTTATGTGGACAGCGGTTCTAAACAATCGCATTTTATGCCACTTAAAAAAGCAATTTTAAAAGCGTTGGAAGAGTAGTTTTTTTTAGAAGCTATTTCCTGCTTTTCGCTATATCTTTTTATTTATGCTGAATTTATTTCAGCATCTGTTACAAGGAAAAAGAATTGATTTTAAAAAAAAGATACTGAAACGAGTTCAGCATAAAAAGGATGCCGCTGCAATCAGGGCTAAACTTGTTTGCTAACTTCTGTCATTCTGTACCGAAACTTCGGAATTTCAGAATCTCAATAAACATTCTGTCATTCCTGCGTAGGCAGGAATCCAAACAACCTTTTAGACACACTTTTAAATAACAAAAAAAGAAACCCTTCAGGTTTTTAAAACCTGAAAGGTTAAAACTATGTGCTCTATGTAACTATGTGGTGAAAAAATTAAAAATACAAAAAAGCATCTTCAATATGCTCAATTTTAAAGTCGTTTTGGTGTTTTATAACCGTAATAATATCAAACCTTACCTCAACATCTAAATCATATTCTTCCACATAATTATTCATTGCGGAAACCAATAATTTAATTTTCTTCGGATTTACAGCATCTTGCGGATTCTCAAAAAAAGTAGAAGAGCGTGTTTTAACCTCAACACAAATTAGCAGATTTCCTTTTTGAACAATAACATCAACTTCAGCTTTTAAGTAGCGATAATTCTGCTTGATTATTTTATAGTCTTTTTTTAGCAGGTATTTTACCGCTAACTCCTCACCTAATTTACCAAGTTCATTGTGTTGTGCCATTTTGTTAAATTACAATTTTATTCAGTATTTTTACTCTTATGACTGAGGAAACATTATTTAAATATTTAAATTTCTTAAAAGCAGAATGCTCAAGACATTCTTTTGATAAAATTATAAATGAAGATGAGGTTAATCAATTAGAAATTGAAATCCGAAAGTTTAAAGGCCTACTCAAAGAAAGCAAACTCTCCTATTATATTATAAACACTGTTTTTTCATTAAATTTTGATTTAAATGAGAACAATCATAATAAACCAAAGTTTTCCTGGTTAAAAATTTTTGGGGGATTTTATGGTAAAGAATATAGTGAACAAATAAACAGAAAAAACAGACTAGAAAAACTATCGAATGATATTGATAATTTAATTATTGATTTAAAGCTTAATTCTTAATTAAAAACTACTGAAGACTGCTTACTGCCAACTGCCAACTCAACATTTCTTCCCATAATCAATGCTCTATTATCAGGTTCGTGACCCGCAGGAAAATTAAACAAAACAGGAATATCATTAGGTACAACATCTAAAATAAGTTGCTCAATGGAACTTCCCCAAGGCGTCGAATTCTTCTTCACCTTTGTCATATCACCAACAATAATCCCTTTTACTTTGGTAAAATAATTGGCACGTTTTAAACTTTGCAACATTCTATCAATGGAGTATTTGTACTCACCAATTTCTTCAATAAATAAAATTTTTCCTTCCGTAGAAATTTCGCTTTCAGAACCTAACATAGAAGCCAAAATAGCAATATTTCCACCAACTAATTCACCTGAAACGGTTCCGTTTTGATTGTATTTAGAAGGTGTAATTTTATAATTTAATTCCTCTCCAAAAAGTGCTTTTCGTAAACTTTCAACGCTTTTTGCAATAACTTCTGGTGTGTCTTGAAAACTAGTTCCCATAATTCCGTGAACCGTTTCTACGCCTAAATTATGAACGTGATTGTGAAATGCCGTAATATCTGAATACCCAATTATCCACTTAGGATTTTCTTTAAAATTAGAAAAATCTAACATATCTAAAATCCTAACCGAACCATAACCGCCACGAGCTGCCCAAATTGCTTTAATATTCGGATTGTCTAACGCATCTTGAAAATCTTGACAACGTTCTTCATCCGTTCCAGCAAAATGATTATCAGTTTTAAACATGTTTTTACCAAAAACAACTTTTAAACCCCAAACCTCAGCTTGTTTTTTAGCTAAGTTAATAACTGCTTTTCGGTTTTTTAAAATTCCAGCAGGCGCAACAATAGCAATTGTATCTCCTTTTTGTAAAAATGGTGGAGTTATTAATTTCATAGGATTGGTTTGAGCGTTTGCTAAGGAATTCATCAGCAAAAAAATCAATAAAAAGTGAATTTTATTCTTCAAAATAATGTCTTTTTTTCTTAATTCAAATAGATTAAAAATCTATTGCAATGTAAATGTAACAAAATCAACCGTGTTTTGTACTTTTGTGGGGCAAAAATCAAAAGAAATGAAATCACCAAAAAGATATACCATAACCGCAGCTTTACCATATACAAATGGACCAATCCATATTGGGCATTTAGCTGGTGTTTATGTTCCAGGAGATATTTACGCACGTTACTTGCGTTTAACAGATAATGATGTAATATACATTTGTGGTTCAGATGAACACGGTGCAGCAATACCAATGCGTGCAAAAAAAGAAGGTATTTCTCCACAAGATAT